>NZ_JBGCCM010000010.1:0-288679 GCF_041262085.1 Catenulispora sp. GAS73
AGCGGATCCTTCTTAAACCCGCGCGAAGCCGTAAAAAGCTCCTAAAACCCACCAACAAACCGCACCCACCACACCCCAGCCACCCACACCCACACCCACACCCCCACCTCAAGCAAGGCCGCCCAAAAAACCACCCCCGAACATGTATCCAACCCCCGCGCCGCCGCACTGAACCCATGCAGGAAGACGGACCGCGGGCGGACTCATCCGTCCGGCTCGGCCGTAGCAACAGGGGGGTGTGGCCTCATGCCGGGGCATTTCACGCACGTCTACACAGCGCGCAGGCTCGCTGACTGGCTGGAGGGCCAGGAGAGCTTCAACCCGAACGACCAGGCCGGAGTGACCGACGGGCCCGGCGGGGGCATCGCGGCTCTGACGGGCGCCGACGGACTGACGCCGAAGCACTGCGGCGAGCTCATGAAGAAGTGGCCGAAGTACACGAACGTCGGCGCGATCGGGCCCGACCTGTTCTTCTTCTGCCAGGACTACTCCAGTGGGCCCCTGGCCGAGTTCCCGTTCCAGGACGACCTGATCATGCTCGCGATGTCGGTCTACTACTGGATCGACCACGCCAAGGACGAGGATTGGGAGCCGCTGGTCGTCATCTTGGCCGAGGTGGACCAGACCTTCGCGAAGGTCGTCAGGTTCCTGATCAAGCTCCGGAAGATCTGGGCCGACTTCATCGCGGTCTGGGACGCCACGGTGGGCCCGATCGTCGACACCGCCGCGAATCTGCTCGACGACCTGTCCGGCGGCGTCATCAGCGCGGCGGCGACGGCGTGCAGCGAGCTCGTGACCGCCCTGGTGAAGGTCGCCGAGGAGGAACTGGTCACGTTCACGGACGTGTTCTCCTGGTTCTCCCTGAAGATGCGCGTGGGCTGGGACGAGCAGGCGTTCGTGTGGAGCGACATGCTCCACTACCGCAAGACCAATCAGATGGCGCAGAACCTGCTGGCCGAGGCCAAGCGGCAGTTCGCCCAGGACGGCGACCAGGACAAGCTGGAGCAGTTCCAGGCGTTCGCCCTGGGCTGGATCGCCCACATCGGCACCGACGTCATCGGCCACTCCTTCGTCAACGAGCAGGCCGGCGGCCCCTTCCGCACGCACTGGCAGCGCCACCACGTGGTCGAGAACCACATCGACGCCTGGAACTACCGGCAGGCCCGGAGGGACGGCACGGGCACTCTGCCCGCCGACGACCTCGCGGCCGACGACGTGTACCCGGACCTCGGCCGTTCGGCCTTCGTCTACGCCGTCGCGCTGGACGAGGACCACCCCAACGGATGGGAACGCCCTGCGACGCTCCCGGCCGACGCCGCGGCCGCGAAGGCCGCCGTCGACCAGGACGGCTTCATGCCCCAGTGGCTCGCCGACGGCATCGTCCGCGCGCTCATCGCCACCTACCACGACGACGGGTTCCCCGAGCCGGCCAACCTCGGTGGCAGCACGTTCCAGAACGGCATGGGCACGGTCCGGACGAAGCTCGAACAACTCCTCAACGACGCGGGCATCACCCTGAACCAGCCGCTGGACGACGTGCTCGCGGCGGTCGCCCCGACGCCGTCCTTCGACGTCCCGCCCGGCTTCCCGCTGCCGTGGGAGGTGCAGACCTCCTACCGCTTCATGATCTCCTACTACCGCCTCGCGTTCTGGTCCGGCTTCGACCTCGACAAGCCCCGCAAGCCCGACGTCATCGAGTGGCCGCCGGCCTCGGCCTTCACGGACCTGGCCAGCCCGCCGGACTTCTCCGGCGTCGACAGCAGCGACCCGATCGAGGACGTCTGCGCGATCCTGCTCGCCCTGCTGACGTGGCTCTTCAAGGAGGGCGAGGCGATCGTCAACCTCGGCGGCGACCTCGTCAAGACGATCCTGAGCCCCGGCACGTACCCGGTGCGGTGGGCGCTCTACCAGCTGGCCATGTACGCCTGGGACATCGTCAACAACACGCACGAGGTCCTGGCCCACATCGGCTTCGAGATCCCGCACGGCGAGCTGCGGTACCCGGACAACGACGAGCTGCGGCAGCCGAACGAGATCGACGAGAACCTGATCAAGCTGGGCAGCACGGTCGACAACGCGTTCCTGCAGGCCCTCGCCGACGCCACCGATCCGTTCGGCCATCTGGACCGGGACCCGTCGCTGATCGTCGAGCCGACCAACCCGCGCAACGACCGCTACCCGCTGTTCCCGGTGCGCCCCAAGCAGGACAGCGGCGACGCCCCCAACGAGTTCCGCCGCCCCTGGGCGTACCCGGTCATCTCGCGCCGCGACGACAACAGCGTTTACGCGACGCCGACCGAGACCTCGGACGTCGTCGCCGAACTCGACCACGCCGGAGTCAACGCCCGGCTGAGCGCCGAGATCCTGGCGATCCTCGGCAAGCGCGCCGGGACGACGGTCAGCGGTCCGTACCCGGCCGGCGTCACCCCGGACCAGGTGCTGTTCCGCACCGACCGGCCGATCACGCCGGCCCAGCGGACGGCGTATGAGAACGCTGTCACGCCTGCGCACACCGACGCGATCAACGAGTCGGTGATCGGTCGCGACCCCGGCACCGACCACAGCCCGCTCGGCGACCCGATCCCGTTCGCCGCCTACCTCATGGGCCGCATCGTGGACCCCGCCGGCGGACCGGTGGCCGACTTCAACCTCGACGCCGACCGCGGCTACGGCTACCGCTGCTGGGACTGGATCCGCGGCTCGGAGATCGGCCACGACCACCGCGGCGACGCGTTCCAGCAACCGGTCGCGCAGCCGGAAGGCAGCCCGACCTGGCAGGGCGCTCCTCCGGACGCACCAGGGCAGATACCGGTGCAGCTGCACTACTTCGACGGCCTGCCGATCCCGGGAGGACACCTCCCGATTCCGGGGCCGGTCCCGGGCATGGCCGCTCCGCAACCCGCCGGAGCGGCAGCGGGTGGCGCGACGGCTCCTGCGCGGCCCGCGGGGGCGGCACCGGCCGCAGGCGCGGCACCGGCGGCCACGGCTGCTACGGCTGGCCCGAATCCGAACCAGCCGCTGTGGAAGCCGGCTGAGGACACGAACGCACAGACGCTCTTGACGAGGAGGCCGCCGAAGTGACCACGAACGATCTGCCGAAGATCGCCGCGGCCGCGGTCGCGGCCCAGCGCGACACCGGACCCTGCGACACCGAACCCTGTGCCATCGAACCCCGCGCCATTGAACCCTGCGAAGCCGGAGGCGACGTGCGCAGCGACGCGATGAGCCTGGTGCGCCAGGCCTTCGATCTGGCGGCCGACGTCATCGAGGGCACCGCAGGAGGATGTAGCTGCGGATGCGGCCGATCAGTGCCCTGCCGGCCCGCCCGCGCGCACTGCTCTCACTGCAACCGCCGTGGTTGCGCAGGGACCTGCGGCGGAGCCTCGGGCGGCGGTACCCCCGGCGACTGTACCGGTGACGTCCCGGGACGGCCGGGTCGCGTACCGGGAACCGTCAGCGGAGGCCCGTACGGCCACCCGATCACTCCGGGCGACCTCGGCTCGCTCCAACCGGGGAGCCTCAGCCCCCTGCCACCGACGGTCTGGCCGGGGGTGCGCAAGAACCTCTACCTGCCGTACCTGTTCATGCGCGGCAACCCCGGCGACACGGGAACCCGGCCGCTGGACGTGTTCTGGGAGAGCCCTGACGTCTACATCCTCGCCGGAGTCGCCCCGGACCTGGCCCCGCCGATCCCGCCGCAGCTGGGGCAGGTCGCCCTGGCCGGCCAGGACAACACCGTCTACGCGCACGTGTGGAACCTGGGCCGGGCGCCGGCCAACGAGGTGATCGTCGAGTTCTACTGGTGCAACCCGTCGCTGGGCTTCAACCCGGTCGGGGCGCACCTGATCGACACGGCCGTGACCAACCTCGGCGCACGCGGCGCCGGCGACTGCCACAAGGTCGTGAAGTGCCCGACGAGCTGGCGCGCGACCTACGCGAACGGCGGCCACGAGTGCCTGCTGGTCCGGATCTGGGACGTCACGGCCGACCCGATGACCACCCCGGAGTGGGACGCGCGGGTCAACCGCCACCTCGGACAGCGCAACATCCACGTCGTCCCCGCCGTCGGCGGCGACGGCGCGCTGCCGCTGAAACTGTCGGTCGGCCAGCTGTTCGGCCAGAACGCCGACATCGCGGTCGCGCGCCACGCGCCCACGACGATGCCCTGGCTGCAGCTGCACGGCGGGGTCCGTGGAGCCTTCCCGACCCAGGCCATCGGCACCGGCGCGATCACCCTCGCGGCCCCCGGGCAGATCGGCACCGGCGCGGCGGTCCAGGCCGCCGGCGACGACGCGCAGGTCGTCTTCGCCACCGGCGACCAGACGCCGCCGCCGGGCCACGCCCAGGTCTACCGGGTGACCGCGAGCCAGGGCGGCCAGGTCATCGGCGGCTACACAGTCGTCCACACGGGCTGACGGCCCGGCGCGCCCTGACCGGGGCGCGCCCCAGTAACGGCGCGGCTCGTCCGCTGGTCCCCGTCCGGCAGGCGGGCCGCGCTGCTCGAACCTGTTCCGAACATGCTTCTCACAGAATCGGCATGCCATGGCCATCGACGTCCGCCAGACCACTTACACGACGATCCGCGACGCCCGGTACTTCCAGCTGGTGCCGGACCTCTCGCATCCCGACACGGTCCTCCTCCAGCAGATCAGCGACGCCCTCACCGCAGCCGGCTCGGACTTCGTGGCCCGGCGCTACCAGGACGCGATCGCGGACTACAAGAAGGCGCAGACGCTGATCTGGTCCCAGCTCGACCCGGGTCTCAAGGCGGGATCGAGCTTCGTCGGGCGCGTGCCCTTCGACACCGCCAGGCTGAGCATGCTTCTGGAGACGTCGCTGAACTGGCTCAGTGTCCTGCCAGTCCCCGGCCCCCTGAGCCCCGTCAACCCGCTGGGCCGGGACAGCGCCAAGGAGTTCCCGGCCTTCGACCAGGTCGGCCTGCTCGCCCCGGCGGTCTTAACGCCCGCGAGCGCGGAGGCGGCCAGTGCCGCGCGGCTGTCGGCCATCTTCACCGCGCAGGGCAGCAAGGAAGCCGGCACGAAGTTCGAGCGGCACGCGGTCTCCCTGGACCGGAGCGTGGCGGACGCCGTCCTCGCCCTTCCGGCGGACGGCGGCATCACGCATCGGGTCGCGTCGCTGTTCACCAGGGCCCTGACCCGCACGGCGAGCCAGCCGAGCGCCCTGGCGGCCGAGCAGCTCTCCTCGGGTTCGGCGGCGGCGTCGGCCACCTCGGCAGCGGCCGGCGACGCAGGCCAGAGCGCCGCGGTGGCGCCGATCATCACGACCATGAGCGAGGACGTCACGGTCCTGCCGACGTCCCTCACGCAGCAGCGGCAGATCGGCGTGGCGACGGGCTCGCTCGGCTCGACACAGCAGATGAGCGTCTCGTCGTTCGACTTCGCCGTCGGAACGATCCCCGACTCGGCGTCGATCGAGAAGTACGTCTACGCCTCGCGCGTCGGCCTCAGCATCCTGCCGGACGTCCTCGCGCAGCCGATCAGCGGCAGCGACTTCGTCCTCTCCCTGGCCCACACGTTCTACTTCATCATCCCGATGGGGCTCGGCGACTGCTACACGGCGCTCGGCGACTGGCCGAACGCCGAGACCTGCTACCTGCGGGCGGCGGCCTACCAGTACATCAACACCCAGGTCGAGGCGCCGCAGTTGTGGGCGAAGATCGCGGCCCTGTATGTCGCGTGGGGCGACAGCCTCTACCGGAACGACGACCCGCCCAGCGCGCTGCCGATCTACGAGCGCATCGTCACCCAGGCCGGCGCCGTCCCGAACAGCGTCCTGTACACCACCACCGGGATCGGCGCCGGGGCACAGGTCGCGCGGGCCGTGATCCCGACGCTCGCGCAGCTGATCGGCAACCCGGCAGCCGTCGCGGCGGTCACCAGTCCGGCGATCGTCGGGCCGATCATCGACGCCTTCGTCAAGCTCGGGCAGATCAAGGCCGGCCTGGACTTCCACGGCCACTGGGCGCCGTCGGTGCCGATCTGGACGTTCGAGTACCTCCAGGAGGTGGCCGGCCAGTTCTGCCAGCTCGCCGTGACGGTCGAGCAGAACGTCGTCAACTACTGGGACCGCGCCGACCAGGCGCAGCTCACCCGCCTCCAGCTGACCCAGCACGTCGCCGACTGCCAGGCCGAGGCGGCCGCCGCGACCCTCCAGGTCCAGGCGGCGAGCGCCGAGGCCGCCGCCTACCAGGCCGGCCTCGCCCTGGCCGACCTGCGTGCGCAGGACGCGACGCAGAACGCCGCCGACTATCAGAGCTCGCACAGCCAGTCGATCCTCTACGCGGCTGAGAGCAGCGAGGTCAGCGGCGGCGACGACGGCGACCCCGACTACCTCAACTCCCTGGCGGACCAGTTCCAGAGCGGCCAGACGATCTCCGGCGACAAGGGCGACATCGGCGCGGCGGTGCAGTTGGTCTCCAGTCGGCTGAGCCTGCAGTACGAGGTCGCGTCCATGCAGCGGACCGCGACCGAGATGCAGGGAGCCGCGGCTCAGGCCGCCGCGGAGGTCACCGCGGCCAACGCGAGGGTCGTGGCCGCGCAGGGGCAGGTCGCGCTCGCGCAGCTGCACACCTCCGAGGCCCAGGCCGTCGTCGGCGCGTTCGACGACATGACGTTCACCGCGGGCGTGTGGAAGGCGATGGGCGACCGGATGTACCAGGTCTACCGCCGCTACCTCGACATGGCGCTGCGGGCGGCGAAGATGATGCAGAGCGCGTACAACTTCGAGAACGACACGTCGATGACCGTCATCCGGGCGGACTATTCCACCGACGAGATCCGGGGCCTGCTGGCCGCCGACATGCTGATGGCGGACGTCCAGTCGTTCACGGACACGCTCCTGGGCACCCGGCGCACCAAGGCCCAGCCGGTCACGCACGTCCTGAGCCTGGCCACCCGGCACAGCTACCTCTTCGAGACGCAGTTCCGCAAGACCGGGCAGATCGCCTTCGACACCACGCCGGACGACTTCGACCTGGCGTATCCGGGCACGTACGGCGGCCGGCTCCGGCACGTGGAGGTGACGCTCGTCGGCCTGACCCAGCCCACCGGCATCTTCGCCACGCTGACGTGCGGCGGCCTGTCGTTCTACCGGACGCCGACCGACACCTGGACCGACCAGGACACCGACCACATGCGCCGCCGCGTCCAGACCGCCGAGACCCTGGTCGTCAGCGACTTCGACCGGCGGACCGACCCGGCCGCGGCCCTCGGAGACCCGCACGAGACCGGCATCCTCGCCGGCGCCGGCGTCATCGGCAGCTGGGTGCTCGACGTCCCGATGGAGGTGAACGATCTCGACTACAACCTCGTCACCGACGTGCTCGTCACCTTCACCTACGACACGCGCTACGACCCCCAGCTGGCCACACAGGTGCGCCAGATGCTCGACACCCAGCCGGGCGCCCACACCACGCAGATCGGCCTGCCGCTGCGCTGGCTGTACCCGGACACGTTCTTCAACCTGGTGAACAACCACACCGCGACGCTGACGGTCGCGCCGTCGGACCTGCCGCTCAACCACACCGCGACGCAGCTGACGCAGGTCGGTCTGCTGGTCACCACCTCGGGCGGCCACTCGCCGTCCGCGCTGACGCTCGACCTGACGGCGCCGGGCGCGGGCAGCCCCTCCGCGGCGGTCACCGACACCGGCGGACTGGCGACCAGCACGACCACGGGCAGTCCGCTCACGACCCAGCTGGGAAGGCCGGTGGTCGGCGACTGGACCGTCACCGTGCCGGACACGGGCAATCCCGCGTGGACGACCTCCGGCGCCCTGGACCTCACGTCCCTGGCCAACCTGACGCTGATGCTCGAATACAGCTACACCCCGCGGAGCGCGGCATGACCGCCGCCGACCCGACCAGCGAGGAGATCCTGAAGCTCCCGCCGGGCGGAGGAGCGGTCACGTCATCGGGCACCGACTTCGACATCGACCTCAACACCGGCACGGCCGGCACGTCCCTGCCGCTGCACCTGCCGGCCGGGCCGAACGGCGTCACCCCGGAGCTCTCCCTGCGCTACCACTCCGGCTCCGGCTCCGACTGGCTGGGCCTGGGCTGGTCGCTGAACCTCCCCCGGATCACCCTGCGCCGGGGCAGGTCGGCAGACGGCAGCGCCGCACAGCCGGCACTCGACGGCGTCGGCGCACTGTATCCGCGGATCGACTCCGGCTGGGCCCCCGAGGTCGACAGCCTCGGACAGCGGATCCTCGGCGGCCCGGACGCCGGATGGCAGCTCCTTGATCCGGCCGACACCGTGCACGCACTGGGAAGCACGGCGGCGAGCCGGCTGACCGACGGCGCCGGCACCACCGTCGCGTGGCTGCTCGACTCGGTCACCGACAGCACGGGCAACGCCGTGCGGTACGGCTGGGAGACGTCCGAGGCGACGCAGCCCAGCGGGGGGAACCTGAGGCTGTCCACGGTCACGTGGGGCCGCTACCTGGTCCGGATCGTCTACGAACAGCGCCCCGACATCCTCACCGACGGAACCCTCGGCGTACTGCTGGCCATCGGCGCCCGCGTCGCCGTGATCGAACTGCACCGTCCGGACCTCGGGGCGATGAGCCTGCTCCGCTCCTGGCACGTGGGCTACGACGACGCCGGCGGCACGGGACGCAGCCTGCTGACATCGGTCGCGCAGGCCGCGCACGCCGCGGACGGCACGGTGTTGAACGGCAGCACCGTCACCTTCCGCTACACCGAGCCCGGCAAGGCCTCGCTCCGAGTCCTGCCCCGGCTCCCCGTGTCGGTGCGCCAGCCGGGCACCCAGTTCGTCGACCTCGACGGAGACGGACTCCCCGACCTCCTCGACCTGAGCAGCGCGCGTCCGCAGTGGTGGCAGAACACCGGCGGCGGCGTGTTCTCGGGGCCGCATCGCCCCCGTGCGCTGCCCAGCCCGGTCCGCATGGACCCGGGCAGCGTCACGTTCGCCGACGTCGACGGGGACGGCGCCGCCGACCTGATGGTCATGACCGAGCGCTTCAGCGGCTTCTATCCGCTCGACGCAGTCGGCTTCAACGCCGCCAGCGTGCGCGGCACGGATCCGCTCGCCGCGCCGTTCGGCCGGCCCGTCAGTTGGCGGCGGGCGCCTTCCTACCGCCTCGACGACCACCTGCTCCGGATCCTCGACCTCGACGGCGACGGCCGCAGCGACATCCTCGTCCAGAGCGGCGCGCGATGGCTCGGCTGGCTCCAGGACGCGCACGCCGGCTGGGCGGCGCTTCCGGTCGAGATCGCCGCGAGCGATCGGCCGGCCGTGGACCTCAGCGATCCGCGCGTCAGCTTCGCCGACATCAACGGTGACGGCGGCCTGGACATCGTCCGGGTGGCCGGCGCGACGCTCACCTACTGGCCGTGCCTGGGGCCCCGCCGGTGGGGCGCGCCGATCACCGTGACCATTCCATCGGCGCCGCCCAGGTTCGATCCCCGCCGTCTGCTGCTCGTCGACGTCGACGGGGACGGCTGCGCGGACGTCGTGTACCTGGACAGTGCCAGAGTCCTGCTCTGGCGGTGGTGCGGCACCAGGGCCCTGAGCGGTCCGACCGTCGTGGCGGGCATCCCGCCGACGGGCCCCGGCCACTGCCGCCTGCTGGACCTGGAGGGCACCGGCACGCCGGGCCTGCTGCTCGACCTGCCCGACGGGAAGCAGGGATTCATCGATCTGCTGGGCGGCAAGCCCTACCTGCTCGCCGAGATCAGCGACGTGGGCGCCACCACCGTGATGGAGTGGCGCACGTCCACGCAGTTCGCCGCTGACGACGCCGCGACGGGCCGTCCCTGGAGGATGTTCCATCCCTTCCCCGTGCACTGCGTCGCCGGGGTGTCCACGACGAACGCGGCCACCGGTGTGGCGACGACGACCCGCTACCGCTATCACGAGGCGCGTTACGACCCGGATGCCCGCGCGTTCCTCGGCTTCGCGCGGGTCGACCGTGACGACGTCGGCGACGCGAGCGCACCGACCACGCGCAGCACCACGGCGTTCCACCTCGGCCTGGATCCCACCGATCCGAACCGGGTCCTCACCGACACCGAGCGGCTGCGTCTGGGGGCCCTGCGACGCCGTCCGCTGTCGGTGCTCGTCCACGACCCGGTCGCCGATCCCGGCGCCACGCGTCCGGAAAGCGTCGTGCGCCACACGTACGACCTCGTCGACCGCCTGCTGGCCGACGGCCGCCACTGCTTCCTGCCGTACACCGCGAGCACGGTCGAGCAGCGGTGGGAGGGCAACAGCGCCCCGGTCAGCACGCACACCGTCACCTTCCTGAAGGTCGACGGCACCGGCATGGTGGTCGAGCAGCGGAGCGTGGTCCAGCGTCCGGGGCTCCCCGCGGACCGCGACGTCACCCTCACCCGCCAGATGGCGACCGGCGGGACGAACCTGCGGCTGCCCTGCCGGACCCTGGAGACCGACGCCGACGGCGTCGTGCTCGCCCACAGCCTCACCTTCTACGACGGCCCGCCGGAGGTCGGGCTGCCGCTCGGCTCGGCGACCGAGGGGCTGGTCACGAGAGTCGAAGACCTCGTGCTCACCGACGCGATCGTCGCGGCCGTCTGGGGTTCCAGCCCGCCGGACTTCTCGTTGCACGGCTATCACCGCCTGCCCCGCGAGGACGGCTGGTGGGTGGCGCGCTCCCGGTTGAACCGCGACCCGGCTCAGCCGACCACCCTGAAGTCCGTCAGCCCGATGGGCGCGGTCGGCACGACGGAGCTCGATCCGACGCGCCACGACGTCATCGCCGTGACCGACTCGCTGGGGCATCGCAGGACCGCTCAATACGACCCTCGCACCGGCAACGTCACCACGGTGGTGGAGTTCGACGGGAACGCCCGGCACGAATCCTTCGACGCGCTCGGGCGGGTCACCGGCTACTGGCCTTCCACGAACCCCGACGGCGACCCGATCGCGATCTGGCAGTACGACACGAGTGCCATGCCGGTGCGCGTCACCGCCATCGGCGCGGCCACGGCGGACGATCCGAGCCGGGCCGTCAGCTTCCTGGACGGTTCGGGCGCCACCATCCTTCGGCTGACGCCGACCGGGGACACCGCGCGGCCGTGGCTGGCTGCCGGCGGCAAGACCGTCAACGCTCGCGGCTGGGTCTCCGAGGCGTACCTGCCGTACACCGTCGCCGGCGACACCTACGCCGCCCCGGCGGCATCGCTGCCGCACAGCAGCTTCACGTACGATCTCGCCGGCCGTCTGCTCAGCGAGTCGCGCGCCGACGGGTCGACGGTGACGTGGACGCGGGCGCCGGGATCGGCGACCGTGAGCGTCCGGCCCGACGGCGCCGCGACGGACCGTCCGAAGGAACGGCATCTGGTCGACGCCTGCGGGCAGGTGCTGAGTGTCGGCCGCTGGGACGGGGCCCGCTGGGTCGAGCAGACGTACACCTGGGACCACCGCGGCATGCCAGTGACGATCACGACGCCCGACGGGATCGTGAACACGCTCGTGCACGATCTCCTGGGACGGATGATCAGCCACGCCAGCCCGGACAGCGGCCTGACCCGGCGGCTGATGGACGCGCTCGGGCACGAGGTGCGGACCGAGATCGCGACCGGCGCCGTCGTGACGCGCGAGTTCGACGAGATCGGGCGGCCGACCCGCTTGTGGCGCGGCGGATCCTCCGGGTCTGCCGACGTGACCTGGGAGTACCTGCTGCCGGGGGCGCCGACTCCGTCGGACGGGGAGCGCCACCGGGTCGGGCGGCTGTGGCGGGTGACCGATCCGCTCGGCACGCTGACGTTCGGCTACGACGCGGCCGGCCGGATCGTCAGCAAGGTGCGGAGCGGCTCGCACCTGGCCTGGGACCTGGTGTCCGAGGGCGAGTACGACGTGGACGGCCGCCTCACCGCGGTCACGCTGCCCGCGGCGACGTCGGGCGGGGCGCGGCGGCGGGTCGAGTACACGCACGACGGCCTCGGCCGTCTGGTCGCCGCCACAGGTGTCGTCGATCAGGTCACCTTCGACGTCTACGGTCGCACCACTGACATCCGGCACAGCAACGGGACGGTGACATCGCTTCGGTACGACGCCGTCACGGGGCAGGTCACGGGTCAGAAAGTCACGGGACCGCATGGGGAGACGCTGCGGGATCAGGCCTATGACTACGACGACGAGCACCGGCTCGTCGGGATCGGGATCGGCGGCGCGGGGACGGAGGAGACCGGCTGGTCCTACGGGTTCGACGGCCTCGGCCGACTCGCCTCGGCCACACCTACTGGCGGAGGCGGAGGAGGCGGAGGCGGAGCAGCGGCGCGGGCCTTCACGTTCTCCGACGGCGGGAATGTGCTCACCGGTCCGCTCGGCGACGCGCAGACCTACGTCGCCGGGACCAGTCGCCTGGCCACCGTCGCGGGGAACGCCTATACCTACGACGCGGCCGGCCGGATCACCAGCGCGCCGTGGGGAGACCTGACCTGGGACGCCGACGACAACCTGGTCGAGGCCGTCTCCGGCCAGACCCGCGTCCGGCACATGTACGACCACGCCGGAATGCGGGTCCTGAGCATGAGCGACGACGTCGTCTATCATTTCCAGCCCATCGACGAGCTCGTGGTCAGCAGGGACGCGACCTCGGTCCTCATCCGGTTCGCCGGCGTGGTCATCGCCTCCGCCGACGCCACCGGGCAGCTGACGTGGCACCATCCGGACGTCCTCGGCGACGTCACGCTGCTGACGGACGCGACCGGGGCGGCGTCGGCCCGAGTCCGGCTCGATCCGTGGGGCAACAAGATCGCCGGAACGGCCGCCCCCGGAACGGGATTCCTGGGGCAGCCCGCCGACCCCACCGGCCTGGTCTGCCTCGGCCACCGCTGGTACGACCCCCGGACCGGCCGCTTCATCTCGCCCGACCCGCTCGCCGGAGGGCTCTACACGCTCGGCGCGTGGAACCCGTACAGCTACGGGATGAACAACCCCGTGCTGATGTGCGACCCGAGCGGACTCACGTCGATCTGGGCGATCATCGCGATCGCCGTCGTCGTGGCGATCATCGTCGTGCTCTGCGTCGCCACGTGCGGGGCGGCGCTCGCGGGCGTCACGATCCTCGGCTGCACGATCGCCGCCGACGGCGTGGCCACCGGGACGCTGGTCGCCGTCGGCATCGGCGCGTTCGGCGGCGCCCTGGCCGGGGGGATGAGCGCCGACAAGGCCGGCGGCGACGTAATGCTCGGCGCGCTGCTGGGCGGCATCATCGGCGGCGCCTGCGCGCTGATCGGCGGCGCGATCGGCGGCGCGATCACCGCCGGCCTGAAGGGCACCGCGACCTGGGCCGTGTACGCGATCAGCGGCGGCGTGCAGGGTGCGATCGGCGGCTTCGGCAGCGGGTTCGCGTCCGGCTGGGCAGGCGGCAAGGGCAGCCTCGGCGACATGATGCTCAGCGGGGTCCGCGGCATGATCTGGGGCGCGACGATCGGCATGGTGGTCGGCGGCTTCCTCGGCGGCTCGTTCGCCACCAGCGGAGAGGACCACAGCTACCTGGAGGTCGGGACGTTCCACAAGTACGGCCTGGGCTTCGCGGAGGGAAGCAAGGACCTGACGAGCGACTTCAGCATCTGGGACAACAGCGTCGGCACCGCCTTCGACGCCGGCCAGGCCGGCGCGCACGCCGCCGCCGGCAGCTTCAGCCTGGGCAACGACGTCGCCGCCAACGTCATCGACGTCACGAACATCCGCAACGTCGGCGCCGACCTGGGATTCATCACCACCAAGATCCCCGGCACGCTGTTCGCGGTGGACGTGTCCGTCATCGCCAACGCCGTCGGGCAGAACGGCCTCGGCGCCGGTCTGGCATCGCTCAGCGTCGGCGCCGACGTCGCCGGGTTCAGCTACGCGCAGCAGGTGCTCATGCTGCTCAAGGGCGTGCCCATCCTCGGGAACCTGCTGCCCATCTTCGACGACTACGGGTCCCTCGACGGGATCAAGAAGGGGTTCAACACGTTCTACGGGAGTAGCACCGTCAACAGTTGACGCCTCGCAGGGCCCGGTGCCGAAGTGGGTTCTCGGCACCGGGATCGCATGATCCGGGACCAGCATGCGCAGTTCACCGCCGCCTTCGACACCGCGCAGTCGTTCGGGGTTCGGCTCGGCGCAGGTTGTGCGCGCGGAGTTGCGACAGGCACGATTGACATTGTGTGGGTGCTTGTTTCGATCGCCGATACCGCGGAGGGCAGGGCCTTCGCGCGTCTACGCGAAGGCGAGATCGGTATCGGTCACGAGAGCGCGCTCATCGTGGCCCTGTCGCAATCTGCGATCATCGCGGACCTGCGGGATGTCGTTGGCTTGCTCCAGCAGTATCACGGTCCCGAAGGGGCAGCGTGGTTGTCGCGCGAGCCGACCACCGGTGACGAGGATGTCATCGCCCACTATCACCGTCCCGGGTCGACCAGCGGTGCGGCGTACGGACTCAACTGGGTGGTCCCCGATGGTCCGGCCGAGAAGATCGCGGCCTATTCGTGGTTCGACCAGGATGAACGCAGCATCTACCTCGCCGATGCGATCGCGACCGGGGCACTGCCCGACGTGTCCGCGCAGGAGTATGAGGTTGCCGCGTTGTGGCAGGCGTACGCCGCGGGAACGGTGTCAAGGCGCCCGCCGCTAGGTCTGCGCGAAGATACGGTGCGCACTGCTGAACGCGCCTACGTCGACGAGCTTCGCGCAGAGGTCGCCGTCGTTGGTGAGGACCGGGACCGCTGGCACCGCCTGGGGGAGATCCGGCCACTGCCGGACGGCTCGGCGCTAGTTGTCGAGCGGGAGGAGAGCGACGGCGGTTGGTATGCCGGTTGCTACGTCGTGTCCCGTTATCCATCGGCGGATCGCCGGTCCGACGCCTACCTGATCGAACGAACGTACTTGCGGGGCCCAGGTCCTGACTAGCGCGTGGTCAAGCAACCAGGGGGTATTGGATTGGCCGGGACGTCGAGGTCGAGTTGGAGCAGGGTTTTGCGACCTGGACGATCTGGTCACGTTCGGGCGTGTCGGCGAACGAGGTGCCCGGACCTGGGCTTGGTTGTCCGCTCGGATGTCCATGACTTCCAGCGTAGGCGTGGATCGAGGCAGGGCGGCGGTATGAAGGAGGTACTGCCATTACCCGGAAGAACAGTGACTCCCCCGGCCCGGCCAAGGTGCGTTGACTGGGGGACGTGACCACACCGACCAGCATCACCGCCAGCCGGCCGACGCCGACCGCGCCACCCGCGTCGACCGCTCGCCACACCCGGGCGATCCTGGCGATCGTCCTGGTCAGCTACTTCATGATCCTGCTGGACAACTCGATCATCTTCACCGCTCTGCCGAAGATCCACACGGCGATGCGATACTCGCCGACCGGTCTGGCCTGGGTGCAGGACGCCTACACGCTGGTGTTCGGCGGGCTGCTGCTCCTGGGCGCACGGGCCGGCGACCTGCTGGGACGCCGCCGGGTGTTCGTGGCCGGGCTGGCGGTGTTCGCGACCGCGTCCCTGTTGATCGGCCTCGCCCCGACCGGCTGGTGGCTGGTCGCGGCCCGGGCGCTGCAGGGTGTGGGAGCGGCGATCGTGGCGCCGTCGTCGTTGTCACTGCTGACCGCGAGTTTCCCGGCGGGGAAGCAGCGGGCGAAGGCGGTCGCGCTGTACGGGGCGACCGCGGGCATCGGGTCGCGCCTCGGGCTGGTGCTCGGCGGCGCGCTGGCCGACTGGGTGTCCTGGCGAGCCGGGTTCTTCCTCAACGTGCCGATCGGCGCGGCGATGATCCTGCTCGCACCGCGCTACCTGCCCGAGACCGTGCGCCGCCCCGGCCGCTTCGACCTCGCCGGAGCGATCAGCGCGACCTTCGGCGTCGGCGCCATCGTCTACGCGGTCATCCACTCCGCGCAGGCCGCGGGTGGACATCCCCGGCCACCGTCACGCCGCTGGCGCTCGGAGTGGCTCTGCTGGTCGTGCTGGTGGCCGTCGAACGGCGCGCCGCGCAGCCGATCATGGCGCTGCGGCTGTTCGCCAGCCGGGAGCGCGTCGGGGCGTATCTGGCCCGGTTCTTCTACCTCGGGGCGATGATCGGGTTCTTCTTCTTCACCACCCAGTACCTGCAGGGAGCGCTCGGATTCAGCGCCTTCGCCGCCGGTGTGGCGTTCTTCCCGATGACGGTCGTCAACTTCGCCGTCGCGATGGCGATCCCGCCGATCGTCGCCCGAACGGGGCAGGCGGCGCCGCTGGCCGCGGGCGTCGTGCTGACTCTGGCCGGGATGGCGTGGCTGAGCCGGATCCATCCGGGCAGCTCCTACTGGACGGCGGTCGCCGCGCCGATGCTGCTGATCGGCGCCGGGCAGGGGCTGGCGTTCGCGCCGATGACCTCGGCCGGGATCGCCGGCGTCGCAGGTGAGGACGCCGGGGCGGCCTCCGGCCTGGTGAACACCTTCCACCAGCTGGGCATGGCCCTGGGCCTGGGCGTGTTGGTCACCGCCTCCGCGCACGCGGGCCGCAACCTGGCGTCCCCGGCCGCGGCGATCACCGCGCAGGTGCACTCCGCGCTGATCGCCGGCAGCGTGCTACTGGCGCTGTGCCTGGTCGTCACGCTCGTGCTGATCGTGCCGGCCGAAGTCGCCGCCCGGCGTGCCCCGGGCGATCCTGCAACCACCGGCGTCGGACGCTGACCACTCATAACCGAACACAACGATGAAAGAAGCCACGTCATGCAGAAGCTGACCGCACCGGCCACGGCGAAGGGGCCGTCCGAGATGTTCACCGGCGAGGTCTGGTTCGACCAGATCTACCGCGGCGAAGAACCCTCGCGGGCCCGGGTGAACGCCGTGCGCTTCGCGCCGTGCGCGCGTACGAATTGGCACGTCCACGCCGTCGGGCAGACCCTGCACGTCACCGAGGGCGTCGGCGTCGTCGCGACCGGGGACGGTCAGGTGATCGTGATGCGGCCCGGTGACACCGTCCACACCCCGCCCGGCCAGTGGCACTGGCACGGCGCGGTCGCCGACCGGTTCATGACCCACCTGGCCATCTGGGACGGCACCGGCGACCCGGACGTCGAGGAGACCACGTGGGGCGAGCCGGTCACCGACGACGAGTATCGCAGCGCCCAGACCCAGTGACTGCGCAGATCGCTGCTGAGGCCGGTATGACACGTGGGGCGGTCCAGCACCAGTTCGGCACGCCGGAAGAGCTGTACCTGGCCACTGGTCGAGGCCTACGCCGGTCCCGCAGCCCTGGCCGGCTACGAGATGCTGGTCTACTACCATGGTTCCCGAGACCGGCGCCCACCTGCGCCGCGAAGTCGCCGATGTCCTCCGCGCCTTCCTTCCGGCTCAGGGCTAGACCGTCCAGGTGCGCCGTCCCGGCATCGCGCGGCCGGCACGATCCGCAGGAAGGACCTAGCTGTCGATGTACTGGCGGGCCCAGGCGCTGATGATGTGCGCGGCGCGCTGCGCGTGACCCCGGACCGTCAGCAGGTGGTCAGCGCCCTCCAGCGAGATGAAGCTGCGCGGGTGCTGCGCCTCGCGGAAGATCGCCCCGGCATCGGCGATGTCGACAGTGTCGTCGGTGGGCGAGTGCATGACCAGCAGCGGCCGCTTCAACTCCCTGATGCACTCACGCAGGCGGGCTCGACGGACGTCGTCGACGAACGCACGCTTCAGCACCAGGGTCCGCCCGCCGACGAACCACTCATGCTGCCCCTCACTGAGCACGCGATCCACGACCGCGTCGTACATCCGCTCCACATGGCTGGGATCGGAGGGCGCACCGATCGTGGCGACCGCGCGCACACCCATCGCCCCGGCCGCCGCGATCGCGGCAGCGCCACCCCACGAATGCCCCACCAGCAGATCCGCCGGAGTCCCCCGCTCAGCCATGAACTCCGCCGCACGGACCGTGTCCTGGACCTTGACAGTGAAGGAACCATCACCCCAGTCACCATCGGAGTCCCCGATACCGAGATTGTCGTAGCGGAGCATGCCGATCCCCTCCCGGGCCAGCTGCTTGCTGACGCGCGAGGCAGCCGGCGAGTTCCTACCGAGGGTGAAGCCATGGACGAAGATCCCCCACCCCCGAACCGGGCCCTCGGGCAGGTCGATCGACCCGGCCAGTTCAGGGCCGACGACGCTGGTGAATCTCACTTCTTCGGACAACGGTGCTCACTCCGGCGGGACATTGTGCAGTTCGAGGGCTGGTTACAACCATAGACACCGGCAAGGCCATTCATGATCTCGAAATCCTCGGCCGTGATCAACCCCGGATGCGCGACGCCGCCTGCCGGGTCAACGAGGGGCTACGTCAGAACAGCAGCGTCTCGCAGGCTCCCAGAAGCCCCTGCCCACAGGGGCGTTCGCGCCGGTGCGGTGGTGAAGCGTCAGACGTGGGCGCCCAGCAGATGGCCGATGAGATAGGTCGCCCCCACTGCCAGGGCGCCCAGGAGCAGCTGGCGCAGGCCGCTTTGGATCGGCGAGCGGCCGGTCAGGAGCGCGGCCAGCGCTCCGGCGGCCATGAGGGCGATCGCGCTGACGGCCAGAGCCACGGGCAGAGAGCTCAGGCCGAGCAGATACGGCAACAGAGGCAGGAGCGCCCCCAGAGAGAAGCTGAGGAAGCTGCTGATCGCCGCGGTCCAGGCTCCGGGCAACTTCTGGGCGTCAACACCGAGTTCCTCCTGGACGTGGACATGCAGGGCGTCCTTGGGGGACGCGGCCAGTTCGGTGGCGAAGGCCTTCGCGGTGGCCGGGCTGACGCCTCGGGCGATGTAGGTGTCCGCGAGTTCGGCGATCTCGCCCACCGGGTCCTGTGCGAGGGCGGCTTTCTCGTTGGCGACCTCGGCGTGGATCGCCTCGTTCTGAGTGGTGACGGAGATGTACTCGCCGGTGGCCATGGAGAATGCGCCTGCGACCAGCCCGGCCATACCGGTCAGGACGATGGTGTGGTGGGCTCCGCCACCACCGCCCACACCCGCGATGAGGCTGGAGTTGGTGACCAGTCCATCGGTGGCGCCGAAAACCGCGGCCCGCAGCCAACCACCGGAGACGTCCCGGTGCTCGTGTTCGCCTGCCACCCCCGGTGCGCCTGAAGACAGCGCGGCCGTGTCTGCTTCGGCACCGGAATCCACTTCGGCCTCCTCAGAATCACGACGAGCCCCGTAACGGGACGGTAGTCGCTGTTTCCCAACCCGGCGAATCGAAGGCCTTATAACCGCCCGCCATGGTCGTTCGGCCGGGACGCGGCGGGTCCTTCGGCCCTGTTCGACGTCGGCGGCCAATGGTCGGATGTTGAGAAGCGACCAGTTGCAGAACCAGCCCCGAGCCTGCTGCGGCATGACGATACTGAGATCCGACCCGAGCGCGTTGTCGGGCGCGGGCTCCGAAGGCGCCGACGACCACCGCCACCCGGCCGGCCCACCCGGCTCCCGCAACGCTCGATGAGAGGGCTCACAAGATGACCGTGTCAATTCGGCAGAATCGCGAGGACCATGCCATCACACAGGTCTGCGAAAGGCTCCGGACGGTGTTCGGCGACCGCAGCCGGTCCGAGGTCGACGGCGTCGTCACCCGAGTGACGGCGAGCTTCACGACCGCGCGGATCCGTGACTTCGTCCCCTTGCTCGTCGAGCGGATCTCCCGGGACGAGCTCAGCCACCGCTTCGGTCCGGTCCGGGGTTTGCGCTGCTGAGACCCCCGCCTCGGCCTTCCCGGCCTGTTCACAGGTCGGCCAACTCCTGGTTCGCCACGGCTCTCAGGCCTTGCTCCCTGGCGGTGAACGCCGTTCGCTCAGCCCGCCAGGCGGCGCGGCGCCGCAGCTGCCACGGCCTGGGCCGCCGCGAACGCCAGGCGTCCATCTCAAGCCGCCAGCACAGGTCCTCCACGGCGACGGCCAGCAGTGTCGGCGACTTGGCCGCCAAGCCCACCGGGACTTGGAGGCCGCACGATTCCAGGCCGAGGTTTCCCGACCGGCGGAAGGTCCGCGCTGATGGCCGGCGTCGCCGGACAAGGCGCTTCCGGACGACGGCCGCGCCGCCGTTGAGGATGGTCATGATCCTCTCCCGCCCTTTGAAAGCACTCCCCATGATGTGACGACGCTCATTCCTCGTCCGGCGCGACAGACATCAGTCGAGCGGTACCACTGCGACGGGGCACTCGGCGTGGTGCAGCGCGGTGTGCGCGACCGGCCCGATCCGCATGCCGTGCAGGTTGCCGCCGTGGCGCTGGGCTCCGACCACGAGCAGATCGAAGCCCTTGGAGGCCTCGACGAGCTCGGCACCGGCCGGGCCGGCGCCGATGAGCTCGGTGACGGCCACGTCGGAGTACTTGGACCGCCACGGCTGGACCACGGCTTCCAGGCGGATGGCCCACTCGTCCTTGACCTTCGCGGTGTTCTCGAAGGCGCTGTCGCCTTCGTTGTAGGGCAGAAACCACGGCTCGTCCCAGACATGCGCCACGGTCAGCGCGGCCCCGCGCCGTGCGGCCAGGGTGAAGGCGAAGTCGAAGATCCGGTCGCAGGGCCCGGCGAGGTCGACGGCGGCCAGCACCGCGCTGCGGGCCGGGCGTTCGTCGCCGCGGACCATGATGACCGGACAGACGACCCCGGCCAGCGCCCGCAGCGACACCGAGCCGACCATCAGTCCGTCGAACCCGCCGGTGCCGCGGTTGCCGACGACCAGCAGTTCGGCGTCACGACAGGCCTCGACCAGCGCCGCGGCCGCGTATCCGGCGACGGCGCGGGTCTGGACGTCGATCTCCGGATGGGCGGCGCGGACGCCGTTCGCGGCCGCTTCCAGCAGAACCTCGGCGGCCTCGTGGCACGCCTCTTGGGACATCTCGGGCTGCGAGAACAGCCGGCCCGCGACCGGCCACTGGTAGGCGTGGACGATTCGCAGCACGCTGTCTCGTGTCGCAGCCTCGCGGGTGGCCTCTGCCAGTGCACGCTCGCTGGGCGCGGTGTGGTCGTAGCCGACGACGACGGTGCGGTTCATGGCGGTCTCCTTCATGGGCGGTGCGTGTGCGGACTGCTTCGACGGGCCTACACAGTGAGGCCTTGCTGCATCCTTTCCAGGACAGAGATGCGCTCGGCGATCGGCGGGTGGGTGTCGAACAGACGGTGCACCCGGCCGGTGCGGTGTTGGAGCGGGCCGTCGATGCACATCGCGGCGGTGGCGTGGTTGGTGTGTGCCAGCGGGATGTCGTTGGCTTGGAGTTTGCGCAGGGCGCTGAGCAGTCCGGCGGGGTTGCGGGACAGTTCCACGCCGCTGGCGTCTGCCAGGGACTCCCGGCGCCGGGACAGCGCCAGGCGGATCAGCGGGCCGAGCAGGAATCCGACGACGGACAGCAGCGCACCGGCGGCGAAGACCAGCAGCATCAGCTGGGCACCGTCGCGGCCGCGGGACCGCATGAAGAACGCACTGCGCCAGACGAGCCCGGCGAGCAGCGCCGCCAGGCCGATCAGGGTACCGACAACGAGCAGCAGCCGGGTGTCGTAGTGCTTGATGTGGCTCATCTCGTGGGCCAGGACACCTTCGAGCTCCTCGCGGTCCATAGCTTGCACTCCTTGAGTTGTCCGGCCTGGCGGCGTCTGCCGGCCTGGTCGTCTCTCCGGGCCCGGTGCCCGGCCGAGGCGAGAAGCTGATGCCTCGTGGACGACACCGGGCAGCTGCCCGGGCCGGTCTCCTCCGCCCATGCATGCCCAGTCCGCACAGACCAAACGTACGAATCGGAGCCGGCTACCCTCTGTCTCCGGGATCGGCGGACCGGTCAGGTCTGCCGCGGGCGGATCCCTGCTGATCAGCCCAGCCGATCAGGGGCGTTCGGCCCTGCTGCCGGCAGCGGTGCGGCGGACACGATGGGTTCATGACCCAGGCACAGCCGAAGACGGACAGCGCGCTCATTCGTCCAGAACGAGCGTAGGCTCGACATGTCGCTCTGGTCCCCGGTGGCTGTCCACCCGCCGCCGATGACGTGCCGCCCACGAGACTCGCGGGCTCCGACCGAGCAGATCACCCACCGTCAGCTTTTCGCCGCCTCCTGTCGCGGCTCCCTGTGGTCGGCGTCCGGGCCGTCGACAAACGCTCCACCAAGCAACCCGGCCCATCAGCGCAGCGGTCACCAGGCGACCGCGACACCCCATCACGGAGGTTGCCATGCCAGACCAGACCACAGACCAGACCACAGACCAGACCACAGACCGAGAACACCGCATCGTCGTCGGAGTCGACGGATCGCCGTGCTCGAAGACAGCCCTGCTGCGGGCCATGAACCAGGCACGGCAGACCGGAGCCGAGGTCGTCGAGACCGCCGCAGCGCACATCCCGAACACCGATGACGCCTGGAGCCAGTCCTGATGAACACCGCGACATCGGCAAGCATGCGGATCACCATCGCGGCGGCATCGGGCGACCAGGTGTCGCTGGGTTCGTACCCGACCTACGCGCAGGCGCAGAGCGTGATCGAGCGTCTCGCCGACCAGCAGTTCGAGGTCGAGACGACCGAGATCATCGGCAACGACCTGCGCATGGTGGAACACGTCACCGGCCGGTTGACCTGGCCGCGCGCGCTGATCGGCGGCATCGGCTCCGGGGCGTGGTTCGGGCTGTTCGTCGGGCTGCTCATCGACATCCTGACCACGGTGTCCTTCGGCCGCGCACTGCTCTTCGGTCTGGTCTGGGGCGTGATCTTCGGCGGCTGCTACGCGGCCGTCAGCTACGGCCTGATCGCCGGCCGCCGCGACTTCACCTCCCGCAGCGCCATCGTTCCGAGCCGCTTCGAGGTCCTGGTGGCCGCGACGCACAGCGACCGCGCCCACGCCCTACTGGCCGCCTCGCCGCGATAAGCGCGCGGCCGATGGCTCCGCGAAGTCGGCGGGGCTGAGGAGAGACGACGATGACCGCCACCGACACAGCACCCGTCGAAAGTCCCGGGTCGCCGAACGACGCCGACACCGCCGAAACCGTCGACGAACGTCAACCGCTGGCAGAGCTGTACCGGGATCTGCACACCTCGCCGAAGGGACTGTCGGAACGGGAGACCGCCCGGCGGCGCCTGGTGTACGGCGCGAACGAGCTCACCCGGCGCGGCGGTCGGCGGTGGCCCCGGGAGCTGCTCGATCAGTTCACCCAGCCGTTGGCGATCCTGTTGGCGGTCGCGGCGGTGCTGGCGTGGGCCGGTGGCACGCCGGCGCTGTCCGTCGCCGTCGTGGCCGTGATCCTGCTCAACGCCGGATTCGCGTTCGTTCAGGAGATGCAGGCCGAGCGCGCGGTGGAGGCCCTGGCCGCGTTCCTGCCCGCGACGACGAAAGTCGTGCGCGACGGAGTACGCGGCGAGATCCAGGCCCGGGACCTGGTCCCCGGCGACGTGCTGGTCGTCGCCGAAGGGGACCGGGTCAGCGCGGACGCGCGAATCATCGACGGGGACGTCCTGCTGGACCTGTCGTCGCTGACCGGCGAATCGGAGCCGGTGAGCCGTTCCAGGCAGCCGACGGAAGTGCCCGGTTCTCTGCTGGAGGCACACGACCTGGTCTTCAGCGGCTCCACCTGTACCGGCGGCGAGGCGACCGCCGTGGTGACCCGAACCGGCATGCACACCGAGCTCGGGCGGATCGCCGCCCTGTCCCAGCGCGGGACCACCGAGCGGAGCCCTTTGGAGACCCAGGTGCGCCGTGCGACCTGGATCATCGCGCTCGTCGCGGTCGTGATGGGAGCCGCCTTCCTGCCCGCCGGGCTCGCCGCCGGCCTGGGCTGGAGCGCGGCGATCAGCTTCTCGATCGGGCTGATCGTCGCCAACGTGCCCGAGGGGCTGCTCCCGACCATCACCCTGGCGCTGGCCGCCGGAGTACGCGAACTCGCGCGAAAGGGTGCCGTCGTCAAGCGGCTGTCCTCGGTGGAGACGCTCGGATCGACCACCGTGATCTGCACCGACAAGACCGGAACCCTGACCGAGAACCGGATGCGCGTCACCAAGCTCTGGCTGACCGGTGCCGAACTCGACGCCACGACTCCGGTCGACGATCCGCGGGCCCTGGCACTCACCCGGGCCGCGGCGGCGTGCACAACCGCCGAGGCTCCCAGCGACACCCAGCCGAAAGGCACCGGCGATCCGACCGAACTCGCCCTCCTGAGGCTGGCCGACGAACTCGGCGTCGCCGTCGATCCCGCCGAACGAAAGGCCTCCCGGCGCGCGATATTCCACTTCGACGCACGCTTGAAGCGGATGTCGACCATCGATGGGGACGGTGCGACGGCCGCCGTCCACACGAAAGGTGCGCTGGAGACGATCCTGCCGTGCTGCACGCGACTGCTCGACCCGCAGGGCACAGAGCGTCCGCTGGACGATCCGGCGAGAGCCGAATTGCAGCAGGCCATGGATCGCTACGCGGCCGGCGGCCTCAGAGTCTTGGCGGTCGCCAGTCGCACGGTCGACGCCGGCCGGACCGTCCCGGTCAAGCGCGAGGACGCCGAGTCCGGGCTCACCCTGATCGGACTGGTCGCGATGGCCGACCCGCCGCGCGCCGGGGTCGCCGAAGCGGTGGTCCAGGCCCATGGGGCCGGGATGCGGATCCATGTCATCACCGGCGACTACGGCCCGACGGCGGCTGCGATCGCCCGGCAGGTCGGTATCGGCGGCCGGGACGGCCGGATCGTGGCCGGGCCGGAGCTGGACCGGCTGACCGATGCCGAGCTGGACGCGGTGCTCGCCGAGGCCGGCGAGATCGTGTTCGCGCGCGCGTCCCCGGAGGCCAAGCTCCGGATCTGTGCGGCGCTGCGAGCCCGTGGCGAGGTCGTGGCGATGACCGGCGACGGCGTCAACGACGCCCCGGCGCTGCGGCACGCGGACATCGGCGTGGCGATGGGCAGGTCCGGGACCGACGTCGCCCGGGAGGCCGCGACGATGGTCCTGACCGACGACCACTTCGCCACCATCGTCGTCGCGGTCGACGCCGGGCGGCGGGTGTTCGACAACGTCCGCAAATTCGTGCTCTACATCTTCGCCCACGCGGTCCCGGAAGTGGTGCCGTTCCTGGTGTTCGCTCTGTCCGGCGGCGCGATCCCGCTGCCGTTGAGCGTGCTGCAGATCCTCGCGGTCGACCTGGGCACCGAGACGCTCCCGGCTCTGGCCCTGGGCCGCGAGCCGGCCGAACCCGGACTGATGAGCCGGCCGCCCAGGCCGCGCACCGCGGGCGTCATCGACCGGGTACTGCTCCTGCGCGCCTGGGCCCTGCTCGGATCGATCTCGGCGGCGCTGGTGATGGGGGCGTTCTTCTTCACGCTGTGGCGGGCCGGCTGGCATTCCGGCGACCCGACCGGAGGCGGCACCCCGCTGCACCACGCCTACCTCCAGGCCACGACGATCACCTTCGCGGGCATCGTCTCCTGCCAGATAGGCACCGCCTTCGCCTCCCGGACAGACCGGGCCTCCCTGTTCACCATCGGCCTGTGGTCCAACCCACTGCTGCTGTGGGGCATCGCTTTCGAGCTGGTCTTCACCGCGGCCGTCGTCTACACGCCGCCGCTGCAACACATCTTCGGAACCGCGGCCCTGAGCCCGGCACAGCTGGCCGTCATCGCCCCGTTCCCCTTCATCGTCTGGGGCGTGGACGAACTCGTCCGCCGGGCCCGTCGCGGCAGGAGCGAACCCGCCGCCTCCGCGACTCCCGGTCCGGCGCTTTCCCTCGCGCAGTAAGGAATCCCATCATGGTGTTCGCATGGATCGTCGTCATCATCGTCGTCGTGGCAGTGCTCTACCTCTGGCTGGCCGTCAAGGTCGTCAAGCAGTACGAGCAGGGAGTCATGTTCCGACTCGGCCGGGTCAAAGGCGTCAAGGAGGCCGGGCTGATCCTCATCGTCCCGTTCATCGACATCCTGCACCGGGTGTCGCTGCGGATCGTCACCATGCCGATCCAGTCCCAGGGCATCATCACCCGCGACAACGTCAGCGTCGACGTGTCCGCCGTGGCCTACTTCCGCGTCGTCGACGCTGTGAAGTCGGTCGTGGCGATCGAGAACGTCCACGCCGCGATCGACCAGATCGCCCAGACGACGCTGCGCAAGGTCGTCGGCCAGCACACGCTGGACGAGACCCTGTCCGAGACCGACCGGATCAACGTGAACATCCGCGAGATCCTGGACGTCGCCACCATCGAATGGGGCGTCGTGGTCACCCTCGTCGAACTCAAGGACATCCAACTCCCCGACAGCATGAAGCGGGCGATGGCCAAGCAGGCCGAGGCCGAGCGGGAGAAGAGGGCGAAGATCATCAACGCCGAGGGTGAGGCGCTGGCCGCCGACGCCCTGGGCGCCGCAGCCGACATCATGATGAACCACCCGCTGGCGCTTCAGCTGCGCAACCTGCAGAGTCTCGTGGAGATCGGCGTCGACAAGAACACCACCGTCGTCTTCCCCGCACCTTTGATGAGCACCATCGGCGAACTCGGATCGTTCCTGGCCCACGAGACGGCGGCGGCTCGTGGTGCCCAGGCTCCGCCTGCCACGACAGCGAAGCTAGATCAGTGAGCTGTCACAACCTCGGCGATCGCTTCCGCGCCTGGCCGCGCTCCGCCGCGCGCAACGCACAGACGGGCGTCAGCAGATGACGGCCGCCGCCCTGTCGCAGCCGACCGCTTCCGTCCACGAAGCAGCCTCCGCTGCCGCCATGCCCACGGCGGACGTTCTGCGCGGGCTCGGCGTGACCGCCGAGCAAGGCCTGCCGAGCGAAGAGGCCGGTCGGCGGCAGGCCGAGTACGGCCCCAACGCGGTCACCTCGCACAAGGCCCGCATGCTGTCAGTGCTCTGGCACCAGCTGCGCTCACCGCTGCTCGGGTTGCTGACGGCCGCCGCCGCTGTGTCCTTCCTGGTCGGCGAGCGCAGCGACGCCGTCATCATCGGCGTGATCGTCGCCGTGTCGGTCGGGCTGGGGTTCGTCAACGAATACCGGGCCGAGAAGGCCGCCGAGGCACTGCACTCCCAGATCCACCACGACACCGTGGTCGTGCGCGACGGGAAGCCGACCGCGGTGGACGTCACCACCCTGGTGCCCGGTGACGTCGTCGAGCTGCGGCTCGGCGACGTCGTCCCGGCCGATCTGCGGCTGCTGGCCGTCACCGGCCTGGAGTGCGACGAGTCGGTCCTGACCGGTGAATCGCTGCCCACCGACAAGCACACCGACCCGGTTCCCGCGGGCACCACGTTGGCAGAGCTGTCCGGGTGCGCGTTGATGGGCACCGTGGTCCACGCCGGGAGCGCCACCGGGCTCGTGGTGGCCACCGGGCCGCACACCGAGTTCGGCAAGATCGCCGCAGGCCTGGACACGCATCCCCTGGACACCGAGTTCCAGGTCGGGCTGCGGAAGTTCTCGATGCTGCTGGTGTACGTCGCCGGCGCGCTGACCACGACGATCTTCGTGATGAACGTGGTGCTGCACAAGCCGATCATCGACGCGCTGCTGTTCTCCCTGGCGATCGCGGTCGGCATCACCCCGCAACTGCTGCCCGCGGTCGTATCCACCTCCCTGGCCGCCGGATCGCACCGGATGAGCCGACGCAAGGTCCTGGTCAAGCGCCTGGTGTGCATCGAGGACCTCGGCGACATAGACGTCCTGTTCACCGACAAGACCGGCACCCTCACCGCCGGGAAGATCGATTACGAGCACGCCATTTCCGCCGACCCCGGCGACGACGCGGCAGCAGACCGAGAGGCCGTGCTTCGCTGGGGGCTGCTGTGCACGGAGAACTCGGGGACCGACGGACTCGCCGTCGGCGGGAATCCACTCGACCAGGCCCTTTGGCAGTCTCCGGCCTCGCAGGCCCTGCACCCCGCGCTGGCCGACTACACGCGCCTGGCGATGCTGCCCTTCGACCACGAGCGCCGGATGGCCTCGACCCTGGTCCGGGACGGCGCGGGACAGACGACCATCGTGACCAAGGGAGCCCCGGAAAGCGTCCTGGACCGGTGCGTCGACGTTCCGGAGGCGGCGCGGAAGGCCCTGGACGCGGAGTTCGCCGCCGGCAACCGGGTCGTCGCGGTGGCCACCCGGCCCGTCAGCGGAATGAGCCAGGTGACGCCCGAGGACGAACGCGGGCTGGCCCTCGTCGGGCTCCTCGTTTTCCTGGACCCGCCCAAACAGGACGCGGCCCAGGCCCTGCGCCGTCTGGCCGACCTCGGCATCGCGGTGAAGGTCGTCACCGGCGACAACGCCGCCGTCGCCCTGAAGGTCTGCCGCGACCTGGGGCTGGGCCGCGGCGACGCGCTGACCGGTGCCGACCTCGACAAGCTCGACGACACCGAGCTCGCCGCGGCGATCGCCACCACCACCGTGTTCGCCCGCGTCAGTCCCGAGGACAAGGCCCGCATCGTGCACGTCCGACGGCTGGCCGGCGGCGGTGTCGCGTTCCTCGGCGACGGCGTGAACGACGCGCTGGCGCTGCACGCCGCCGACGTCGGCATCTCGGTCGACTCGGCGACCGACGTCGCCAAGGACGCCGCCGACGTGATCCTGCTGGAGAAGGACCTCGACGTGCTCGCCGACGGCGTGGCCGAAGGCCGGCGGATCTTCGCCAACACCATCAAGTACGTCCTGATGGGCACGTCCAGCAACTTCGGCAACATGGCCTCGGCCGCGGGCGCGTCGCTGTTCCTGTCCTTCCTGCCGATGCTGCCCTCGCAGATCCTGCTCAACAACCTGCTGTACGACACCAGCCAGCTGGCCATCCCCACCGACAACGTCGACGAGGAGCAACTGCGACGCCCTTCTCACTGGGACATCGGCTTCATCCGCCGCTTCATGATCTACTTCGGGCCGCTGAGCTCCGTCTTCGACTTCCTCACCTTCGGCGTCATGCTCTGGGTCTTCCACTCCGGCCCGGCCCAGTTCCGCTCCGGTTGGTTCGTGGAGTCCCTGGCCACCCAGACCCTGGTGATCTTCGCCATCCGCACCCGGCGCATCCCCTTCTTCCGCAGCCACCCCAGCCTGCCGCTGACCCTCGCCGCGCTGGCCGTGGTCGCCGTCGGCGCGGTGCTCCCCGCCACCCCACTGGCCCACACACTCGGCTTCCAGCCGCTGCCGGCTGCGTACTTCGCAGCCCTGGCCGGCATGGTCGTCGGGTACCTGATCCTGATCGAGATCGGCAAGAAGATCTTCTACCGCACCGTGTCCGCCGGCGCACCCAGGACGCGCGCCGACAAGTCGCATCGCAACCTTCGCGACCTTCGCAACCTGCGACGCCGCGCCGCACGCTTCAGCACCGCCGAACGCTGACCTCGCAGACGCGTCAGCGGGGTACCAGCGTTCGGCGGCACAGCGAACCGCCCCGCGCGTGATGAGCGCGGGGCGGTCCGCTGTCCCACGCATCACGAGGATCCGTGAGACAGATGCCCAGTCCTACTTGGCGGACGCGACCTTGATCTTGTGGCTGGCGGCCTTCACCGGCTTGTCCAGGGGAACCCGGACGGTCAGGATGCCGTCGTCGTAGCTCGCGGTGACCTTCTCCGGCTTCGCACTGTCCGGGAGGCGCACGGTGCGGTTGTACGCGCCGTAGCGGAACTCCGAGTGCTGGCGGTCCTGCTGCTGCTCGTTGCGCTCAGCATGCAGAGTGAGCATGCCGTCGGTCACGGCGACGTCGAAGTCCTCGGCCGAGTCGAGGCCGGGCATCTCGCCCCGGACGACGTAGGCGTCGGTCTCGTAGTGGGTCTCGACCCGGATGCCGTACGGCGACTGCGGGCGGATGCCGAACAGCTGCTGCAGCGGATCGGTCAGGTCGCTCAAGTCCGGCATGGCCGGGAACTGCGCACGGCGAGTGGACTCACTCATGGGAACTCCTATCCAGAAGACGTATCCGCCTTCTGCTCACCTTCAACACAACACCCAGAGCAGATATCAGAGCAGTGCCATAGGTCCTGGCATACCCGGGACCTCCGGCGCGGCGTCGACGCCGGCCGATCCGGCACCTCAAGTGATCGCCCATCGGGAGTGCGCTGTGCGGGACGGCTAAGGTCCGTCATGCAGTCGGGGCAACGACCGCCCCCCGCGCGCCGTCGCGGCTTGTAGCGCGCATACAGTGCGCCTAGGATCAAATCAGACGCTCCAAAGAAGGGCAGCCCCGCCAAGTCCCGGTCAGGCCCGGACCCCGTCGGTCCCGGTTCCGCCGCGCTGCCTGCCTCAACGGCAAGGTGGCTCAAACATGACTTTCCGCGTTCCGGCCGAGAAATCGTCGGCGCCCGGTGCGATGGCAGCCGATCGAGATCTGGACGCCGAGCGGGAACGTATCGCCGCCGGCCTGACCGACAAAGTGATCCACTCCATGTTCGCTGCCAGCCTGGACCTGCACGGCGCGCTGGCCCTGGAGGCCAGCGAACAGATCCACGATCGGGTACGGGCCGCGATCGGCGAGCTGGACGAGGCCATCGCCCTTGTCCGAACCACGGTGTTCGACTTGGGGTATCCGGCCGCCGCAGCCCCGGACACGCTCGCCTGAGCCGAAGCGTCACGGCGTACGAGGACGAAAGCTGCGATACGGCCTGGCCACCCGGGCTCGATCATGTGGCTGAAGCTCCTCACTTCAACGACATGATCCGAACCCCGAACAACTCCTCGTGCAGCGGGAATCGGGACTTGCCCGTAGCGGCGCCCTGCGCTCATGGCGGGGCTACCAGCCGGGCGCGTTAGCAGGTCAGTCCGGGTCGACGCTGATAGTGGTGCCCGCAGTGCCGGCCAAAACCGCTGCCGCCTCGGCCAGCGATCCGATGGCCGCCGACCGGCCGGTGGCTTCAACGAAGCCGCGGCAGGCGGCGATCTTGGGGCCCATGGATCCGGCGGGGAACTCCAGCCGGTCCAGGTCCCGAGGACTCAAGTGCCTCAACGGGGCTGCCTGCGGTGTGCCGAAGTTCTTGATCACGGCGGCGACGTCCGTGAGCACGAGCAGCCGGTCGGCCTCGACGGCGATCGCCAGCAGGGCCGAGGTGAGGTCCTTGTCGACCACGGCTTCGACGCCGTGGAGCTGTCCGGAGCCGTCGCCGGACACCGGGGCTCCCCCTCCCCCTCCACAGATGACCACTGCCTGATCCCGGAGAAGCCCGGTGATCGAGTCCTGCTCGACGATCCGCTTCGGCGCCGGCGAGGGCACGACGCGCCGCCACTCGTCCCCGTCGGCGGCGATGGCCCAACCATGCCGATCAGCCAAGTGTTTGGCCTGCTCAAGGGTGTAGACCGGTCCGACGAACTTGGTGGGGTCGGCGAAGGCCGGATCAGCCGGGTCGACGACCGTCTGGGTGACCAGGCTCAGAACGGGCTTGGCCACCCCGGCGTTGCGCAGGCACTGGGCCAGCCAGTACCCGATCATTCCCTGTGTCTGGGCGACCAGGACGTCCAGCGGGTAGGGCCGGGTCAGCGACGAGTCGTTCTCGCTCTCCATGGACAGCATCCCGACCTGCGGGCCGTTGCCATGGCAGATGAGCAACTCGTGCTCCACGGCCAACGGAGCCAGGGCCAGCGCGGCCGCCCGGATGTGGTCGATCTGGACCGCGGCGTCGAGCTTCTCACCACGGCGCAGCAGCGCGTTTCCACCGAGCGCGGCCACGACGCGCATGTCAGTCCCGCCCGAGGGCGGCGACCATGACCGCCTTGATGGTGTGCAGCCGGTTCTCCGCCTGGTCGAAGACCACCGAGCGGGCGGACTCGAAGACCTCGTCGGTGACCTCGGCGCCGTCCAGGCCGTACTGGTCGAACAGGCGCTGACCGAGCCTGGTGGTGGTGTCGTGGACGCAGGGCAGGCAGTGCAGGAACTTCGTGTCCTGTCTGCCCGACGACTGCATGACCTTCTCGGTGACCCGGTAGGGCAGCAGCGTCGGGATCCGGGTGCTCCACTGCTCATAAGGCTCGCCCATGCTGACCCACACGTCGGTGTAGACGAAGTCGACGCCGGCCACACCCTGCTCGACGTCCTCGGTGACCAGGACGCGCGCGCCACTGTCCGCGGCGAGGCGTTGAGCGGTGGCGATGACCTCGCCGGGCGGCCAGAGCGAGCGCGGGGCGGCGATGCGCACGTCCATGCCGAGCAGCGCACCGGTGATCAACAAGGAGCGGGCGACGTTGTTGTGGCCGTCGCCCAGGAAACAGAAGGCGATCTCCTCGATCGGGCCGGGGTGGTGCTCGGTCATGGTGAGGATGTCGGCGAGCATCTGGGTGGGGTGCCAGGAGTCGGTCAGGCCGTTCCACACCGGCACTCCGGCGTGGTCCGCCAGCTGCTCGGCGGTGTCCTGGGCGTAGCCGCGGAACTCGATGCCGTCGAACATCCGGCCCAGCACCCGCGCGGTGTCGGGAATCGACTCGTCGCGGCCGATGTGGGAACCGGTCGGGTCGAGGTAGGTGACGTGGGCGCCCTGCTCGTGGGCGGCGACCTCGAACGCGCAGCGGGTGCGGGTGGAGCTCTTCTCGAAGACCAGCGCGATGGTGCGGCCGGTCAGCCGGGGGTGTTCGGTGCCGGCGGCCCTGGCCTGCTTCAGTTGCGCGGCGTGGGCGATCAGAGCCAGGAACCGCGCCTTGCTCAGGTCGAGTTCCTTGAGCAGGCTGCCGGGGTGGCGGGTCGTCATGGTGATGGTCACGGGAGGGTCCTCTCGGTGTGACGCACGATTGTCAGATGCCGTCGCGTTGGATGGGGCACGTCATGCAGCGCGCGCCGCCTCGGCCTCGTCCCAGTTCGCTGCCGGGGATGCTGAGGACCTCGATGCCGTTGTCCCGCAGCATGTCGTTGGTGACGGTGTTGCGTTCGTAGCCGACGACTGTGCCGGGTGCGACGGTGAGGAAGTTGTTGGCGTCGTCCCACTGTTCGCGCTGGGCGGCGCGGTTGTCGTCGTCGGCGGACAGGACCCTGATCTTCTCGATGCCCAGGGCCTCGGCGATGGCGGCCAGCAGGTCGTCGCGGTGTTCGATGTGCAGGCTGCCGGTGTCGTGCTCGAAGGTCTCCAACGAGTCGGCGGGGACGATCACCCAGCTCTTCATGGCCGGCATGTCGAGGTTGGGATAGCGCACGAAGGTGTCGACGTCGATCATGGTCAGGATGGTGTCCAGGTGCATGAAGGCGTGTGACTTGGGGAGCTGCACGGCGATGACGGTGGTGGCCTGGCGCGTGCCGAACAGCTCTCGGGCCAGGATCTCCACCCCCATCGGGGTGGTGCGCTCGCCCATCCCGATGAGGACGACGCCCCGGCCCAGGACGTGGATGTCGCCGCCTTCCAGCGTGCCGGGCTGGTGGCTCACGTCGTCGTCGCCGTAGTAGGCCGGGAGCGCGCCGGCGTCGGCGAACAGCGGGTGGTGCCGGTAGACGACCCGGCTGTGGAGGGATTCGCGCTGCCGCGCGGCCTTGGCCATCGGGTTGATCGTGACGCCGCCGTAGACCCAGGCCCAGTTGTCGCGCTGGAACAGCGTGTTGGGCAGCGGCGCCAGGACGAAGTCGTCCAGTTCGAGTGTCTGCCAGCGCAGGCTGCGCGCCCGCATCGGCGAGAGGTCGGCCCGGGTCACCCCGCCGATCAACAGCTCGGCCAGGGTGGGGGCGTCGGCTTCCTCGGCCAGCCGGCGCAGCGGTTCCACGAGCGTGGGTCCGACTTGTTCCGGGGTGCAGACGCGGTTGAGGACGAAGTCCCGGGCCTCCGGGATCTCAAGCGTTTCGGCGAGCAAGGTGTCGAAGTGGTGGACTGTGACGCCGTGGCCACGCAACACCTGGACGAACGTGTCGTGCTCCTCGCGTGCCTTGGCGGCCCACAGCACGTCGTCGAACAGCAGGGATTCGCAGTTGTCCGGGGTCAGGCGGCTCAGTTCCAGTCCCGGCCGGTGGACGACGGCCTGGTGCAGCCGGCCGACTTCGGAGTGGACTCCGAGGGTGTGGGGCATGGCGGTCTCCTCAAGATTTGTCAGGTCCGTGCTCTGATACGACGGTCGCGAGCTGCGCCGGTCCTTCGCCCGGGATCGTGAGGTGCGGTGACGCGCCGCTGGACGCCGGCAGCAGCTCGACGGTGCCGACGGGGATGACCGTGCTTTCGCCGTACTCGTCACGTCCGACCTTGAGCCAGATGTAGACCGGCAGCCCGAGCAGCAGGCAGAACAGGCCGTAGTAGACGGCTTGATAGCCGCTGCCGGCCAGGGACCAGAACGTGAAGACCAGCGCGAGCCCGGACACCCCGCAGTCGCGGATCAGATGGGCCCAGTGTGCGTCGCGGCCGCGGGTGAGCAGCCAGTACAGCTGAGCGGCAGCACTGAACAGGTACGGGATGACCGCGGTGAGCACCGACAGGAGCACCAGTGTGGTGAAGACCTTGTCGAACTGGGTGTAGCTGACGACCGTCAGCACCGTGGCCAGGACAGTCGAGCTGATGATGCCGAACGCCGGCACACCGCGGCGGGTCCGGGCGAACGCCGCCGGGAACAGCCGGTCGCGTGCGGCGGCCATCGGCATCTCGGCCACGATCAACGTCCAGCCGATCAGGGCACCGAGGCCGGAGATGATCGCAGCGATCGCGACGGTCTTGCCGGCCCACTGGCCGCCGAAGATGGCGTTCGCCGAGTCGGTGAACGGTGCGGTGGACTTGCGCAGGGCGGCGTTGGACACGGTACCGAAGACGGTCACGGTGCCCAGAATGTAGACCAGCGCGCAGGCGATCGTGCCGAGCACGGTGGCCCGGGCGACGTTGCGCCCCGGGCTGCGTACGCGGCCGGCGGCCACGGACGCGGTCTCGATGCCCAGATAGCTGAACAGGGCGATCGCGGCGGCAGCGGAGATCGCACCGCCGGCCGAGGTCCCGCCGGCGTTGAACGGGCCGAAGTTGTGCGACTTGATGAACAGCAAACCGATGGTGGCCATGAACAGCAGCGGAATGAACTTCAGGACCGTCGTGACCACCTGGAAGACACCCGAGTTCCGAACACCGGACAGGTTGACGACCGCCGGGATCCACAGGCCGAGCATCGCTATCGCGATCGACCATGCTTTGGCGTGTCCGCTGTTCCAGAACACTTCGACGTAGCCGACCCAGGCCACGACGATCGCGGCGTTTCCCGCCCACGCGGTGATCCAGTACGACCAGGCGTTGAGGAAGCCTGCGAAGTCGCCGAAAGCGTCGCGGGCGTAGACGTACGGCCCACCGGAGCCGGGAACGCGCTTGGACAGCGCCCCGAAGGTCAGCGCCAGCGCGAGCGCCCCGATGGTGATCAGCACGAACGCGACCAGGCTGATCGGGCCGTAGGCCGCCAGCGCGCTGGGCAGAGCGAACACGCCTGTGCCGATCACCGTTCCGACGACGAGCGCGGTGGCGGTCGGCAGACCGAACTCACGCTTGTCAGGAGCCTCGCCTCCGGTATCGGGACCGGGCGGCGTTCCGGTTGCGGGGAGATCCGCTGAGCGCGGACTCGGGGAGCCGTTCTGACGATCGTCAACGATGTCGACCAACACACTCACGTTCCTCAAAGTGCGTAGGGTCCGGTGCCTTCGACGCGCGAGCGCCGGCAGACCAGGTTTCGGGCGACCACGAGACCCGCAGCGCCCGCGTCGGAGAATCAGATCATTGACCGAACCGATGGTGCCGTGCCCGCACAGGGCAGCAAGGCACTCGTCGAGGAGATGGACAGGGGAGGCTTCGTCACGATGCCTTCTGATCCGGGACACGGTCACGGCGGCGGGCGGACAGCCACCGGGGTCCCGAGCGACGACCCAACCCTACGCCGTTATCTGACCGCCGAGCATCACGCACGGTGGCGCACCAGCCGGACGCCGCCTGGCTCCCAGTCCTCCGGCACACGGGCCGGGGACTTTCGGCCCTGGTCGATGGAATGACGATTCCGCACTATGAAGAGATGAGCCACGATGAACGCGCGTTGGGCGAACTGTCAGAGCGAGAGTGCCTGGACCGGCTGGGGTCGACATCGGTCGGCCGCATCGCCTTCAGCCAGAATGCCCTCCCCGCCGTGGTTCCCGTGAACTTCGTCCTCGACGGCGGCCACATCATGTTCCGCACCGCGCCGGGATCCAAACTGGACGCCGCCGTCCGCGGCGCGGTCGTGGCCTTCGAGACCGACCACATCGACCCGAGCACCCGCACCGGGTGGTCGGTCCTGGTGGTCGGACGGTGCAGCCACGAAACCGACCCGGCCGTCATCGAGCGCCTCGACCGGTTGCCCCTGGATCCTTGGCTGCCTGATCCCACCAACAACTTCGTGCGCATCTGCTGCGACCAAACCACCGGCCGTATCCTCGGCGCCGACCGCGTCAACCGCGAGTCGGGGCACTCGACCGGTTAAATGCCGCGGTGCCAGCGGGCCTCACACAGCGAGTACCCGCCGAACAGCACGAACCCGACGGCGACCGCTACCAGCAGCCACGGACCGAGCGGTGTGTGGGCGAAGGAGCGCAGCGTGGCGTCGATCCCCTTGGCCTTGCTCGCGTCGTACCTCACCGCGGCGTCCACGAGGAAGACGCCGATCATGCCGAACACCAGTCCTCGGGCGACGTTGCCGACGACCCCGAGCATCTCCACGGTTTCGCGAGTCCGTTTGCCGGCTCCCGAGAGGTTGAGATCCTTGACGAAGCTCCGGGTGGCCCCGGTCTTGATCAGGTACAGCCCAGCCAGGACGATCACGGCCCCGACGACGCCCACCAGCACTCGCCCTCCGGTGTGCGTCATCGCCTGGACGGTGAAATCGTGGGACTGCTGATTGGTCGACGCCGGCAGCTGCCGGTCCCGGACGAACTTCAGCGTCCCGACGAAGAACACCGCGTACAGGACGCCACGGCCGAATGCCAACGCCCGCTCGGTCCCGCTGTGGGCTTTCCGGCCGCGCACGCCGTACAACGCCTGGGCGAAACGCCACAGCGCCATCGCGGCGAACCCGATGACCAGCAGCCACAAGACCAGCCGGCCGTAGGACTCACCGGCGATCGCCTGCAGCGCACCCGTGCGGTCGGCCTCGGGAGCGGCCTTGCCGCGGGCGATCGCGATCGCGAGTACCCCGATGAGGATGTAGACGACGCCACGAGCCGTGAAGCCCAGCCGAGCGAGCATCTCAAGACCATGCGACGACGTCGCCGAGCGGCCCGGACCGCGTTTCGGTCGGCTGACACGGTGATGGCGGACTGCGGTGCGAGTATTCATGGCTTCCACCTCTTCCGGCCCTCACTCGTGCCCTCGCCGCGGATCCCGAAACGGCACGAAGCGCTGCGGACGGACGAAGGGCTGCGCGGCGTGGTCGGCGCCGATCATGACGGTGGCCGGGGGCGCGGGCCCAGTGATTGAGAGTCCTGCCGACATTCGCGGTGAGACCTTCCGCACGGCCCTCAAGGTACTGGTCAGTTTGCATCCCGGCGCGAAGGGCAGCAGGAGCCGGGCGGCTCGCCGACGACCAGTCATATGACGGCCGGCAGGTGACCACCGCCTTGGAGACCAGGAAGTAGATTATGAGCATTCATATGGATTTCACCATCGGCAGCGAGGTCGAGTGCGGCGACGGGGTGTGCGGGGAGCTTCAGCGCGTCGTCGTCGACCCCGTCACCCAGACGCTCACCCACCTTGTCGTCGACGCGAAGCACGAGCCGGGGACCGGCCGGCTCGTGCCGATCAGTCTGGCGCGCTCGACCGACGGAGGCATAGTCCTGGGCTGCACGAGCGCCGAGTTCGACAGGCTTGAGCCCGCGGAGGAGACCCACTTCCTGAACGGGGCGCGCGGCGAGTGGGGCTACCAGCAGGAACAGCTCCTGGCCTGGCCGTTCTATGGTCTGGGCATGGGCGCCGGCGGCACGGGTTCCATGGCGGGCCTGCCGTCCAAGCCGCGGCCCGTCGCCTACGACCGCGTGCCCGTCGGCGAGGTGCAGGTGCGGCGCGGCGAAGCGGTCCACGCCACCGACGGCGACATCGGCCGCGTCCAGGGACTGGTCGTCGACCCCGCCGACCACGCGGTGACCCACATCCTCCTGGACGAGGGCCACCTGTGCGGCAAGAAGCGGGTCGCCATCCCGATCGGTGCCATGGCGGCGGTCGACGCCGGCGGGGTCCAGCTCCGGTGCACGAAGGACGAGGTGCGCGACCTTCCCCCGGTCGACCTCGACGAACAGGACTGACCGGCAGCCACCGGTTTGCCGGTCGACACACCCTGCCCGACTCGGCGGCATGCTCGCTGCGCCGGGCACGAGGGGCTCCGCGGCTCGACGCCGCATCCCCGGTTCTTCTCCAGGAGCGGCCATGTCCGACCTCGACGTCACCCCGCTCAAACACCCGATCTCCCAGCAGCTCCACGACGATCGCACGCGCGGTGAACGCCTCGCCGACGGGATCGCTCACAAGATCGGCTCTTGGCGATTCCTCATCATCCAGTCCGTCGCGGTGGGCCTGTGGGTGGTCCTCAATGTCGTCGGCCTGGCCATGCGCTGGGATCCGTACCCGTTCGTCCTGCTGAATCTGCTCTTCAGTGTGCAGGCCGCCTATACGGGCCCGATCTTGCTTCTGGCGCAGAACCGATCCGCCCAGCGCGACCGGATCATGGTCGAGCACGATTCCGCCACCAACCACAGGTCCGAACAGCTCATCGAAGCGCTACTCAGCGAGGTGCTCCGGAACAGCCAGGCCACGCTGGCCATCGCGAGCTTCCACGGCATCCGGCTGGAGTCCCTGACCCGTCACGAAGACGAGCTCAACGGGAAGGTCGACGCCATGCAAGAACAACTGGCCGAGGTCGAGGACGTCCTCACCGTTCATCGCATCGTCCCCGAAGCTGTATGAGTACCGGCACGACGGCCGAAACGGTGTCGGGTCTTGTCACCGGACAGTAGATCCAATGCAGCCCTGAGCAATCAAAAAACAAAAACGGAGGAACCATGGCCACCGACTACGACGTCCCGCGCAAAACCGACGAGGACCTGGCCGAGAACGGCACCGAGGACGGGAGGGCTCGTCGCGCCGAGGCGGCCGGCGGCTTGGCCGACCTGGAGGAAATCGACAATGAACCACTCGATCTGCCGCGAGCCGATCTGTCCGGCGAGGAACTGACGGTCCTGGTACTCCCCCGCCAGGCCGACGAGTTCACCTGCACGAACTGCTTTCTGGTCCACCACCGCAACCTGCTGGCAAGGCGGAAGCGTGGCGTGATGCTGTGTTGCGACTGCGCTTGAGAATTCTTCGCACGGCGGAGTAAGCATCCTGTGACGGCCTCGGCCTCGGCCTCGGCCTCGGCAACGCGGCCTGCCTCTGAGTGGCGGTCACCGGACAGCTCGGCAATCCTGAGCCGGGTCGGGTTGACGGCGCGCGCGTGGCTCGCGGCGACCGATCTGCCTTCCTGTTCTCCTCAGTTCGGCCCGGACACGCCGCCAACAGTTCGCCGGCACGCACAGCGGTCGGCCGCCCGCCGGGAATCCGTGGTGGCCCGGTAAGCCTGCCGGCAGCGCGTTCCATGTGCTTGACGCGCAAGGCAGGCGCGTTCCGCACGTCCGACGGACTGTGGCGAGGCTGTGGATGGCGCTGATGACCGAGGTAGTCGCCGTCCGCGTTATTCGGTCCCCGCAACGCCAAGAATCGCCCGCAACACCTCGGCCAGCCGTTCCGTCGCGTGATCCGAGGACTGCGTACGCCAGGCGACGAAGCGGTCTGGGCGCACGAGGATGGCGCCCTGCCCGGGATGCCCGCGGTGGCGGGTCCACGTGGAGCGGGGGTCGAGATAGTCCCCGTCCAGGTGGCCGATACGGACGGCGTCCAGCGGCCAGGTGTCGGCGAGTTTCGTCGCCGCGGTGCACCAGTCGTGGGCGTCCTCGGCGGCGATGAGGAGGAAGCGGCCCGGGTGGACGAGGTCGTGGACGGACAAGCGACGGCCGAGCCGGTCTTCGAGCCAGGCGTGCGGCAGGGGGTGGCCGGGGCGGGCGACGGGCTGATAGATGCGGACGGGATCGGGGTTGGCCGGCTCAGGCGTACCGTCCGGGACGATGGCGGCGGATTCGTAGGTGTATCCGTATTCGATGTTGTGCTCGTCGAACTCCATCGACTGGCTGGCGATCGCACGCCGGATCGTGGCGGCGAACTCGGCGTCCTCGTCCAGGCCGCTCCACAGCCGGCGTAGGGACTGCCAGTTGGCTTGCGGGGAGTTTTCTGGCGAGATGCCGGTCATCTCTGCCGTGACGAGGTGGTTGAGGGCGTTCTCGATCGAGCGCTGGACGTTGCGGGTGGTGACCGGCTTGCGTTCGGGCTCGTAAGTGTCCAGGAGCCGGGGATCGGCGTCGCCGCGCAACACCGCAGCGAGCTTCCACGCCAGATTGGCCGCGTCCTGGATCGCGGAGTTCAGGCCGAGGCCGCCGGTGGGCGGGTGGCGGTGGGCGGCGTCTCCGAGCAGGAAGACCCGGCCGTCGCGGAAGCGGTCGGCGACGACGCCCTCGATGGACCAGCGGGTGACGAGGTGGACGTCGATCGGGTGGTCGGGCAGGCCCAGGGCCGTGCGCAGGTCGGCGATGACCTGGCCGTCGTCGAGGCCTCGATGGTCGTCGGCGGCGTAGTTGAGGTGGACGACCCATTCTTCGGAGTCCGGTCCCCAGCGGTCGGGGCCCATGGGCACCATGGTGGCACCGGCGCCGGTGTGCGGCAGGACCAACCAGCGGATCAGCACCTCCGGGTCCTGGGCCCGGGCCGACAGGTCCGCCGAGAAGTGGACGGTGGCGACGCGGGCGAGGTCGCGCAGGCCCTCCATCTCGACGCCGAGCAGTTTGCCCACGGTTCGGCCGCCGTCGCAGGCCAAGAGGTATCTGGAACGGATCTCAGAGGCTTGACCCGTCCCGCGATCCACGATCGTCGCGGTGACGCCTTCGGAGTCCTGGACGAGGGCGGTGAGTTCGTGGTTGAACCGGATCCCGCGGGGCGCCAGTTCCTCGGCACGTGCCTTGAGGATGGGCTCCAGCCGGATCTGCGGCAGGTTGGTCGACAGGTGGGGGCTGGCCGAGGCCCACTCGGGCGATCGGCCTCCGCACCCCCAGGATTCGACGAGACCGAGGCGCCGGCCGTGGTCGTCGTCGGGGCTGTCGTCGGAGCCGTCGTCAGGGCCGGCCAGTCCGGCGTACCAACCCGAGTAGCGCATCTGCTCCGGTGGCGTGCCGCGTTCGTAGACGGCGTCGGCGATGCCGAGGCCGGCGAAGATCTCCATGGTGTGCTGGTTGAGCACGTGCGCCTTCGGTAGCGCCGACGTCGTCGGCAGCGAACTGACCAACATAGAGTCGACGCCCAGTTGCGAGAGCAGCATGGACGCGGTCAGGCCGGCGCCGCCACCGCCCACGATGAGAACGTCATACATCGGGCGTCGTCTCCTTCAGGCGGGAGAAGAGTGCACGGGCGCTGCGATGGTCGATGTGCGCATCGTCGGCCCAGGTGTTGAAGTAGCCGACGGCCAACTCCGGCGCGAACGGCCAGTCGCTGCCATAGAGCACGTGGCCAGGCTTGGCGAACGCCAGCAACGACGGCAGTGCGGCCGGGCTGGAGGTGAGCGCGGTGTCGAAGTAGAAGCCGCGCAAGTCGTCCAGGATCTGGTTCAGGTCGCGCCCGGTCTCGCCGAAGATCGTCACGGCGAGCCGGTGCGCGGCATAAGGAACGAAGCCGCCGCCGTGGGCGAGAATGAAGCGGATGCTCGGGAAGCGTCGTGGCACGTCAAGCTTGACGAGGTTGTAAGCAGCGCGCGTGGTGTCCAACAGGAAGTCGGCCGCGAAGGGCGGGATTCCGTCGGCTGCCGCGCCCGGCAGCTCGTTCGGGTGGACGAACACGACGGCCGCCCGCTCGTTCAGTTCGGCCAGCAACGGATCGAAGGCCGGGTCTCCCAGATAGACACCGGCATTGTTGGCCAACAACACCACACCGTCGGCCGACAAAACGTCGAGCGCGTGCGTGGCCTCGGCCACCGCGGCCGGCACGTCGGGCAACGGCAGCGTGGCGAAGAAGCCGAAGCGTTCGGGATGAGCGGTGACGAGCTCGGCGGCGTATTCGTTGACCTGCCTGGCCATACGTGCCGCGTCGGTGCCGTCGCCCAGAAACACCCCCGGAGTGCTCACCGAGAGGATTGCTGTTTCAATACCCTGACGGTCCATGAGGTCCAAGGCGGCGTCCGAGCTCCACTCCGGCAGTTGCCGGCCGCCCGGGTCCTTGACGCCTTGGGCGTGCAGCCAGCGCGCATAGATCTCAGGGATCATGTGCTGATGGACATCGATGCGTCCGGTCATGATGAAGTTCCTTCGTGCTCTGATGACGGATCAAGGTAGGAAGCGCCGTAGATCCGCTGAACGGCGATCTCCAGTACGACGCGGTTCATCGCGGCCAGGTCCGCGTCACCGATCGGGTCGACCGGTTCGGCGCTGATGCGAGACCAGACCAAGGCGGTGTCGGCGCCGATGTCCGTCGTCCGGAGGCGCGCGGCGCCTTCGACCGTCACCGACGGATACGGGGCGCCGGCGCCGACGACACACAGCGAGGCGTGGCCGGTACGTTCCACGTCGCGCGCCTTGGCTCGGTCGGCTTCGGTCGATATCAGCAGGCGGTCACCGTCCAGCACGAAGTAGACAGTCGACTGGCGCGCTCCCCCATCGGGCCGGACGGTGCCCAGCACACCGACTGTCTGCCGGGCCAGGAACCGGCGGGCACGGCGCTCGGTGCCCAACCGGGCGTAGTAGGCGATGAGCTCCGGATCGTCGACGGTGGCCGGGTTCACGACTTCATCGGCGGGCGCGCCCTGCAGCAGCCGCTTGACGGGGACTTCCAGCTTCTTGCCGGTGCGGGTATGCGGGATCGCGGAGACCTCGACGATCTCGTCGGGGACGTGGCGAGGTGAGGCACCGGAGCGGATCGTGTCGCGGATCTTCTCGCGCAGTTCTCCATCGAGAACGACGCCCGGGGCCGGAACCACGAACAGCGGCATCCAATAGCCGCCGTCGGGCTCTTCGGCCCCGATGACCAAGGCCTCGGCGATCTCCGGTAGTCGCTCGACCGCGGCGTGGATGTCGGCGCTGCCCAGACGCACGCCGTTGCGGTTGAGGGTGGAGTCCGAGCGCCCGTGGACCACGACCGAGCCGTGGGAGGTCAGGGTGATCCAGTCCCCGTGCCGCCACAGGCCCGGGTAGGTGGCGAAGTACGCCTCGCGGTAGCGGCTGCCGTCAGGATCGTTCCAGAACGCCAGCGGCATCGACGGCATCGGCCGGGTGACGACGAGTTCGCCGACCTGGTCGACCCCCGGCCGGCCGTCGGCGTCGAACGCCGCCAGGGCGACGCCCAGGTTCGGGGCCGAGATCTCGCCGGCCCACACCGGGGTGGTGGGGGCGCTGCCTGCGAAGCCGGCCGCGATGTCGGTACCGCCGCTGGTCGAGGCCAGCTGGACGCGCGCGCCGACGTGCTCGCGGACCCAGGGATGCGCCGACGCCGGCAGCGCGGAGCCGGTGCTGCCGACGGCACGGATCGAGGACAGGTCGTGCACGGCCGGGTCGATGCCGTACTTGGCGCAGGCCGTCAGGTACTGCGGGCTGGTGCCGAAGACGGTGACGCGGTGCCGGGCGGCCAGCTCCCACAGCAGGTCCGGTCGGGAGACGGGGACCGGGCTTCCGTCGTAGGTACACGTGGTCGCCCCGAGCAGGAGGGCGGACACCACCATGTTCCACATCATCCAGTGGGTGGTGGTGTACCACAGCAGTCGATCACCCGGGCCGAGGTCGGAGTGCAGTCCCAGGGTTTTGAGATGTTCGAGCAGGATGCCGCCGTGGCCGTGGACGATGCCTTTGGGCAGACCGGTGGTACCGGAGGAGAACAGGATCCACAGTGGGTGGTCGAAGGGCACCGGCGTGAAGGCCGGCGGTTCTTCGCGCCCGGCGGCCTCGGCCCAGGCGATCGCCGCGCCGGTGTTGTCGGCGTTATCGGCGTTATCGGCATCGTCGGCGTTGTCGGCCGGCCAGGGCAGCCCCACGTGGTCGACGAGGACGGCGGCCTTCAGGCTCGGCAGCGCCCGACGCAGTTCGTCGGTGGCTTCGCGCCGGTCGTGGACGGTGCCGTTGAACAGGTAGCCGTCGGCGGCGAACAAGACCGCGGGATCGAGCTGGGCGAAGCGGTCGGCGGCGGCAGCCGGGGCGTAGTCCTGGCCGCACACCGACCAGACGGCGCCCAGGCTCGCGGCGGCGAGGAAGGCGATGATGGCGTGCGGTGTGTTCGGCAGGTATCCGACGACGCGGTCGCCCACGCCCACGCCGGCCTCGCGCAGGGTGGCCGCGACCGAGGCGACCTGTGCGCGCAGTTCGTCCCCGGTGATCTCCCGGCCGGCGCCGTTCTCGTCGAGCGCGATGATCGCGGCCTGGTCGGGTGCCAGGTGGCGCAGCGCGTGTTCGGCGTAGTTGAGAGTCGCGCCGGTGAACCATTCGGCGCCGGGCATCCGCTCCGAGGCGAGGACCCGCCGATAGCCGGTGGCGGCCTTGACGTCGAAGTACTCCCAGATCGCGCTCCAGAAGCCTTCGAGATCTGTCACAGACCATTGATGCAGGGCGGCATAGTCGGGGACGGCGACCCCGCGGTGCTGCGCCAGCCATCGGCCGAAGTCTGCGATACGGCTGCCGGACGCGACGGCGGCGTCGGGAGTCCAGAACGGCTCGGGGGTCATCAGGCGCTTCTCCTCGATGGCGGGGGAACGGGTGTGCTGAGCAGCGGTGCCCAGTCAGTGATGCCGGGCAGGGAACCATCGCGTCCTGCGACGTCCAGCACGACCCGGTCGGGACGCAGCACGGCAGCGCGGGCGCCGCCACGGCGCAACCAGTCGGCGACCGGGCTGCCGGCGACGTCGACGACCTGTGCGTCCAAAGCCCGAGCCGCGGCGAGCAGACCGGGCGTCGGCGTACCGACGGTCACCACCGCGAAGGAATCGCCGAGGACGTCGTCGAGCCGGGTACGCCGGCCGCCGACGGTGATCCAGGGCTGCGGGCACAGGTGCCCGACGAGCTGCCGGAACCGCCGTCGGCGATCCACGAGCGGCCCGCGGGTCAGAGCGGGGCTGAGGTTGTCGGCCAACGCCGCGCTCAGGCCGGGTATGCGGCAGGCGATGCCGAGCAGGGTGCGGCGCAGTGCGGCGACCCGATCCTGACCGCCGGTCATGGTCCAGCCGGTCGCGATCGCGAGCCGGATCATGTGCCGGGCGTGCGGTCTGCGTTCGCTTTCGTAGCTGTCGAGCAGCGCCTCGCCCGCGTCGCCGGTCAGGACACGCGCCACCTTCCAGGCCAGGTTGTGGGCGTCGCGAAGCCCCGCGCACAGCCCCTGGCCGATGAACGGCGGCGTGAGGTGCGCGGCGTCGCCGAGCAGAAAGATCCGGCCCCGGCGCCACCGGTCTGCGAGCCTGGCCCGGAAGGTGTACTCGGTGTGCCTGATGACCTCGAAATCGTCGCCGTCGGCGGGAGCGACCCATGGCCGTACCAAGGCTCTGATTCGGTCGGGGGCTGACAGCAGGTCCGCGTCTTCGCCGTCGGCCAGGCGGAACTCCCACCGGTAGCGGTCTTCGCCGACCCGCATGAACGTGCCGGCTCGGACCGGGTCACAGACCTGGTCTACGCCCTCCCAGCAGCGAACCGGCAGGCTGGTGCGCACATCCAGGACCAGCCAGCGCTCCTCGAAACGCAGATCCTCCCAGGCCGCACCGATGGCCTGGCGCACGATGCTGTTCGCGCCGTCGCAGCCCAGCACGACGTCGGCCCACAGCTCCTCAGGCTCCTCAGGCTCCTCTGGCTGCCGGGACTGCCCGGGCGGCCCACCCTCAGCCGAGCGCAGCGTCACCCGCACCGGCGCCGGTCCGCCGCCGGGCAGTTCCCGCACGTCGACGACTTCCACACCGCCACGGACTTCGGACTCTTCGTACTGTGACAAAGCTTTGCGAAGCAGGCGCTCAAGATCAGGCTGGTCGAACAGACTGGTCTGCGGGAAGCCGTGGCGGCCGTTCGGAGCGTCGCGCCGGAACTCGGCCAGCACCCGGTGCCGGGCGTCGAGCAGCCTCAGCCCGTTGGCCGGGCGCGCGACGGCAGCGAACTCCTCGTGGATTCCGGCGGCCTGCAGGATGCGGAGGACCTCGTCGTCCATGGCCACCGCACGCGGTAAGGGGTAGACGTCATGGTGTCGCTCCAGCACGACGGTGCGAATGCCGCGGCGCGCCAGCAGCAGCGCCGCCGTGATACCGACCGGCCCGCCGCCCACGATGACCACCGGCGCCCGGACAACCGTCCGTCCGGTGCTCATCGCGGCGCCTCGCCGGTGACGATGGTGTGCTGCTCGCCGAGGTCCAGCGGCCCGCCGGGGGTGGCGGCGGTCGCCGTGACCGTCTGGCCGGGCTGCAAGTAACGGGGGTTCTTGCCCTGGCCGGAGAAGAACAGCTTCCATTTCAGCGCCGGAGGCAGCAGGGCTCCGATCTTCTCCACCGCCTTGGGCGGGGCCTGCAACGCCGTACCGCCCGGAGTACCGGTGAGCAACAGGTCGCCCGGATCGAGGCGCTGGAAACGGGCGAGCGTGGTGAGCGCCTGCGCGGGACGGACGATCATGTCGGCCACCGTGCGGTCCTGACGGAGCTCGCCGTCTACCGACAACCGCAGGCGCAGATCCTCCAGATGCTCGAAATCCGCGTCGTCCAGCAGGACGAGGTGTGGTCCGACAGGTGTGAACGTCGGGTAGGACTTGCTCTCGTAGAACTGCCCCTTGGTCAGCTGGACGTCGCGAGCACTGACGTCGTTGCACAGCACCAAGCCGGCGACCAGACGCGGCAGGTCCGCCTCGCCGACGGTCGTTCCCACCGGCAGCGGCGCGCCGAGGACGAGGCCGAGTTCGACCTCGTAGTCGAGAAGCCGCACGTGAGCCGGACGGAGGACGGCATCATGAGGTCCGCTGATCGAGCCGGAGGCCTTCCGGAAGAAGGTCGGCGGAATCTCGCCGCGGAACCCGGATTCGCGGGCGTGGCTGCGATAGTTCACCATCTGGGCGACCACCCGGCACGGAACCGTGACCGGCGAGAGCGGTTCCAGCTCCGCCAACGGCACCCCGGGCTCGTCGCCGGCAGTCTCGGCCGCCCGTACGGCATTCCGGTCGGCCAGCAACTCGGCGGTGGTGACCGCCTTGGTCGCAACGGGGACGGCACGCTCGCCGCGGACCACCCACCAGCCGTCGGCGGTCCGCAAGACGTTGACGCTCATGGTTTCATCGCTTTCATCAGGCCCAGCAGGCGGGCGGTGTCGATCTCGTTGTCCGCGCGGAGGGCCCTGACGACCTGGCGGACCAGCTCCGGCGAGGGATTCGTGCCGAGGAAGTCGCGGGTGACCGCCGGCCCCCACTGGGACAGCCCCGAGGCCGACATCGGCGCCCAGCCGGGTTCGAGGTCGCAGGAGAACAGATCGCCGTCGGCGAAGTGCTCCACCATCAGGCGGTCCGGATCGCGCCAGTAGTCGAAGAGCTGGCTGCCCTGGACGTGCCGGCCCACACCCCAGCTGCGCCGGTAGCCGCGCTCGGCCAGGTACTCGCCGCCGGCGGCCAGCGCGTCCAGGTCGGCGACCTGGTAGGCCGAATGGACATACCCCGTGCGTGGCGACAGGTGCATCGCCAGGGTGTGGTGGTCGACTGCCACGCTGCCCCGGTCGCAGCGGACGAACGCCATGGTCGGGCCGCGGTCGCGCTGCCCGGGCAGGAACAGGAAGTCGCTGACGATCATCCCGAGGAGGTCCAGGTACCAGTCCAGAGCGCGGCCGAAGACCTGCGTCTCCAGCACGACGTGGCCCAGGCGCCGGATGCGGGCCGGTTCACGCGGTGGCCGCTGGGTGGCGTTGACGCGCGGATGTGCACTGCCGACGTTGAGCACAAGGGGCCGCTGCTCGGGTAACGCCGGCAGCGGTTCACCGCCGTGAACGACGCGCACCGGGAAACCGGAGGGATCAAGCAGATCGACGACGGCGCCGCCGCCGGCCTCACCGAGAGCCCGCACCGGCCTGCCGGTGGCACGCTCCAGACGGTCCAGGTCTGCCCGCTCGGCGGCCCTGAACGCCGGCCCGACGAAGCGCGAGGTCCGACCATGCCGGACCACGACACATGCCGAACCGGGCAACGTGCCACGCAGGTACAGGGCTTCCGGCGTGCGCGCGGCCACCGCGAAACCGAAGTCCGCGGCGAAGACCGCCGCGCGGTCCAGGTCGGGCTTCTCGAACTCAAGCCAGGCGAGGTCGGCCACCTTGACCACCGGGTTGCGGGAACGGCCGGGATGCTCGCCGCGCACTGCTCCCTGCTCGTGGTGCAAGTCCTGATGCGCGGTCTTCACCTGGGCCGGACTGCTGGCCGAACTGCCGACCGGATTGCTGGCCGGGCTGCTGGCCGGGCTGCTGGAGGTGTCGGGCATGGAAGGTCCTGTCGTCTGTTCGGGCGGCGTCGGGCGCGCCCCGGCCACCGCACCCGGCAGCCACTTGATGAAATCATCAGTATTGATGAGTCAATCTGTCAAGGGTTCGAAATGATGAAGTCATCAGTTCTGAGATCGTTGGTAACCTGGCCGGTATGCCGACCTCAGCCCCGACCGCGAACCGGTTCGAGAAGCGCCGTGCCGAGACCCGGCAGGCGCTCATCCGTGCCGCGCGGCAGATCCTGGCCGAGTCCGGGGACACCAGCGCCAGCATCCAGGCGATCGCCGAGCGCGCGGACGTGGGCTTCGGCTCCTTCTACAACCACTTCGAGTCCAAGGCGGACTTGTTCGACGCCGCGGTGGCCGACGCGCTCGACGAATACGGCTCAGTCGTGGACGAACTGCTGCACGGCGTCGAGGACCCGGCCGAGCGGGTCGCCGGCGGCGTACGGATCAGCGTCCGGCTGGCCGGTTCGCACCCGGAGATCGTGCAGATCCTGCGCCACCGAGGACTCGCGCACATCTACACCGACCGCGGTCTGGCCGAGCGCGCGCTCAAAGACGTGGAACTGGGCATCGCGACAGGCCGGTTCACCGTGACCGACCCGATCGTCGCCTTATCCGCCCTGGGCGGAAGCCTGCTGGCCCTGCTGGAACTGGGCTACGCCAGGCCCGACGCCGACTTCGAGCAGACCGCGCAGACCATGGCCGAGCTGATGCTGCGGATGCTGGGGGTGCCGGCCGACGAAGCCCACGACGTCGCCAGGCACCCCTACCCCGGTAGCGCGAATTAGCCTTCGCGATGTGGATGGGCTCCCAGCCCTGCAGCCCGAGGGGCTGTCGAACTACGACGAGAGCTTGAGCCCGATCTGCGCCGCCAGTCCCAAGTAGTCCTCCAGGTGCCGAAACCGCAGGATCACCTGATCGCGGCGCACAAATCCTCGATCCCCTTCGCCCAGTCCGAGACCAGATCGGCGTGCTTCAGGTCCCGGAGGATGGCCGGTGCGACGTCGCCCGTCAGGCGGACCGGCAGGATCTTGACCGGCTCCCCGTAGAGCTGGCGGGCCAGGGTGGACATCCACTCGCTGCTGATCCAGGGGCTGGTCACGCCTGCGTCCGAGTAGCAGAGCACCAGGTACGCCATGCCGGTGAGTCCCTCGTTCATGCGCTCCACGATCGAGTCGCCGACTCGGACCGTCCAGATGTCCAGCCAGACCTCGTGTCCGCGGTCTTTGAGCTCGGTGGCCAGGCGCTCGGCTTCCGCCGCGTCGGAGCTCCGGTGGCTGATGAACACGTTCGCCACGGTCAACCCTCCTGTTTCCGCTCTTTCAGCTGGGCGATGAGCTTCTCGAAGCCGTCGGTGCCGAAGGTCACCGGTTTCATGTTCGCGAGCAGCAGCGGGATGTCCTTGGCCGTGCCGTCGCCGACGAGCAGGGGGATCACCTTCGGGCCCAGATGGTCGCTCAGCGACGCGTGCAGATGGGGTGCGAACGTGGCGTCGGCCCAGCCGGTGTCGCGCAGCCGCGGGGTCACGCAGACCACCACGTACTCGCTGGTCCGCAGGCCCTCCTCGTAGCTCGTGGTGAGTGAGGCGCCGACCGGTATCGTCCAGCTGGTCCAGGTGGGGATACGGTGCGTGTCGAAGGCCCTGGCGACTTCCTTGGCGAGTAACTCGTCGGCGTCGGCGTGGCACATGAAGACGGTGAATTTGTGGGCTCCGCTCCGCTCGTGCCACGGGATGTGATCCGCGGACCGCGGCGCGGGGATCGTGCGCCCGGCGGACGACTCCGCGGTCGCGTGAACCGGTACCCCCAGCGGGCGCCCCGTCGGGGGCTCCAGCTTTCGGGTGCTACGGCGCAGATCCAAACGGCGTACACGGAATCTCTGGTGCCCCGAGCGGACGACGGCCGGACCTCTCCAGGATCGCGCGAGTTCTTTGCGCGCGCTGTACTCGCCGCGATCGTCGCCGCAGCTCATGAAGAGGTCAACGGCCTTCTTGAACTCCGCTCGCGCCTTTCGCTTGTCCTTTGCCTGGGTGTTGATATGGCCGAGAATCACGTGGGCGCGGGCCAGCGCCTGCGTGTTCTTGTTGTATTCGAAGCCCTGCATCGTGGTCTCAAGCAACTGCCGGGCCAGATCGGGCCGTTGGCTGGTGCGGTGTGCCTCCGCCAGCAGTAACACGGTGTTGGTGTACAACCACCTGTCGTTCTGGTCGGCCCTGAGTCTGTTGTAGAGCTCGATCAGCGCGTTCCTGCAATCCTGGGATTTGAGATGCTCTCCCTCTTCGAACTTCAGCCTGGCGCACAGGAAGGCGTACCGATCACGCCACAGCGGGTCTCGGCTCGCCTCGTAGACCGGCTTGATGATCTGCACCAGTTCCCGCGACGTTCTCCTCGCCCCCGGCACGTCCTTCCAGTCCAGCAGCAGCATCGCCGTGCTGTACGAGGCGCGCGCGGCCATGAAGGCGTCGCCCGCGCTCTCGGCCGACTCCCACGTCTTGTGGTACTCGTCCTCGGCGCCCAGGCCCTGCCCGACCTCCCGCATCGCATCGGCTATGTACAAGCTCATCCGTGACATCCGGGTCGGATCCCGGACGCCCTTCAGCAGGATCCTGGCTTGTTCGAGCAGGTCGACCTGGTACCACGTGTCCTCTTGCAGGTTCCGGTTCACGACCGCGGAGACGAAGCCGGCCCAGTCCTGGTCCGCGTCGTAGGGCCGCGGGTCGCGGATGGGTGTCGCACTCTCGATGTGCTCGCGGGCTTTGGTGTACAGGCCCCGCTCCATCTCGGACTCTGCCAGATGGACGTAGGACCTGATCTGGACGTCCGCGTCATAGGTCTGCCGTTCCGTGGCCCTTCTGAGACTGTCGCGCAACAACGGCTCTGCGTCGCTCAGTCCTCCGGCGAGCAGGTACGCCAATCCTTGCGCCTGCACGGTGGACACCGAGGCCTCGATCTCACCATCACGCTTCGCGGCCCGCTGCGCGGCCTCGAAGAACTCCTCCCACATCCGCCAATCGCAGCTCACGATCGGGAACAGGCCGGTGATCATATGGCCGAGCTGCCAGCAGGTCTTGCCACGGCCGCTCAGGTAAGCGTCGAGCGTGGCCGTGAGGGCGTCACGATAGTCGTGCCGCAGAAGCGCCAGCAGCTTCTCGCTCGCGCCGGGCGAAGAGCCTTGTTCGTGGCTCCACTCGTCGAAGATCTCAGCGATCTGCGTCTCGTAGTATCGATCCAGCGGCTGCCGGGTGAGTCCGAAAGCCTGGCAGGCGTCGGCATTGAGCTCACGCAGTGCCAGCCCCACCAGCCGATGCTGCACATACCGGGGCTCAGGACTGGCGAAGCCGGGTGTCTCGGCGCTGAGCAGCCGTACGTCCTCCAGCTCGGCGAGCAGCTCCTCCGCGGCCCGGACGCCGATGCCCGTGATGGTCGACACCGCCTGCGCGCCGACGGCCCGAGATCGCAGCAGGCTCACGGCACCGAGGACACGACGGTGGTTCTCGGACAGCGCGTTGTACTCCGATGCGAGTTCGGCACCGAGGTCGTGGTCGTCCGTCTTCAGGAACGGCAGGCACGTTTCCGGGTCTTTCAGAGCCTCGCTCACGTCGGCGAGGGTGGTGAGCTTCCGCACCCGCGTGCACGCCGTGTGCAGCGCACGGGGAAGACCGTCGCACGACTGGATCACCTCCGCGAACTCGGCAGGATGATCGAGCTCCGTCTTCTTGCCGAGCATCGACCGAACCAGCGCCTTGCTGGAGGCGGGACCCAGCGGCCGGACTTCGAAAAGCTGGTCGGCACCATAGCCGGTCGGCTTGGTGCGGCTGACCACGATGAACGTCGAGTGCGTGGTCTTGATCCGGCTCAAAAGGTCGTCGAGCTCGCTCTGCGGGATCCCCCTGCAGAGCCCGTCGATCACGATGAGATGGCCGGGCTTATCTTGGAGGTTGTGCCGCAGTTGGCGCTCGCAGAGGTCGTCCCCGGCTCCGATCAGTTCGCGCTCGGGGACCTTCAGCTCCACCAGAAGCCTCCGCACGACGGCAGCCCTGGTCGGTTCGCCCCACTCCGGCTCCCACCGGACGAACGCGTGCTCCCCGGGGTGCTGCGAGTGGAGTCTTCCCCACAGCTCTGTGGCGAACGCCGACTTCCCGACTCCGGGCATGCCGTGCATCGCCAGGATCGCCCACCCGTTGCCCGTCATTTCGAGTCCGCGTTCCGCTGGACGACCAGACGCCGCGCGACGCCCTTGAGCTCCTGTTCACGGCCCACGACCGAGGTCCTGCTATCCGGCGAGGACTGCAGGAGCGTGTAGAGGACGTCGGTCGGCGGCTTCGCCTCCGTCGCATCGCCCCCGCCCCCGCCTCGGCGGCGGCGCGGCGCCGGCGTCTCGGGCCTGGCTCTGTTGTCGAGGTCGCCGGTTCTGATCCCGGAGCCGGAGTCGCGGGTCCTGATCCCGGAGTCACCGGTCGCACCCGGCCTGTCCGTCCGGGGCGGGATCGGACCGTTGGCGATCCGGTTCTCGACCATCGGCGCGGCGACAGCCGCGGTCAGCGAGCCGAAGGTGATCAACGCGATCTTGTCCGCGGTCACTGGCGGGCTGATGCTGACGATCGCCAACGCGGCGACACTCGCTCCGGACAGTATGAACAGAACGGCGTCGTGAAAATCGAAACGAAACCGCATCAGACTTCTGGTCCCCTCCGAGCGTCCGTCTCCATGTCGAGACGAACGGCCAGTCTCTGTTGGTGTGCCGACGACGGCTCTCACCGCGAGCCGGCCCCGGCCCTAGGCCGAGCGTTTGAGCGCCATCCCCAATCTCTTGGTGACCGGGGCGACGACGGGCCGCGAAAGCATGGTCAGGTGGTCGACGACTTCACGACGCCGGTTGTCGTCGATCTTCCCGAACCCGCTCACCGCCTCGTACAGCAGTGGAATCGCCTTGCCCTTGTCTTTGTGGAGCTCCGAATACGCCAGCGCGAGCTTCCACGCCGCCTCCGCCGCATACCAGGGGTTCCACACCTGGTCGTAGGTCTCCTTCGCCTCGGTCAGCAGGCGCTCGGTCTCTTCCAGATCGCCTTCGGCCATCGACACCTCGGCGAGTGTGCGCTTGGCGTGTGCCATCCAGATCTGGAGTTCGAGGTTCTCGCAGAGCTCGTAGGCGGTCTGCGCGTGCTGTCGCGCCTCGTCCAACCGCCCCTCGGCCAGCGAGACATGAGCGAGCTGGCGGTGGATGCGCGCCCGCCACAGACGGGATCCCGATTGGCCCTCGAAGGCGGCGAGCGCCGTGTCGAGCATCTCCGCCGCCTCCTGCGGACGGTCCTGATCCAGTCGGAGTTTCCCCAGGGAATAGCGGGTACAGGCCGCCCAGTAGGAGTTCCCTTTGTAGGCTTCGAAAGACTCGAAGATCCCCAGTGCCTCGACCAGGTACTCTTCGCTCTTCTCGGTATTGAGGCTTTGCTGCTCAAGGATGCCGAGCGCACGGAGGGCCCGAGCTTCCTCGAAGCGCTCTCCCCTATCCCTGAAAATGGCCAGCGCCTTCTTGAGCTCCTTCAACGCACGGGCGTCCAGGTGTGCGACGCGGTGGCAGTTGCCCAGGTCGAGCAATGCCCTCGCCTCCCCGAGAACGTCGCCTGTTCTGGTGCTGCACTCGCGCGCCTCCTGGAGCCATATCGTGGCGTCGGTGTAGTGGCCGCGTACCCGCTGAGCCTCGCCGCGACGACGGACCGTCTCCGCGTAGCGGGCCTCGTCACCCGCCTTCCGGAACAGGTCCTGCGCGTGCTGGAAGTGCTCGTCGGCGACGTCGTAGTGGTCGACGGCAGTCGCGTGCGTCCCCCGGACCAGGTGCATCATGGCCTGCTCCCACACCTCGTCCTCGGCCGAGGCGTCGGCGGACGACGCCGGCGCCGGGATCTCCGCGGGCGGCGTCCACGAGCCCCAGGCGCCGCGCATCACCTCGAAGAAGGGGAGCGCGGCCACGGCGGCCTGCCAGCACAGCTCGGTCAGACCGAACTGGGTGGCCAGTTTGACCGTCGCCACCATCGCGCGGGATTCGGCGACCAGGAACCTGAGCGGTGTCGTGCCGGTGATGTGCTCAAGGTCTTCCAGGGTCAGGGCCGAGGACGACACGACGGCGAAACCCCCGCGCCTGGCCGGCCCCACGGTGTCCAGCTGGTCGGCGACGTGATGTGCGAGGGTCGTGTAGGCAGAGGTCAGGCGTTCGACTGCCGCCTTCCGGTCGGCGTCGGAGTCGTCGATCAGAACCTCTTGGGCATAGCACTTGACCAGCTCGTGCATCCCGTAACGCCGATCGCGGCGATCGGAGGACCAGACTTCCTGGAGCAGATTCGCCTCCGCCAGCCGTTTGGCGATCTGGTCGGCGTCGATGTAGCTGACGTCGAGCAGCGGGGCCACGACCCAGGACGCCACGACCTGATCCAGCATCCCGAGTCTGCGGAACGCCCGTTTCTCCACCGCCGTCAGGTCCTTGTAGCTCACGCTGAGGTTCTTCCGGACCCCGACTTCGCCGAGCTGCAACTCGTCGAGCCGCGTCTGCTCGTCGAGCAGCCGCGCCGCGAACGTCCCCAGCGACCAGTACGGGCGCAGGGCGAGCCGGGCGCCGGCGATGCTCAGCGCCAGCGGCATGTTGCCGCACAGCCGGATGATCAGCTCCGCCGCGCCGATCTCCCGTTTGACCCTGTCGAAGTCAGCTGCCTGGCCAAGCAGTGTGAGAGCGTCGCCGTCGTCGAGATTCCCGACTTCATAAGACTGGGTGACAGTGGAATCGCTGAGCTTGTTACGGGTCACGAGGACCGCGCAGCTGGCCGCGTTCTGCGGGAGCAGTTCACGGACCTGGTCCATGACCGAGACGTCGTCCAGCACCAACAGATAGGTGCCGGAACGCAGCCGCTGGCGGTACTGGGTAAGGCTTTTGTCGGCGCCGTTCGTATTCGTGCCCTGCAGGGCATCCGTCGGCGCGTCCATCTGCTCCAGCAGTTCGGCGAGGATCCGCGAGGTACCGGACTTGGCTTTGTCCGTCTTCTCGTCGGGCTCCAGGCGAGCCAGCAATACCTGCCGCGCGGTCCGACGCGCCAGGATCTTCGTGATCGTCGTCTTGCCGATTCCCGGCGGCCCGTAGATGTTGACGACGGGTGCTCGGCCCGGGCCCGCTCCGCTCTCAAGTGCTTGCTCGATCTCCGAAACGAGCTTCGCGCGTCCGGAAAGAGCGACGGCCGCGTCGAAAGAGTTGGGCAACTCCGGAGTCGCCGTATCAGGACTTTGTGAAAAGGGTTCCGCCGTTCGGCCGCCTCGGGCACGTGGCCTCATAGTGGTGAGTCCCAGATATCCGAATGCCAGTAGCGGAAGAAGCGCCGCACCGATCACGGAGAATCCGATGCTGAGGCCGTCCCTGGTGCCGATCCGGGCGATCACCGCGACCGCCACGGCGCCGAACACGGCGAAGGCCAGAGCTCCGAAGAATCCCAGCAGCGCACGGTGTGAATCTTGCAGTCTCTGACTCCCCATACGAAGTCCCTCCCCCAAATGAGCGCGTCAACCCGTACCGATAGGTCCTGTCGTCACACCCCAAAACGGGTTTTTACATTATCGGTGCCCTATCCGCTTCATGAGCATGCATGCCACTGGCGAATCTGGCGAATGTCGGGTCAGTGGTGTGACGTAGAGGAAATCCCATGACTGCTCATTCACTGACGATCCGCAGTCGGGGCACGGCGCCCGGCTCCTGCTCGGCGGCGGGCCGCCGGGCCGCGCGGACCCGCAGGGCGGCGTCGCGTTCGGCGGTGAGCCGGGCGACCTGCTCCAGTAGCAGTTCCTCGCGGGCCTGGATCCCGGCGTGCCAGATCGTGTGCATCATGGAGTCCGGCGCGATCACCCCGCACAGGTGACAGGGGGTCGTGGCGATGGCAACCACGTGGCCGGCCTCGGTCCCGGCCTGATCGTCCAGCGGCCGCACCGCGTCGGCCAGCCGGGTCCACGCCGGAAGCCAGACGGTCTGCACTTCGTGCTCGGAGACCCCGATGCTCAGCAGGAACGTCCGCACCGTGTCCCAGCCGGGCATCGACATGGCGTTCAGGAGCCGGGAAAGGGTTGCGATCGAAAGGGCGCGGCCGCTGCTCACCTGGATCGAGCGGCGCGCGATGTCGCGAAGCGGCATGTCTCCGGCTGCCCGTCGACGCCTGCGCAGCGCGCAGGAGAAGTCACGCAGGACTGTCGGCTGCCCGTGAACCTGTTCGTTCAATGGGACTCCCAAATCGGAGGGCCGGGGAACACGGTGGTGTTCCCCGGCAGGCCGGCCTAGCGGAGCGGTCGAGCGCGGTCGTAGTCCGGCCGCGCGGTGTGGTTGGGGATGTGCACCGATCCGATGCGGGACCGCTGCCGTTCATCGGCCTCGGAGTCGGAGTCGGCCCCGGACTCGGCCCCGGTCGTGGCCCCGACCTCGGCTTCGACCGGCGCGATGGCCTTGAGAATCCAAAGGATGGTCAGGGCGGAGACGAGGCCGGACAGCGAGGCGGCCAGGATGGATCGGGCGATGGCGATTCCATGCACGAATATCAGGGCTGTGAGCATGAAGACCGAGACGTCGATCGCGCATGCGACGATGATCCGAATTCGGGTAGCGTCGTTCACCGTGTGCACCGCCTTTCGCGGATTGGTCGCAGACGGGACTTTCTTGAATCCGAGCGGAATTCAGGGCGATCCGTCGAGCCGGGCCGGTCGCCTCGGGGTTCGCGTGCCGTTGGCGCGGCACACTGGGCTATCGCCAGTATTACAACAGGGCCCTGGGTTACACAATGCCACGACAAAGGGCAGGGAGGTCGCCGTAAGGGGTGAAATGCCCGGCGATCTTACTTTGCCCGCGCCGACATCCTTCGCTTTGTCAATACCCTTAAACGAGTCGCCCCGACAAGGTATTCGACGGCCGGAAACCCATGAGCTGTTTTCCCCGAGGTGGGAACCCTGGAAAAGGTGAGGACCTTCCGCGCCAACGGAAGGTCCTCTGCATCCCCATGCCCGTCTGCGACCAAACAGCGAAAGCAAAGGGAAGTCGAAGCCGGTACGACCCGGCGATGAGATTTTCACGTCCGCTGCGCTGCTCGGACGCCACCGGAATGAAACGCAACAGCGGGATTTCGCGGATGGCCTTCCAAGATGCCCACGCCCTCATCGTGACCCGCACTCGGTGTCACGACGGGCTCCGCGCGCAAGTGGTTCTTCTTGCCTCCCGGGGCCGCGAGGTGCGCTGAGTTGTCTGTGCTTAGTTTCCGCACGCCTGGAGATCGACCACAACGGTCTGATACGTTCTGGAACAGAATGGAACGCGATGCGGACACGATGGAACGCGACCGGGGAACTTCGATAACTGACGCGGCGTTGCGTTTTTTGTCGCCGTTTGCCGTTGCGGCGCGAATCGTGTCCACCACAGAACCCCTCGGCGCGCAGGCGGGTTGGGTGGTCACCGCGTTGGGACTCACGACGCACGCCCGGCGTACCCGTGGGGATGTGAGTACCGGGCGCGGGACATTGAGTATCAGCACTCAGGCGGTGTGATCACTCCGGTTTCTACGATGGCTGATATCCGAACAGGCCGAGTAGGCGGGGCGTCATGGTCTCTGGTGCGTATGGAGTGAATGCGGTGGGTCCGCAGCGGTTGCCGACGGCCTACCTGGTGGTGGTCGGTGTGCTCGCCGGGCTGGGGGCACTGCTGAACTGCCTGGCCATGTTTCTGTCGATCTTCGCGACGGATGACTGCTCGAAGGACAACCCGGCGTTCGTGTGCACGGGGGCGGGGGTGCTGACGATGTGGGGTGCCCCGTGGGTGGGGCTGGTCGCGGCGGCCGGTGTGTCGATCGGGTTGGGTCTGTGGTGGCGGGGCGGTTGGATGTGGGGCGGCCTGCCGGCTGGTATCGCGGTGTACGCGGGCGGGCTGTTCGTCATGTGGCGGGTGATGACCTCATGAGAGGTTGAAGCGTTGGCGCCGACCGCGCTCCATCCAACTCAGATCGTCCGTCGCAAAGCGGTCTCCACGGCGTCGACCAGCAGATCGCCTTCGCTGCGTGGATGCCGCGTGAGACCGAGTTCGAGGTCCGGCAAGAGCGGCAGGGCCTCCGGGTCGTGGCCGGCCATCGCCGGTTCGAGGTTCGACGGCATGAGCGCCGCGACGCCCAGCCCGGCCCGCAGCGCTGCGAGCACACCGGCCAGGCTGTTGCTCTCGAACGCCACCCGCCAGCGACGGTCGGCACGCTCCAGCGACTCCAACAACGACGTGCGCCAGAAGCACGGGTTCGAGAAAAGCACCACCGGCAGCGGATCCGCCGTTACGTCGACGCCTTGGCCGATCGCCCACACCAGGGGGCGACGCACCGTCCAGCGCGGCGGGCCGGGAAGATCCCCCACCGCGTCGAGCACGAGTTGGACGCGGCGCGCATCGTAGGCCTGCCGCATCTCGGCGGTGGAGAGGCTGAGCACCTCCAGCGTCGCGTCGGGGTGCAGCCGGGCCAGGTCGGCGAACGCCTGCGGAAGCTGGTAGGCGGCGAGATCTTCGAGCAGCCCGATGCCGCAGTGGCCGGTGAGCGCGCGTCCGGCTTCGCTGAGTGCTTGTTCGGACAGCGACAGGATGCGTTCGGCGTATGGCAGGAGTTCCTCACCGGCCCTGGTCGGCAGGACTCCGGAGGACGATCGGTGCAGCAGTGGGCGCCCGACAGTGTTTTCGAGCTTGCGCAGCTGCTGGCTGAGTGCGGGTTGGGTATGTCCGAGGGCTGTCGCGGCCCGGCTGATGCTGCCGACCCGCACGGCGGTGACGAACGACCGTAGGAGCGCGGTCTCAAGATCTCTGGCCATAAGCAGCCATTATGCCAGGCCCAACAAAATCGCCACTTCCTATGGCGGCACGAGCGTTCTAACGTCTCGAAGGTGCTCAGATATCGACAAGTACTCGCTGTGCCGGGGTTGGCGGCGTTGCTCAGCGTTTCGCTGCTCGCCCGCGCCGCGCTCGCGGCCGACATGATGACGCTGACGTTGTATGTCGTGCTCGGCCTGCACAGGAGCTACGCGGCAGCCGGTGGTGTCGCAGCGGCTCTCACCGCGGGGTTGGCGCTGGGCGGGCCGCTGCTCGGCCGCATGATTGACCGGCGAGGCGCGCGCGTCGTGCTGCTGTCCACCGCTGCGGTACAGGTCGTGTTCTGGCTGAGTGTGCCTGTCCTGCCGTATCCGATTCTCTCGGGCGCCGCCTTCGCAGCGGGTCTGCTGATGGTGCCGGCCCAACTGGTGACCAGGCAGGCGATCTCGGCGACGACGACCGCGGGGCAGCGCCGGGCCGCGTTCGCGCTGGAATCGGTACAAGGCGAGCTGTCGTACGTGCTCGGCCCGCCGATCGTGATCATCTGCGCGGCGGCGACGTCCCCCGGTGCGGTGGCGTGGGGCGCCGGCGCCGCGATCGCGCTGGGCGGAGCGGGCATCGCCCTGCTCAACCCACCGCTGCGGGCCGAGGACGAGGCAGATGCCGGCCCGACCGTCCGCCCCCGCCGCCGGGAGTGGCTGGGCCCGAACATGATCGCCGTCCTGGTGATGGCGTTCGGCACCACGGTGCTGCTCAGCGGCACCGAGCTGGCCATCGTGGCCACCCTCAAAGCAGCCGGCCAGGTATCCTGGGCCGGCCTGGTCGTGGCGGTCTACGGCGTGTCCTCGATTGTCGGCGGGCTCGTATACGGCACGCTGTCCCGTCCGCTGCCCACGCCGCTGCTGCTCGCAGGACTCGGACTGGCGACCGTTCCCGCCGCACTCGCCCACAGCTGGCCCGCGCTGTGCGTGGCCGGCATCGGCGCCGGACTGCTCACCGCGCCGACACTGTCCACCGTGGCCGACGCGGTGAGCCGGCTCGCGCCCGCCGGCGTCCGGGGCGAGGCCACCGGCCTGCAATCCTCGGCACTGAGCGCGGGCTTCGCCATCGGATCCCCGATGGTCGGGGGAGCAATCGACTTGTCCACGCCGACCAGCGGCTTCGCGGCGGCCGGGTTGGCGGGTCTGGCCACCGCGCTGACGGGATGCCTGCTTTCGCGCCGCTCGAACGCCGCAACTGGATCCCCGCCCGAACCGCCGGCTCTCTTACAGCCCGCAGAGCTCGTAGGACAGAGCTCGTAGGCGGGCACGCGCTGCGACCGTCCAGATCGAAGCCATCAATCTCTGGCAGCCAGCCACTGCTCATCGCCGGCGCAATCAGGGCGCAACGGCAAGGGCTGGGTCGGCCAGACCCCCACCTCGGTGTCGAGATATCTCGGCACCGAGGTCACCCAGACTGCCCGACCATGTCCGGCCCGGTCGCGGTCGGCGTACAAGGCCGCCAGCTCAGCGTCGGCCATAGTGACGTTCGAGTCCTGCTTGCGCACCTGACGTCGAACCGGCCGTCCGGCGCCACCCCGACCGGGCCGAAGGTCCCTTCTCGACCGGGCCTTGCGCCGCTGCCGGGCGGTGCCGGACCGGACGATGCTGGCGATGTGGCCGCAGACGCCACGTCGGCAGGCGAGGAGAAGCCATGAGCGCACCACAACCGGCCGCCCGCTTTTCGGGAGGTACAACGCTGACCTTCCTGGGCGGTGCCGGCACGGTGACCGGGAGCAAGTACCTCGTGCGCACCCCGCAGGCCTCGGTGCTGGTGGACTGTGGCCTGTTCCAGGGCCTGGGCGAGCTGCGGCGGCGCAACTGGCAGCCGCTGCCCGTCGCGGCCGACGGCATCGACGCCGTGGTCGTCACGCATGCGCACCTGGACCACTGCGGCTACCTGCCGCGGCTGGTCAAGGAGGGTTTCGCCGGCGCCGTCCACGCCACGCCGGAGACCATCGCGCTGGCCGAGATCGTGCTGCGCGACTCCGCGCATCTGCTGGAGGAGGAAGCCGAGCACGCCAACCAGCACGGCTGGAGCAAGCACACCCCGGCCCTGCCGTTGTACGACACCAAGGACGTCGAACGCTGCCTGGACCACTTCGTCGCCCTCGACTTCGACGCTCCGGCCCGGATCGCCGACGGAATCGGCTGCCGGCTGTACAACGCCGGCCACATCCTCGGCTCGGCGTGGGCCAAGCTGACCCTCGACGGGGTGGAAGGGGCGTCGCAGACCTCGACGATCGCCTTCTCCGGAGACCTGGGCCGCCCGCGCCACCCGCTGCTGCGGCCGCCGGACCCTTTCGATGGCGCCGACACCTTGGTGCTCGAATCGACCTACGGCAACCGCCGCCACGACGACGCCACCTCTGCGTCGAGCTTCGAAGACGCCATCGGCTCCACGCTCCGGCACGGCGGAACGGTGCTCATCCCCGCCTTCGCCGTGGACCGCACCGAGATGATCCTGCACGAGCTGGCCGGCCTGGCCCAGCGCGGCGTGCTGCGCGACGCCCCGATCTACGTCGACAGCCCCATGGCGCTGGCCGCGCTCGACGTCTATTCCCAGGCCCTGAAGGACCACCGTCCGCAGTTCCTGCCCACCATCACCGAAAACGGCCTCGCCGAGCTGAACCCGCCGCGGCTGCGCCTGGCCCGGACCCAGGAGGAGTCCCGCCGCATCGACACCCACAACGGCCCGCAGATCGTGATCTCGGCCTCGGGCATGGCCACCGGCGGCCGCGTCCTGCACCACCTGGAGGCCGCGCTCCCGGACCCGCGCAACACGGTGCTCATCGTCGGCTTCGCCGCCGTCGGCACCCGGGCCCGCGATCTGGCCGAGGGCGCCAAGGCACTGAAGATACACGGCCGCTACGTCCCCGTCCGCGCCCGGATCGTGCAGCTGTCCGGCCTGTCGGCGCACGCCGACTACCCCGAGATCCTCCACTGGCTCGGCACCGCGCCGGCCCCGACCGCCACCTACCTCGTCCACGGCGAGCCGAAGGCCGCCGAGTTCCTGCGTGAGCGCATCACCGAACGTCTGCGGTGGACGGCCGTCGTCCCCTGCCCGGGAGAAAAGGTCCTGTTGCCATGACCATCCATGACCACGCCGTCCACCTCGACTCCGTGCGCCTCGACACCGTGCGCCTCAACACCGTGGACCGCTACTGGCGCGCGGCGAACTACCTGGCCGCCGGCCAGATCTACCTGCGCGACAACGCCCTGCTGCACCGCGGCCTGGAGCCGTCGGACATCAAGCCGCGGCTGCTCGGCCACTGGGGCACCAGCCCCGGCCTGAACTTCGTCCACGCCCATCTCAACCGCCTGATCACCGAGCACGACCTGGACCTGATCACGGTCCTGGGCCCGGGCCACGGCGGTCCGGCGGCGCTGGCCTGCTCCTGGCTGGACGGCACCTACACCGACCACTACCCGGACGTCACCCGCGACGAGGCCGGCATGACCAAGCTGTTCGCCGCGTTCTCCGCGCCCGGCGGCGTCCCCAGCCACATCGCCGCGAACGTGCCCGGCTCCATCCACGAGGGCGGCGAGCTCGGCTACAGCCTGGCGCACGCCTTCGGCGCCGCCTTCGACAACCCCGATTTGATCGTGGCCTGCGTCGTCGGCGACGGCGAGGCCGAGACCGGGCCGCTGGCCACCTCCTGGCAGTCCGTCAGGTTCCTGAATCCCGCCCGCGACGGCGCGGTCCTGCCGATCCTGCACCTGAACGGCTACAAGATCGCCAACCCGACCGTCCTGGACCGCATCCCCCGCGAACAGCTCGACGGCCTGCTCGCCGCCCAAGGCTGGGACCCGCGTTGGGTGTTCGGCGACGACCCGCACGCGATGCACAACAAAATGGCCGAGGCCCTGGACGGCGCCCTGGCCACCATCCGGCTCATCCAGGACGTCAAGCGGAACCCGAAGGCCGCCCAGAACGGCGTCCCGCCGTGGCCGGTGATCATCCTGCGCACGCCGAAGGGCTGGACCGGCCCGCAGACCGTGGACGGCGTGCAGATCGAGGGCACGTTCCACTCCCACCAGGTCCCGCTGGCCGGCGTCCGCGAAAACCCGCAGCACCGGCACATGCTGGTCGACTGGATGAAGTCCTACCGCCCCGACGACCTCTTCGACCACTTCGGCCGCCCCAAGCCCGACGTCCTGACCTGCGTCCCCGACGGCGAGGCGCGCATCGGCGCCAACCGGCACGCCAACGGCGGTGTCCTCACCCGCTCCCTGGACCTGCCGCCGATCGACGGCTACGCCGTCCCGGTCGCCAAACCCGGCGAGACGCTCCACGAGCCGACACGGGTCCTGGGCACCTGGCTGCGCGACATCATCGCCGCCGACGCACCCCACAACACCTTCCGGCTGTTCGGCCCCGACGAGACCGCCTCCAACCATCTGGACGACGTCTTCGAGGTCACCAACCGGGTCTGGACCCTGCCCACCAAGCCGACCGACGACCACCTGGCCCCCGACGGCCGGGTCATGGAAGTGCTCTCCGAGCACCTGTGCCAGGGCTGGCTGGAGGGCTACCTGCTCACCGGCCGGCACGGAATGTTCTCCTGCTACGAGGCCTTCATCCACATCATCGACTCGATGCTCAACCAGCACGTGAAGTGGCTCAAGACCGCACGCGCGCTGCCCTGGCGCGCGCCGGTGCCGTCGCTGAACTACCTGCTCACCTCGCACGTGTGGCGCCAGGACCACAACGGCTTCTCCCACCAGGACCCCGGATTCCTGGACCACGTCGCCAACAAGACCGCCGACGTGGTGCGCCTGTACCTGCCGCCGGACGCCAACACCCTGCTATCCGTCGCAGAACACTGCCTGAACAGCCGCGACCTGGTCAACGTCATCGTCGCCGGGAAGAACCCCAGCCCGGACTGGCTCACCCCGGAAGAAGCGCTGCTGCACTGCGAGCGCGGCCTGGGCATCTGGGACTGGGCCGGCACCGAGGACGACTTCGCCACCGAACCGGACGTGGTGCTGGCCTGCGCCGGCGACGTCCCCACCCTGGAGGTCCTGGCCGCCTCCCAGCTGCTGCGCCAACACCTGCCCAGACTGCGCGTGCGCGTGGTCAACGTCGTGGACCTGATGCGCCTGCAACCCGAGGCCGAACACCCCCACGGACTGCCGGACGCGCAATTCGACGCGATCTTCACCGTCGACACGCCGGTCATCTTCGCCTTCCACGGCTACCCGTCGCTGATCCACCGCCTGGCCTACCGCCGGCACGGCCACGCCAACCTGCACGTGCGAGGCTACAAGGAGCAGGGCACCACCACGACGCCGTTCGACATGCTGGTCCGCAACGACATGGACCGGTTCAAGCTGGTCTGCGACGTCATCGACCGGGTACCGGGCCTGGCGCCGAAGGCCGCCGCGGTGCGGCAGGCGATGACCGACGCCCGCGCCCGGCACCGCGACTGGATCATCGAGCACGGCGAGGACCTGCCGGAGATCCGCGAATGGAAGTGGACGGCATGACCGGCGCGGCACCCGTCACCAGGCCCGCCGCCCCGGCCGGCGAGCCCGTCCACGCGCTGCTCGCCGACGGCACCACAGTGTCCATCCGGCCGACCACGCCGCAGGACCTCGACGGCTTGAACGCGATGTTCGCCGCGCTGTCCCCGGAAAGCGTGCGCATGCGGTTCTTCGCCTCCGGCGCCGCCGCCGGCCGCAGCGCCGCCGAGCGGTTGTGCGAGCCGCACCCGGATCGCATCGCCCTGGTGGTGTCGGTCCGACGCGGCGAGGCCGAGGAGATCGTCGGCGAGGGCGAGGCCTGGCGGCTCCGCGCCGACGCCGACGCCGCCGAAGTCGGCTTCACCGTCGCCGACCGGCTGCGCGGCCGCGGCATCGGCACCCTGCTGCTGGAACACCTCGCCGACGCCGCCCGCGCGCTCGGGATCCGGACGTTCGTCGCCGAGACCCTGTCGGAGAACCTGGCGATGAAACGAGTCATCGCCTCGGCCGGACTGCACCACAGCGCCACCTTCGAACACGGCAGCACCGTCTTCCACGAGATCGACCTCACCGAGGACGACGCCTACCTGGAGGTCGTCGCCGACCGCGAGTTCACCGGCAGCGCCGCGTCGCTGGAGCCGCTGTTCCGGCCGCGCGGCGTCGCGGTGGTCGGTGTCGGGCGCCGGCCCGGCGGCGTCGGCCGGGCGATCCTGGACCACCTCCTCGCCGCCGAATTCGACCGGCCGCTGTTCGCGGTGAACCCGCACGCGGACGAGATCGCCGGGGTGCCGTGCGCGCGCTCGATCGAGCTGCTGCCGGACCGGATCGAGCTGGCGGTCCTGGCGGTGCCGCCGGAGGCGCTGGTCGAGGCCGCGATCGCCTGCGGCCGACACGGAATCAGAGCCCTGACCGCGGTCACCTCCTCGGTGCCGAAGTCGGTGGGCACGACGCTGAAGGCGGTGTGCCGCCGGTACGGCATGCGCCTGGTCGGCCCCAACGGCCTGGGCGTCGCCTCCTTCGGAACCGACATCTCCATGGACGCCACGTTCGGCCCGCACACCCCGCTGGGCGGTACGGCCGGCGTGGGCGTGCAATCCGGCGGCGTGGGCATCGCGATCCTGGACCACCTGTCGCGGCTGGGCATCGGCGCCGGCTCCTTCGCCTCCCTCGGCGACAAGGCCGACGTCTCCGGCAACGACCTGCTCGCCTGGTGGGCCCGCGATCCCGCGACCGAACTGGTACTGCTGCACCTGGAATCCTTCGGCAACCCCCGCAAGTTCGCCCGCTACGCCCGCCGCGTCGCCCGCACCAAACCGGTACTGGCCGTCATGGCCGGACGATCCGCGGCCGGATCCCGCGCCGCCGCCTCCCACACCAGCGCGGCCATCACCCCCGGCATCACCCGGGAGGCGCTGTATCGGCAGGCCGGCGTCATCGCTACCCGCTCGGTCGCAGAGCTCGTCGAGGCCGCGGCGCTGCTGCGGACCGGCCTGCTGCCGACCGGACGCCGCGTCGCGGTGGTGTCCAACGCCGGCGGCACCGGGGTGCTGGCCGCGGATGCGTGCGCCGAGGCCGGCCTCACCGTCCCCGAGTTCAGCGACGCGCTGCGCGAGCGCCTCAGTGCCCTGCTGCGCCCGGCCGCCGCCTGCGGCAATCCCGTCGACGCCGGAGCCGGAGCCAACGGAGCGGCGCTGCGGGACGCGGTGGAGACGGTCGCCTCCTCCGGCGAGGCGGACGCCGTGCTCCTGCTACTGGTCCCGACGGCGCTGGCCGAACTGTCGCCGACGCTCGCCGTCGACGCCCGGACCGGTGCGATGCCGGTGGTCGCGGTGCTGGTGGACCAGGCCGCCGGGGTCGAGACGGTGATGGGTGCCGACGGGCGGTTCCTGCCGTGCTACGGCGACGCCGAGACCGCGGTCAGGGCCCTGAGTCACGCCTGCGACTACGCCGAATGGCTGCGCCGCCCCGGCGGCGAGGTCCCGCAGCTGCCGGGCGTCCGCTCGCGCGACGCCGCACGCCTGGTCTCACTGTTCCTCGCCGCGCATCCCGAGGGCGGCTGGCTGCCCCCGGACCGTGCCGCCGATCTGCTGGCCTGCTACGGCATCCGCTGCGCGCGCCTGGTGCTGGCTGCCGACGAGCAGACCGCCGTCACCGCGGCGGCGGTCTGGGACGGCCCGGTCGCGATGAAGGCGTACTGGCCCGAGCTGGTCCACAAGAGCGACGTCGGCGGCGTGCTGCTCGGCCTGTCCGGGCCCGAGGAGGTCCGCGCCGGCTGGCGGCGGCTGCACGAGCGGTTCGGCGGGCAACTGGCCGGCGTGGTGGTGCAGGAGATGGCGCCCGACGGGATCGAACTGCTGGCCGGCGTCGACGACGACGCGGTCTTCGGGCCGCTGGTCGCCTTCGGCACCGGCGGCACCGCCACCGACCTGGCCGCCGACCGCGCTTACCGGCTTGCCCCGCTGACCGGCGCGGACGCCGACGAACTCGTGCACTCCACGCGGGCGGCCCGGATGCTGGCCGGCTTCCGCGGCCGTCCCGGCGGAGACGTGGCCGCAGTGCGCGACGCACTGTCGCGACTGGCGTTGCTGGCCGCCGAGCAGACCTGCGTCACCGAGGCCGAGATCAATCCTCTGATAGCGACGCCGAACGGTGTCACAGCCGCCGATTTCCGGATCCGGGTGGAACCCCGGACGCAGACCGATCCCTACTTGCGCCGCCTGCGCTGACCGAAGGACTCATCATGAAACGCACCGTCATCGTCGCCTACGACCAGAGCCCGTCGGGCGACCGCGCGCTGGCCCAGGCCGGGCGCGAAGCTGCCTGGCGCGACACGGCCGTCACCGTGGTCACCGGGTACCACACGGTCGCCGTCGCCTCGCCGATGGGCTACATGCCGACCGACTTCCAAACCGGCGTAAAGGAGGCCGCCGACAAGATCGCCGACGACGGCGTGCAGTGGCTGCGGAACCGCTACCCGGGGATGCCTGTGGAGGCGAAGGTCATCGCCGGCGCGACCGCCGACGCCATCGCCGAAGCCGCGCGCGATGCCGACCTGCTGGTCCTCGGCAACCGCGGCCGCGGCGGCTTCACCGGGCTGCTGCTGGGCTCGGTGTCGATGCGGACACTGACACTGGCCTCATGCCCCACGATGGTCGTGCGCGGCACGCCACGGGAGCCCGCCGGCACCGTCGTCCTCGCGCTGGACGTCGAGGACCCCGGCGAGGAGCTGATGGGCTTCGCGTTCGCCGAGGCCGCGCTCCGCAACGCGCGGCTGACGGTGGTCAACGTCTGGGACCTGGACTGGGCCAGGGATGACAACCTCGACGCGGTCCGGGAGCACGCCATCGCCGACATCCGCTCCGCCCTGGACCGACGGCTGAACCCCTGGCACGCCAAGCACCCCGACGTCCACCTCGCCGTGGAAGTCATGGACGGCGCACCGAGCGCGGTACTGACCGGCCTGACCCAGGACGCGGACCTGATCGTCGCCGGCGCACACCGCCGCGGCGACGGCCACCTCGGCATGCGACCCGGGCCGATCACCCACACGCTGCTGCACCACGCGGACTGCCCGGTCGCAGTCGTTCCGCGCGCCTAGGCCAGACCGCGCAAGTGATGTCGCTCTCGACGATGCGGTCGGTCGGTCAGTCGGTCGCCGACCGTATCCGGGTCCTGAATTTCTCCGCAGCGCCACTCAGAACGGCATCAGCCGCCCGGACGGTGTCCGGAGGTCCAGCTCGGGCAGATCGCGCAGTTTGCGACTCGCGGACTTCCGAATCCGCACCCGCCCGCGTCCGGAGGCCACGATCCGCGCGCTGCCGTGCGACTCCCGGCGCAGGTCGCGGGTAGTGTCGGCAGATCTGTTCATGACCGCCTCTTGATCTCGATCGACATGTCCGTCCCCACCGCCGCGTCTCACATCCGGCGAGGGCCTTCTGTCATCCGCCACCGGGTCCTTCGGCGGTGGTACCCGCCGGGATCAGATATGAACATGACATCGACCAGAACACCGGTCACGAGTCGTGGGCGGCGAGCGACTTCCCCCACGCGACGGCGCGGTCGATCTCGCCGTCCAACAGCTGGTCCTCGCTGTCCACCAGGAAGCTGGCCGGCGTCGCGGCACTGGCGTAACCACGCTGCCGCAGGTGCTTGGCGATGGCGCGGCCGGCACGGCCGGTGAGCAGGGCCGGACCGGATCGGCGGGTGTCGAACGCGGCAGCGGCCACCTGATGCTTCACCGCAATGCCCTGCGGCTCGACGTGGCTGCCCACGGGCAAGGTTTCCAGCACGCTCCTGAGGCCATACGCCTCGGACGCGCCGGGTTCCGCGTGGAGCCGGCCCTGAGCGGACTCCGCCGCGCGAAGCGCTGACTTACGGGTGTACAGCGCCGGCAGACCGTGCAGGTGTGTCGGGGCTCCGATGATGAGGAGATCGACGTTCGTGAGGTCGGCCCCCTCGGCGTCCGCGGCCGAGACGACGGTCGCTTCGCCCGAGGTGCGCAAGCCTTCGGCGATCGCGTCGGCGACGGTGTGGGTGGTGCCGAACACGGACTCGTAGATGATCAGGGCTCGCATTTCCGTTCCTCCTCAGACCAGCCGCCCCAGCTGCTCGGAGATCCGGGCGAGCTGGTCCAGACGGCGCTCCAACTTCGGGTGGGTCTAGAACAGGCCGGCCAGACCGCCGCCGCCGACCGGGCAGATGAAGAAGGCGTTGAACGCCTGCACGCTGCGCAGGTCGCGGGGGGTCCGGGCAGAGGAGTCGCGTTCCCCCGTTCCCCGCTTTCAGCATGGACTTCGACCAGGGCCTCAGGGCAGGGCCATACGGCCCTGATCCGGAGCCCCCGGACGCCCCGGCCGCCTCACGGCTCCGGGTACAGCCCGTGCCAAGGAAACACCGCGCGCCGGGTCAGCATGACGGCCCGGTCGACGGGGTCGGCCGGGTCGTACCCGGCGCTCCACGGCCGCGGGGCCGGGTGGTGTCCGTCGGTCATCACCGAGACCACGTCGGTGCGACCCGTCACCTCCCGGGCGAAGGCGAGCCACTCGGCGGGAATCGCCGACGCCGGCGCGATCGGGTGCCCCGCGGCCTCGGCCAGCAGGTGCGTCCAGGCCCGCGGCACGACGTCGACCGTCTCGTAGCCTCCTCCGCCGAGCGCGACCCACCGCCCCGACGCCGTCTCGTGGGCCAGCCGGTGCAGCCGTTCGGCCGCCGCACGCTGCCCGTCGACCGTGAGCAGCAGGTGGGCCAGCGGGTCCAGGGCGTGGGTGTCGCAGCCGTGCTGCGTGACCAGCGCATCCGGGTCGAAGGCCCGGATCAGCGGCGGCACCACCGCGTCGAACGCCCGCAGCCATGCCTCGTCCCCGGTCCCGGCAGGAAGCGCGACATTCACCGCGTTGCCCTCCGCGCCCGGCCCGCCGACGTCCTCCGGCAGGCCGGTCCCGGGAAACAGGGTGCTGGGATGCTCGTGCAGGCTGATCGTCAGGACTCTGGGATCGTCCCAGAACGCGGCCTGGACCCCGTCGCCGTGATGCACGTCCACATCGACGTAGGCGACCCGCTCCGCACCGGCGCGCAGTAGCCACGCGATGGCAATCGCCGGATCGTTGTACACGCAGAACCCCGAGGCGTGGGAGCGCATCGCGTGATGGAGGCCGCCGGCGACGTTCACGGCGTGCTCGCTCACCCCGTTCCACACCTGGCGCGCGGCGGCGACCGAGGCACCGGCGATACGCGCGGAGGCCTCGTGCATGCCCGGGAAGTACGGGTTGTCGTCGGTCCCGAAGCCGAACCGCCCGCGCTCGGCATGCGTCACTGACGCGGAATGCCGGACGGCCCTGACGTACTCGGCGGAGTGAACCAGTTCCAAGAGGTCGTCGTCGGCAGGTGGAAAGGCGACCACGTCCACGCCGGCGAGGTCCATGAGACCGAACGACCGGGCCAGCGCCATCGTGAGTTCCACCCGCACCGGCGCCAGCGGATGGTCGTGGCCGAAGTCGTACTCCAGCAGCCGGTCGTCCCACGGCACACTCAGCGACCCGGTCACGGGATCCTCCCTCCTGGGGATGCTGTGTCCCGTCCTCATAGTTGTGCGGCACGGCCACTCTTCCAGGCCGACAGGGACCTTCGCCTCTGCCGGGGGGCCGTGCGGGTGGCCGAGGCCGAGGCTCGCACGCCGACGCGGTCACCGATCCAGCGGCACGCGCCACACCAGCACCGTCCCGCCGCTCTCCCTCGGCCCGACCGTGCAGTCGCCACCGAGCCCGGCGGCCCGTTCGGCGATGTTGGCCAAACCGCTGCGGCGCCCACCGTCCGGGATCCCGACCCCGTCGTCGGCGACGCGCAGTTCCAGGAACCCGTCGGCGGTCTCCAGGTCCACCTCGACGCGAGCGGCCCGCGCGTGCCGCGCGACGTTGGACAGCGCCTCGCGGGTCACCGCGAGCACGTGCTCGACGGCCGCCTCCGGGGCCTCGAAGTCGACCGGTCCGGTGAAGCGGACCGCCGGGGAGAAGCCCAGGACTTCGGCGGCGTCATGGCACACCTGCAGCACCTGGGACCGCAGCCCGGGCGCCGCCTCCGGGGCGGCGTGCTCGGACAGGGCGAAGATCGTCGAGCGGATCACCTTGATGGTGTCGTCCAGGCCCTCCACCGCCTTGGTGACGCGCTCGCGCACCGACGCCTTCTCAGTGATCTTCAACACCGACTGCAGCGTCATACCGGCGGCGAACAGCCGCTGGATGGCCAGATCGTGCAGATCGCGCCCGATCCGGTCCCGGTCGGCGTACAGGGCCAACACGTCGGCGTCGGCACGGCGGGCGGCCAGCTCCAGCGCCACCGCCGCCTGCCCCCCGACCTCGGTCAGCATGCGCACCGCGGCGGCGTCGAACGGCAGCGCCCCGAACCGCTTGCCCGCGACCAGGACACCGCGCACCTTGCCGACCACACCCAGCGGGGCGATGTAAGCCGGCCCCAACCCGATCCCCTTCCACAGCGGCCGGTCATCCCACTCACCGTCCACGACGGCCCGCCCGACACCCTCGGTGAACGCCGCGCCGGTCTCGGTCCCCTCGACCGGCCGGGACACCCCCGAAACCTGCTCGGCGCCGACCCCACTGGCGACCTCGACGACCAGCTGCCCCGTGGCGGCGTCCGGAAGCGACACCATCACCAGATCGGCCCCGGACAGGTTCCGGACCCGCTCGACCAACACGGCCAGCACGTCACGGGAGTCGACACCGGACAGCAGACCCCGAGTCAACTCGGCGGTGGCCTCCATCCGGCGCTGGCGCCGCTGGGCGTCGTCATACAGGCGGGCGTTGTCGATCGCCACGCCCGCCGCCGCGGCCAGCGTCGTGAGCAGGGTCTCGTCGTCGGCGTCGAAGACGGCGCCGCCGTGCTTCTCCGTCAGGTACAGGTTGCCGTAGACCGTGTCGCGAACCCGGATCGGGACGCCGAGGAAGGTCCGCATCGGCGGATGGTTGTCGGGGAAACCGAAGGACGCCTCATGCCCCGCGATGTCCTCCAACCGCAGCGGCTCGGGGTGCCGGATCAGCTGTCCGAGCAGCCCCATTCCAGTGGGGTAGGGCCCGATCGCGTCGATCTCCTGCTGGGCCAGACCCACGGTGACGAACCGTTCCAGGCGCTCCCCGCCGCCGTCGATGACGCCGAGGGCCCCGTACCGGGCGTCCACCAGCTCGGTCGCGGTCTCGATGATGGTGCGGAGCACCTGGTCCAGCTCCAGGCCGCCGGACACCGCCAGCACTCCCTGCAGCAACTGCTGGACACGGTCGCGGGTGGCCCGGATCTGAGTCACCCTGGAGATCAGCTCGTCGAGCAGGTCGTCGATCCGCATCTGCGGAAGCAGCGCGTTCCTGGATTCCCCGAAACTCTGGTCGGCCATCCCCGAGCCGCCTCTCTCACGGTTTGCGGGCATGTGCCCGACACCGCTTCGTTAGGTACACCGTAGCCCGTCCGCGTCCCATCGGGATCGCAGAGTCCGAAGACCCCTGACCGGACGTGCTTCGCGGCCGGGCCGCAGGTTCGAGGGCAGGACATGCCGAGCCGGGCCGGGGCCGTCGTGGCCCCGGCCCGGCTCGGCGATCGGTCTTGCCCGGCATGGCGGGTATCAGACCAGCGAGCGATGGTTCCGGACGACGGGCAGCTTCGCCCACGCGGCACCCAGGCCCAGCCGGCTGCGGGTACCGAAGACCGCGAGGGCGATCAGGGCGAGGGCTTCCAGGACGTGGTCGTCGATCAGGGGGTTGACCGACGAGGTCGCAGCGCCGGACGCGGTGTGCTGGGCCGGCGGGTAGACCGCGAACCACATCATCGCGACCAGGACCACGCCACAGGCAGCGGCGATCCGCAGTCCGACGCCCAGAACCAGGGCGGTGCCGATGCCCAGCAGGCCGAGCATGAACGCCCAGTCGACGAAGCCGTTGCCGGCCATGGAGTGGAACGCCGACTGGAACGGGCCGACAGCCACGTGGCCCAGGAAGCCCTTGGTCGGGGAGCCCCCGTGGATCCAGGCACTCTTGGAGGCGGTGGAGTAGTGCAGGCCGAAGGTCTTGTCCAGGAACGCCCACAGGAAGATGAACCCGGTGCCGATGCGCAGCGCCGCGATCGAGACCTCCCGGACATCGACCGCGGTGGTCGCGTCCTGGGCCGCGACCGAAGCGCGCGCCGCACGCGGTGAGAAGTGGAACCGGCCGCTCAAGTGGGCTCCGCCGTGCTGTGTGCTCATGGTCCGTCCAATCGCCGAGGGGAAGATGTCTGCGTCACTACGAAGTGTGGCCAGCGAACGAACCGGTGCCCGGTGCCGAAGGTCCCGACTATCAGGGCCGATAGTCACCTGGCGGCGAGCGCGTCGTCGCCACCGCGCACCTGGCCGATGTGGCGTCGCGCACTGCCTCCTGGCGAAGAGGTGGCGTGTGAAAATTCGAGGCATCGCCCTGTACCCGTCGGTTCTACCCTGGCAGCGAGCCCGGCAGTCCGGGCCGGTCCCCCAGACCCCGGAGACGCGAACCGCCCGACTCGCCTCCGGAGCCTGACATGCATGACACCACCGACAGAGTCCACTTACCGCAGGGCGAGCCTCCGCGCCGGTCCGCGCAGCGCCACATATCGGCCGAGCCGCTGCGAGTCAGCAGCTACGGCCGGGCCCCGGGCGCGGTCATCGTGCTCGTCGGGGAGCTGGACATCGCATCAGTCCCGGTGCTGACCGACCACATGGAAGAGTTGGAACAGTCGGAGGCGACACATCGGGCCCACTTGGTCGCCGACGTTTCTGGTTTGGGCTTCTGCGACTGCACGGGACTCACGGCGCTGCTGCGGATCCACCGCCAGGCCACCGCCGCCGGAGGCTGGCTGCGGCTGTCGGCGGCCACGGCCAGGATGCACAAGCTGCTCCGGGTCACCAAGCTGTCACAGGTGCTGCAGTGCCATCCCGGAATCGCCGAAGCCTTCGCCGGCGTCCCCGTGGACGTACGACCGGTGACGCCGAGCCATGACCGGAGTCGGGCCACGCTGCCGTCTGGGCCCTGATCCACGCCCCGGCGAGGAGGGGGCCGGGGCGGGCCGGCGCTGGCCACGGAGGCCCGCTTCCCGGCCACGCGACCGGTGGCGGCCTCTGGCGTGCGTGTCGGCTCCGGACGGCGGGCGGGCCGGGCGCGCCGGGCGGCCGGGGCGGCGGGCCGGACGTCGCGGCCGGTGAGGCCAGGAGTGAGCCGTTGAAGGCGGCGGCGTTGTCGGGGTGGCAGGGCAAGACGGTGACGAGTCCGGCGATCTGGATGATCCGCGCGACGCGGGGTTGCACGGCGGCGAGCCGGACCCAGCCGTCGCGCTCCATCGCCAGGCGTCGGGCTCGCAGGAGCGCGGTCAAGCCGGCGCAGTCGCAGAAGGTGAGGTCGCGGAGGTTCACGACCAGGCGGATGTGGCCCTGGGCGAGTGCGGCGTCAACCCGCGTGCCGAGCGCGGCGGCCACGGCGATGTCCAGTTCCCCGGACACCGTCAGGACCACGCCGTCACGGGCGGCCCGGGCCGCCACGGCGAGTTGGCCGCCGGGGCCGTAATAATGTATGAGAGTCGGGGCGTGGGCATGTGGTTCAGGCAATTCCGGTGCCGGGCGGGCGTCATGAGCGGCCACCACCGAACCTCCAGTCAACACAGCAAAGGCCATGTGTCGCCGGGGTCTGGGGCACACAAGATACACGCGCAGGTTACGAGCCTTTTCTTCCGGCGAACGGCCGCGCTGCCAGATGGTCACTCTTTCGGGTGAAGGTCACCCGGCCGAGGCGCCGGCACGGCGAACGCGCCCTTGGCCCGGCCGGTGCGACCGGGTCGGGCGCGGCGGCTCGCGCGATCTACAATGCCCGTCCGCTAGTGTCGAAGCGTGTCAACGACTTCGCCTGTCCTCCTCCGGAGTCCGCACGCGGCGTGCGGACGTCTGGCGGGACCGCGATGTGAACCGCCGTCGCCAGGGGCCTGCGGATGGGCGCGGACGTGACGCGGGAAGTGTCCCGGCCCGAGGGGTCGGACGAGCGGTACGCGGTGGTCGCGGTGGCGGCTTCGGCCGGCGGCATCACCGCGCTGGGAGTGCTGCTGGGCGCGCTGCCGGTCGGGTTCCCGGTCCCGGTGCTGGTGGTACAGCACCTGGACCCCCGGCATGAGACCGTGATCGCCCACGTGCTGGGGCGCGGCACGCGGCTGCCGGTCAAACTCGCCGAAGCGGGCGAGCTCGCCCGGCCCGGCACCATCTACGTCGCCCCGCCCAACCGGCATCTGCTGGTCGGCGCGGCGGGTCTGCTGGCGCTGTCGGACAGCGAGCTGGTGCATTTCGTGCGTCCGTCCGCGGACCTGCTGTTCGAGTCGGCGGCCGGGGCCTACGGCCCGCGGGCGATCGCCTGCGTGCTCTCCGGCACCGGCAAGGACGGTTCGACGGGGGTGACCGCGGTCAAGTCCCGCGGCGGCACCGTGATCGCCCAGGATCCGGCGTCGGCGGAGTTCAACGGCATGCCGCAGGCGGCTGTCGGCACCGGCGTGGTCGATTTCGTACTCCCCTTGGAAGAGATCCCCGCGGTCATCCGCGGCCTGGTCGAGCCGGCGGACCGGTGACCGGGAACGGCCTGGCGTCCGGCCCGGAGCCCAGCGGCGACCTGGAGCAGTTGCTGCTCTTCATCCGCGACGCGCGCGGCTTCGACTTCACCGGCTACAAACGCTCCACCCTGGCCCGCCGGATCCGCAAGCGGATGGACGACGCCCGCATCGCCGACTACGCCGACTACCAGGACCGGCTCGAAGCCGACGCCGAAGAGTTCCGGGCGCTGTTCAACACGATCCTGATCAACGTCACCAGCTTCTTCCGGGACGCCGACGCCTGGACCCACCTGCAGCGCGAGATCCTGCCCGAGCTGATCGCGGCGCGCGGGGCGGACGAGGACATCCGGGTGTGGAGCGCCGGGTGCTCCAGCGGCCAGGAACCCTACTCCCTGGCGATCCTGTTCGCCGAGGTGCTCGGCGTCGAGGAGTGCGTCAGGCGGGTCAAGCTCTACGGCACCGACGTCGACGAGGAGGCCCTGCGCGAGGCCCGCAGCGGCCTGTACACGGCCAAGTCCCTGGAGTTGCTGGCCCCGGATCTGCGCGACAAGTACTTCGAGCCCAACGGCGCCCAGTTCGCCTTCCGCGCCGATCTGCGCCGCCGGGTCATCTTCGGACGCCACGACATCACCCGGGACGCGCCGATCTCCCGCCTGGACCTGCTGGTCTGCCGCAACACCCTGATGTACTTCAACGCCGAGGCCCAGTCGCAGATCGTCGACAGGTTCCACTTCGCCCTGCGCGAGGGCGGCTACCTGTTCCTGGGCAAGGCCGAGATGCTGCTGTCCGACGGCGAGCGTTTCGGGGTCGCCAACATGCGCCAGCGGATCTTCCGGCGCCGCCCCGGGGACGCCGCGACCCCCTACCACCCGGCTCCGCTGAAGATCGACGGCGCCATCGGAGCCGAGGTCCGGGAGGCCAGCCGCAAGCGGCAGCTGCGCGACCTCACGTTGGAGACGTCCCCGAACGCGACCGTCGCCGTGGACCCGGACGGCGCGATCGTCCTGATCAACGCCGCCGCCCGGGCCCAGTTCGGCCTCACCACCTACGACCTGAACCGGCCGTTCCGGGACCTGGAGATCTCCTACCGGCCGATCGAGCTGCGCTCCCTGATCGAACAGGCCGAAACCGAGCGCCACCCGGTCCGGGTCTCCGCGGCCGAGCGGCTGCTGCACGACGGCGACATCCAGTTCCTGGACATCGTCATCCAGCCGATGTCCGCCACCGACGGCCAGCCGCTCGGCGTCGCGCTGACGTTCCTGGACACCACGGTCACCACCAGGCTGCACAACGAGCTCACCCGCACCCGCGGCGAGTTGGAGGCGGCCTACGACGCGCTGCAGTCCACGAACGAGGAACTGGAGACCACCAACGAGGAACTCCAGTCCAGCATCGAGGAACTGGAGACCACCAACGAGGAGCTCCAGTCAACGAACGAGGAGTTGGAGACCACCAACGAGGAACTCCAGTCCGGCAACGAGGAACTGGAGACCATGAACGAGGAGATGCGGATCCGCTCCGGCGAGCTGGACGAGGCCCGCACCTTCCTGGAAGGCGTGCTGGCCAGCATCGCCGCCGGCGTCGTGGTACTGGACGCGGACCTGCGGGTGCACAGCTGGAACCGCGGCGCCGAGGACCTGTGGGGCCTGCGCAGCCGCGAAGTGCACCTGCGGCCGTTCTTCACGCTGGACTTCGGCCTGCCGACCGAGCAGGTCCGCAAAGTCGTCGCGGCCTGCCAGACGACCAGGGCCCGATCCGGACCGGTCGACATCGCGGCCGTGAACCGCATCGGCCGCACCATCCTGTGCTCGATCGCCTGCTCGCCGATGGACGGCGGCGGGGTCGTCCTGCTGATGGAGGACACCGGCCGGGGCTGACGCGGCGGATACGGCTCTTGTCGCTTTCGCCTTGGGCCACCCCCTGCGTCGGCGTATCCTGCGAACATGCCCCTGCCGCCAGAATCCGGCCGGGAACTCGACCAGGCGCTGGAGCACGCGGCAGTCGAGCACCGGCGAGCAGCCCGCGCCGCCGAGATCGCGAGCCGGCACGAGACTCAGCTGCTGACCGCTGCGGAGAGTATGAAGGCGTTCCACACTCGGATGGCGGCCACGCACCGAAAGGCGGAGCAACAACACCGGACCGCGGCCCGGATCCACACCGCCCATGCCGACCGGCTGCGCCGCTGGGCCCAGGGGCCCCAGGACCGGCAGGCCCCCAGTGACCTCATGGCGGCGGCCTGCGAGACCCTCGGCGCGTCCGGCACCGCGCTGACCCTGTTCGGCACGGACCAGACCGAAGTCCTCACGGCGGCCTCGAACCGGGCGAGCAGAACCGCCCAGCACCTGGAGTTCACCTTCGGCCAAGGGCCGGCCCGGGAAACGGTGCGGCTGCACAGGCCGGTCACTGCGGCCGGGAGCGAGATCGCGGCCACGTGGCCGATATACGGGCCCGCCGTGGAGCAGTTGGGCATCCGCGCGGTCGCGACCGTCCCGGTCGCCATGGCCGGCAGCACACTCGGAGCGCTGACCGTCTTCGACCCGCCCATGACCCACGGCCCGGACCTGGAGACCTTCCAGGCAGCGGCCGACACGCTGATCGCCTCGCTGGAGCCGGCCCCGCTCACCGACGCCTACGGAGACATCAAGCGCTGGCCCGCGCTGGTGAGCCAGGCCGACCTGTGGACCGTGGTGAACCAGGCCGCCGGCATGGTGTCCGTCCAGTGCCACTGCGCCACCGCCGACGCCCTCGCCCTGATCAGAGCGCACGCCTTCGCCGAGGACCGGCCGGTCGACGATGTCGCGATCGACATCGTCAACCGCACACTGCGTCTGGGCTGAAGGCTGTCTTCGGCGTTTGCAGGCCGCCGCGCGCCCGGAACAGGGGTGGCGAATCGGCGCTCCGGTGCCGTTCCGCCACCCGGCCGCACTACCCTGGCAGTGAGCCCGGCCGTGGCCGCGCACGGCGCCGGACCCCGCCAATCAGTATGCTGCTACGCTGGTCCGCTACCGGTGAGCTGCCGCGAGTCGCTGATCGGGCAGGCCGCTGGGGGACCGGGCGTGGGGGTGGGTTGGGTGCCATCGGTCGGCAGCTCCGCCGATGAGCGCCTCGGCGTATGCGCACTCGCCGGTTCTGGACTCGATTTCCCCTTGCGCCGGAACGGCGAGTTGGAGTTGAAGCGATGCCCCGCGAACCACTCGAAGTGACGACGACCGGCGGAGGGCGCCTGGCCCCGGTGTTCGTCGAGCTGGCCGACACCTCGCTCACCGGCTTCGACGTCACCGAATTCCTGCACACCCTCACCCTGCGCTGCGTCGAGGTCCTGGCCGTCGACGCCGCCGGGATCCTGCTCACCGACCAGACGGATCGCCTGCAGCTGGTCGCGGCCTCCGCCGAGCACGCCCGGCGGTTGGAGCTGTTCCAACTGCGGATCGGGCAAGGACCCTGCCTGGACGCCTTCGCCACCGGGCAACCGGTGCTCAGCCGCGATCTGACCGCGGACGCCGGCCGCTGGCCGGATTTCGCCTCAGCCGCCGCCGAGCACGGCTTCACAGCGGTGCTCGCGCTGCCGATGCGGCTGCGCGACACCACGATCGGCGCGCTGAACCTGTTCACCGCCGGCCGCACCCTCGACGAGGCCGGGCAGGCCACCGGGCAGGCGATGGCCGACATCGCCACCATCGGCATCCTGTCCGCCCGCGCCGCCGCCCGGCGCGACCTGCTGGCCGGGCAGCTGCAGACCGCGCTGGACACCCGGGTCCTGATCGAGCAGGCCAAGGGCGTGCTCGCCGAGCGCCACCAGATCAGCATGGAACAGGCCTTCACGGCGTTGCGCGGTCGCGCGCGCAGCACCAACACCAAACTCACCGAGGTCGCCACCGGCGTGGTCACCGGGCACCTCGACTTGTCCGGACTGGTGCCGTCCGAGACTGGCGGCACTTGACCGGATCTCCCACCGCACCTCGATCGGCCCGCGCACCGCATACCTGAGCGCGCCGACCGCCGCCGCACCCGCCCCCCGGCGGGCCGGAAGCCGATCCCCGGTATCGCCCACGACGTGTTCTCGGGGGCCTGGCTGAGCGGGGTTCCGATGTCGTGAGCGACGCATCGAGGTCCGGTGACAGGTCACGCCCCGATTCACTGTCCGGCAGCGCTGGAACCTGGTCTCCCCACCACTCGACGGCCAGGTACCCGGGCCTGTCATACCGGCCCGTCGGTCCGCCGGACGCTCATCGGCGTCAGCCCTGCCACCGCCCCGCCCTCGACGTACGCGACCACTGATCGAACGTCACCGGGGTCCGGGGCGACAAGGAGGCCGCACTGTCCGCAACCAGGTTCCGGAACCGCCAGCCTCCGCTACCCGGGGATTATCCGCCCTCGTAGACCACCGTGACTAGTGCGAATTCCGCCAAATCCAAGCAGAGTCGGCACGAAGCCGGCGATCGGCCCGCCCGAGACGCCATGGCGCTGGTGCGGTCCCGCGTCTTCCTGCGGGAACGCAGTGTTTCCTGCGCCGCGACGGATGCCGTAGAAGAGGTCATCGACATCGAATGAGGCGGAATAATGCGAATGCCTGACACGCTCGACCCGCCGCGAGACAATGACCGGCGCCAGGAATTGGCGAGGACCGCGACGGAATGCGGGAGCACCGATGACAGCGGCAGGGGCGGGCGCGAGCTCGCGAATCCACGAGATCCTGGTCGAGCTGACTGACACGCTCGGCCCCGACTTCGAAGTCAGCGGATATCTGGACCGTTTCTGCTCCCTGTGCGCCGAATTACTGGACGTACCCGCGACCGCGGTGTTCCTCACCGGCGGTCCGCGCGGCATCGGCCTCGCCGCCCTGCACGGCGAACAAGCCAGAACACTGATACGCCACGAACTCGACCTGGTCTCGGGACCGGCCTTCGACTGCCACCGCACCGGCCGCCCGGCCGGCTGCGACGATTTCGCAGCGCCCGCACTGCCCTGGCCGGCCCTGGGCCCGGCTGCCGCGGCCTGCGGGATCGCCGCGGAACACGCCGTGCCGATGCGCTTGCGGGGGGAGACCGTGGGCGTGCTGACGCTGCTGTCCGCGAGCCCGGGGGCGATCGCCGGCGACCGGGGTGCGCTGGCCGTGTCCCTGGCGTCGGCGGCGGCCTCCGGCCTGCTCCACCACCGAGACCGGGCCCGGCGGACCGAGATCGCCATGGACCTGCGCACGGCGCTCGACGACGCGGTGCCGGTCGAGCAGGCCAAGGGGATCCTCGCCGAACGGCTGTCGATCGACGTCGCGGAATCGCTGGTCCTGCTCAGCGAATACGCCTGGGCCCAGTTCCGGAGAGTGCCGGACGTGGCCGCCGACGTGGTGGCCGGCCGTCTGGACATCGTCAAGGAACCGCTGCCCACCCGCTTGGGCGTCCCGGAGGCCGGCCGGGGCGCGCATCAGGCCTCGGTGGTCCTGGAAGCGGACGCGACAGCGCCACGAGCAGCCCGGGGCTTCGTCGCGGCCATGCTGCGCTCGTGGGGGCTGACCGAGTACGCCGACACCGCGTGCCTGCTCACCTCCGAACTGGTGACCAACGCGGTCCGGCACGGCCGCGGCCCGGTCGGGCTGCGGATCAGTCTCGGCCGCCCCGAGACGGTGGTCGAGGTCAGGGACCACGGCGCGGGCGAGGTGCGCCGGTCACGGGCGCCGGTCGCCGACACGGAGAGCGGCCGCGGACTGGCGATCGTGGAGTTGCTGGCCGACCGCTGGGGCGTGGTGCCCGGCGACGAGGGCAAGACGGTGTGGTTCGTCCTGTCGAACGCTGCCGCGCAGGCGCTGTGAGCGATGCCGGAGTGCCGAACCCGGCGTCAGCCCACGCGAGAGGGACCGTCGCCGCCCCGCGCCAACTCGCGCAGCACCGGCCCGTATGCGGGGTCCGCGAGCGCGGAGGCGAACTGTGCGACGAGGTAGTCCGTGGGGTTGCCCGTGTCGTACCAATGCCCATCGATGACCTGGCCGTAGACGGCTCTGGTGGCGGCGTAGGCGTTGATCGCGTCGGTGAGGTAGACCTCGCCGGACCGGTGCTGCTCCCAGCGGTCGGTGATCGCCTGGATCTCCTCGATGATCCCCGGCGTGACGATGTATCCGCCGATCGCTGCGAACTCGGACGGAGCGGCTTCGGGCTCGGGCTTTTCCAGCAGTGTGCTGATCCGCAGCAAGCCGTCGCCGAGGTCCTCCTTCACCTCGGGCACTCCGTACCGCCGGGCATCCGCGCGATCCATCGGCATCAGTGCCAGTACCGGACAGCCGGTCTTCTCATACGCGGAGATCAGCTGCTGGGCCCTGGGAACCTTGGCCACGAACACGTCGTCGGGCCACAGCACGAGCATCGGCTCGTCGCCGGAGCCGCGAGCGGCGTTCAGGACGGGAGTGCCGTTGCCGTAGGGACCGTGCTGTTCGAGGTAGGTGATGTGCCCTTTGTGCGCCAGCTCCGCGACCTCTTCCACGGCCTTGGCGTACGCGTGCTTGTTCTGTGCGTGAAGTTGGTCGACCAGAGCGGGGTTCGGCCGGAAGTGCTGCTGGATGAGGTCCTTGCCCCCGGAGACCACGATCGTGATGTCGGTGATGCCGGAGGCGACCAGCTCGCGCACCGTGTGCTCGATCACCGGCCGGTCACCGACCGGCAGCATCTCCTTGGGGATCGCCTTGGTGAGCGGCAACAGGCGTGAACCGATGCCCGCGGCGGGAATCACAGCTCTGCGGATCGCGGTTGTCACGACTACTACCTCCGGAAGCATGATGGGTACGGTATGGGTCCGCCGCATGTCCCGGCATGATGCGGTTCAAACAGGCCGTTGGACGATCGGACGCGGAACTAGGGCAGTCGGTGTCCTCTTCGGGCCGCCGTCCGACGATTGAGGGCCAAGAGGCGCCGGATCAGGGTGCTCATGAGCTCCTCGCGGCGTCGACGCTCGTACTCGGCCCGGATGGAGACCCAGAAACAGAAGACGCCCAAGGGCACCTCAACGCACAGCGCCAACGCGAGGGCGATAGCGAATTCCCTCGTTGTGGGCGCAGACAACACGTCGAACCAGGCGTCCATGAACAGCATCACCGCCGTCATCGCCGCCGTGACCTCCACGTAGGCCCGTCGGCGCAGCAAGGACCAGCCGGTGCGTATCAGCAGTGCGCACAGCAGGAGGTCGAAGCCGACCCATGAGGCGTTGTAGTGCGCGGCCTCGGCTTTGTCCGGCAGATCGACAGCCAGGTTCGCCGTCCAGGGCAGCGTGAAGACACCCAAGGCGAGAAGAAGCCACCCGGTCCAATGCGAAACGTTCCGTGGCGGAGAGACTTCCGTGTCCCCATCGGCTGTGGGACGGTTCTCGCCCTGCTCCTCGTGCAACGAATCAGCACTCACAACCCCTCCGAAACCTGCTGTCAGTGAACGGATCGCCGCGCTGCGCGGCTGGCGTCGAGCACCAACGCCGCACTGGCCGCGCCGAGTACCGCGCCGCCGGCCACATCGCCGGGATAGTGCACACCGGTGTGGACCCGGGAGTATCCGATGATCGCGGCGAGTGCTCCGAGCGGCGCCGCCATGGTCGGCACGACCTTCCCGACGGCGACCGCGAACGCCACCGCCGATGCCGTGTGCCCCGACGGGAACGACGCCGAGTGCGGCATCACGACGTAGCGCCCCGGGAACAGTCCCGGCTCGGCACGCACGGGCCGAGGCCGGCGCGCCAGCCGCTTCGCGAGCAGGTTGGCGGTCAGCGAGGCGACACCGACAGCGCCGAGGCCGGTGCCGGCGGCCAGTCGCGGCGGTCCGGGCCGGACGGCGAGCGCCGCGGCGATCGTGAACGAGATCTTCGAGTGGTTCGCGGCGCGCGACAGCGTACGCACAGCCACGTCGATGCCCTCAGTCGCGGGCATGCGGGCCACTGCGGCGTAGGCGCGCGCGTCGAGGTCCCCGAGCCTGCGCGTCCAGGAATGGCTGGTCATCGGTCGCCTCCCCGGTGCGGTTCGGTGCCGAGACGGCCGATTGCCAGGCCCAGGATGGTGCGCCATTCAGTCCGCAAAGGCCGTGGCGGTGAAGTGTCGGGCCGGCGGCGTGGCACCTGGACGCGCAGTACGCCGGGGCGGATCGTGCAGACCACCGGCGTCTCCAGGCTCAGAGCCTCACCGTCCACGGCGACCGGGATCCTCGCTTCAGCCGCGTCCACTCGCACCTCGCGGGCATCGCGCACGGTGACGGCTCCGGAGCCGGCGCCCAGCAGCGCCATCTGGGCCGCGCTGAGCGCACCGTCCACCCGGACGGCCACCACGCCCAGGACCCCGCGGTCCAGACGCGGACGGCGTCCGCCGCCGAGCGTGCCGGACTCCAGATACGGGTTGTTGCTCACCAGCAGCATCTGAGGCGTGGGCAGCTGGTCGCCGTCCACATTCACGGTGAGCGCCGCGTCGTCGCCGGGCAGCAGATCGGGCAGACTGTCCAGCGCCGTTCCGGCCTTGGAGTCCCGGTACCGCTCGTCCTGGACGATCGCGGCATAGGCCCCGAAGGACGCCGTGTTGACGAACGGCCGGCCCGCCACCGTGCCGAGGTCCACCCGCAGCTCCACACCATCGCGCAGCGCCTCCAGACCCGAAGCCGGGTCAGCGCGGTCCAGGCCCAAGTCCATCGCGAAATGATTGCGAGTGCCAGCGGACAGTACGACGAACGGTAGATCGTGCTCCACGGCGACCGCCGCCACCAGTGCCTGCGTGCCGTCGCCGCCGGCGACCCCGAGGAGGTCGGCGCCGTCGGCCACGGCCTGGTGCGCCAGTTGTGCGACGTCCTGGCCGGCTCCGGGGTCCAGGAGGATCACCCGGGCGCCGAGGGATTCGGCCTTGGCCACCAGGGCGAACTCACCGACCTTGCCGCCGCCGGACTCCGGGTTCATGATCAGCACCGGCTTGCGGGAGCGGGCCGAGCGCCGGTAGCGGGGCGGCGCGAACTCCGGCGGGTGGTCCAGGCCGCGCACCGCGGCGCGTGCGCAGACCAGCCCGGCCGCCGCCGGGACCGCGACGGCGATACCGTCGCGCCAGAAGCCGACCGCGACGGACAGCACCACCAGCGTCACCGGCGCGGCCATCGCCAGCACCGCACCGAACCACCTCAGAGCCCTACGGCGCGCTATGAACCACCAGGCGCCGACCCCGGTCAGCAGCAGCGTCGCGAGCACCGCGACCACCATGGTCAGACCGTCGAAGAAGACGACGGCGATCACCAACGCGACGAGCGCGACGAACAGGCAGCCCACCGCGATCCGGGCAAGGGCGCGACACCGGCGGTCGACGGTCACTCGGCACCTCCAGGCGGACGTCACGCGGGCATGGAACGAAAGACGGCACGCCTCCTACAACCGCCGCCACCGCGCCTCGCAGAACGAGAACAAACCGAACGCGGCCAGGCCCACGGCCATCGCGATCAGCATGGCCTTGCCGAACGGGGCAGCGGCCAGGGCTCGCAGAGTGCCGTCCACGCCGCGGGCCCGCGACGCGTCGAACCTGACGGCCGCGTCGATCAGGAAACCGCCCGCGCCCACGACGATCGCCCCGCGTGCCGCTTTGCCGACCGCCCCGAGCAGCAACACCCGACGGCGCGCCGGAGCGGACAGCGATCCGGTCCGCAGGTCCTTCGCGAAGCGCTTCTCCAGCGCCCGCTTGATCATGACCACACCGCCGACCACCAGCCCGACACCGATCGCGCCGACGAGCCACCGGCCGCCGGCGTGCCGCATCAGATCGGTGGTGAAATCCGCCGACTGCTGGTTCGACGAGGCGCTCGCGTGCCCGGTGACGGTGAACCGGGCCGTCGTATAGGCCGCGACGATGTAAAGCACTGCCTTGCCCGCCGACGTGAGCCGGGAGGCGGCTCCGCTCTTGTCGGGCCGCTGCGGCCGCAAGGCCAGCATCAGACGCCACAACGCCATCCCGGCGAAGCCGACAACCAGGAACCACAGCACGGCGAAGCCGTACGACCTGGCGGCGATGAGCTCCAGGGCGCCGGAGCGATCGGCCTCCCCGGCCCGGCGGTCGAGCGCGATCAACAGCGCGATCCAGCCGATCAGCAGGTAGACCACGCCCCGGGCGACGAACCCGGCGCGGCCCAAAGCGTCCAGGACCTGCTCGCGCGACCTGACGGCCGTCGAGCCGCGTCGCCGGGTCCATGACCTCGTTCGACGCGCCCGCGGCGCGGCTCTTGTACTCATCCCGGGCTTCCTTCCCTACGGCCTGCTCGGATTCGACGCGGCTCTGCACCGCCGCCACCGGGTGCCCCTGCCCCGCGGAGGCAAACGACATCGGGCACACGGATGTGCGAAGCCACACCCGGGGTACCGAGGCGACGGCGGCGGCGTGGCCGATGTCCTCGGCACCGAGGGCCGCGACCCGTCCCCGTCCTGCCGCCCCGGCTCCACCGACTTGTTTGAAGCGCCTCAGTTCGGAAACCCGGAGCCCGACCCAGGGAGGCACCATGGCCATCGGAGCGATAGCAGCGATCGCCGTCATCGTGGGCGTCATCATCTGAATGTGCACGACGAAGGTCGAGGAGGCGAGGCCATGAGAAGACTGGCGTACGCGGCAGGGCTGATCACGGGATACGTTCTGGGCTCCCGGGCCGGCCGGGACAGATACAAGCAGCTCGCCAAGAGCGCCCGCAGGGTCATCGGCCATCCTGCCGCCGTCCGGGCACGGACCAAAATCAAGGGCACGATCCGCTCAGGCATCGGCACCGCCGCCGCGAAGGTCGGCTTCAGACAGGGCACCGAGGACGGTGCGGTCATCGAGGACAGCGCGGTCGTCGACGGCACGGCCTGACAGCCGGCAGGGATGTCGGCAGGGATGTCGGCGTCAGCGAATCAGTGGGCGAATCCGCTCAGCTCACCCGAAAGGAATCACCATGAAGAACCTGATACACAACGCCCCCGATCACGGTCGACTCGGCGCGATCGGGCACACGGTGTCCGAGCACACCGCCGAAGCCGGACAGAAGATCCGCGACGAGTTCGACGACGTGGCGCCCAAGGTCGCCGCAGCAGCGTCGCAGGCGGTGCACACCGCGGCGCACGCCGCGATGGAGCGTAGCCGTCCCATCCGGACAGAGGCGGCGTCACGCGGTTCGGCGGCCCTCTCCGGGCTGCTGGGCGAGGTTTCCCCGGCCCAGATCGACCGGCTGTCGCGACGCGCGCCGCGCCGCGGCAGGATCGCTCTGCTGCTCGCCGCAGCCGGCGGGGTCGTGATCTGGGCCCTGTGGTGGAAGCGTTCGGATTCGAGCCTCGACCCCTGGCAGGAAGAGCTCGCCAAGCCGGACACCGAACCGGCCGAGGACCTCGCCGGCCCGCAGTCGCCCTGATCGCTGGACCACGAGCTCAGGGCGAAAAACCCGTCCCAACCCGTCCCGACCCCAGGAGCCGCCGCATGACCACGATCGCCGATCAACTCGTTACCACCCTGGCCGATCTGGGGGTGCGAACTCTGTGGGGCGTGGTCGGCGACGCACTGAACCCGGTCACCGACGCCGTGCGCCGCGAGGAACGCCTGGAGTGGATCGGCACCCGCCACGAGGAGGCTGCGGCATTCGCCGCCGGGGCCCAGGCGCAGCTGACCGGGACGCTCGGGGTGTGCCTGGGCACCGTCGGGCCCGGATCGATCCACTTGCTCAACGGCCTGTACGACGCCAAGAAGTCCGGCGTGCCGGTCCTGGCGATCTGCGGCCAGGTGCCGCTGGCCGAGATCGGCAGCGACTACTTCCAGGAGGTCGACAACGACGCCCTGTTCCGTGACGTCGCAGAGTTCTGCCAGACCGTCACCTCCCCGGCCCAGTGGCCGCGACTGCTTCAGCAAGCGGTGCAGGCCGCCTACGCCGGACCAGGCGTGGCCGTGCTGACGTTGCCCGGCGACGTCGGGGGGCAGGACGCCCCGGACGGCGCGCGACCCCACATCACCGTCCAGCAGTCGGTCCTGATGCCCGCCGACGCCGACCTGGCGCGCGCCGCCACCCTGATCAACGGGGCCGACTCGGTGACGATGCTGGTCGGCGCCGGCGCCCGCGGCGCCCGCGAGGAAGTGCTGGCACTCGCCGAGCACTTGGCCGCCCCGATGGTGCTGACGTTGAAGGCCAAGGAAGGCCTTGAGCGCGACAACCCCTATCAGATCGGCCAGAGCGGGCTGATCGGCAACCCCGCGACGCGCAAGGCCTTCGACGACGCCGGCGTGTTGCTGATGGTCGGCACCGACTTCCCGTACCCGCAATGGCTGCCGGCGGGCACGCCGACCGTGCAGATAGACCGCCGGCCGGGGAACATCGGACGGCGCACTCCCGTCCAGGCCGGCGTCGTCGGCGACGCGGGCCCGAGCCTGGCCGCGCTGCTGCCGCGCCTGGACGCCAAGAAGGACCGAGACCACCTCGACGGGGCGCGTTCGGCCTACACCGGCTGGCAGGAGCGGCAACGGCGGCTGGTCGACCCGGCACACGACAAGACCCTGGTCGGCAAGATCCGCTCCCGTCTGGACAACACCGACAAGCGAATCCGGCCCGAAGCCCTCGCCGCGGTCGTCGACGAGCTCGCCGCCGACGACGCCGTCTTCCTCTCCGACACCGGCATGTCGACCGTCTGGCTGTCCCGCTTCGTCCAGATGCGGGGGACCAGGCGGCTCATCGGGTCCTACAACCTGGGGTCGATGGCGAACGCCATGCCGCAGGCGCTGGGCGTCTCGGCGGTCGACCGGGGCCGGCAGACCATCGCGTTCTGCGGCGACGGCGGGCTCACGATGCTGCTGGGCGACCTGCTGACCGCCGTCGCCCACGAACTGCCGGTCAAGCTGATCGTGTTCGACAACGGCCGCCTCGGCATGGTCAAGCTGGAGCAGGAACAAGGCGGCCTGCCGGAGTTCGGCACGCTGCTCGCCAACCCCGACCTCGCGGCGGTCGCGCGCGCGATGGGCCTGACCGGACTGCGCGTCACCGAACCCGAACAGCTCTCCGCGGCGGTCGCCGAGGCGCTGGCCGCTCCCGGACCGGTTCTGCTGGACGTGCTGACCAATCCCGAGGAGATCTCGCTGCCGCCCAAGGTCGGCGTCCACGACGCCTGGGGCTTCGCCATCGCCAAGATGAAGGAGACCCTCACGAGCACCGACGACGAAGGCTGAGCGCACTGGCGTGGCCAAACCCCTGTTTGCATCGCGCATCCGGGGTACCCGGCGGGAGACTCCGGACTGCCGGAGGCATGCGAAGGGATGGGACATGGACGCCTCACAACTGGCCGACCGGGTTTTCCAGGTCGTGGGACCCGCGATCGGCGCCTACGGGACGGCGGCTCTGACCCGGGACGAGGAAGAGGGCGCGGCCAAGAAGGTCGAGCTCGGCCGCGCGATTCTGCAGGAGATCTACTGGCGGGACAAGAACGTGCCGCCGCTGGAGACCGCCGTGAACGACTTCGCCGCCGGCCCGAAGGACGAGGACGCCGCCGCCGGGTTGCGGTTGCAGATGAAGAAGGTGATCGAGTCCGACCAGACCCTGGCCGACGAGGTGGAGAAGATGCTTCGCGGGCAGTCGCCCGGGAACAACGCGGAAGCCGACGCGGAGACGGCCGCGCACGACAAGTCCTGACCCGGACGCTGCGGCACGCTACCGGGACCGGCCGTGCCGCAGCGTTTGCGCGTCCTTGGCATCACTCGCCAACCGGTGCGCGCCGCTCCCACCGCGCGAGGCGAAAGTCAGCGGTTCGGCGCGGCGCCGACATCCTCCGGCAACGACGCCCGGATTCGCGCCGCGGCCAGATCACCGAGCGAAACGATGCCCACAGCGGCCCCTCGCTCGATCACCGGGACTTGCGAGACCGCGTTCGCCCGCATCAGCTCCGCGGCCGCGTCCGCCTCGTCGGACGGCCCCACGCACAGCGGCGGCTCCGCCGCGCCGCCTCCGATCTGCGTGTCCGGGCCGTGGTCGTTCCCGAGGACCCGCACCATCAGGTCGCGGTAGGTGAGCAGCCCCACGACCCCGGTTCCGTCGACGACCAGCGCCGATCCGACGCCCCGCTCGCGCATCAGCCTCGCCACGTCCCCCACGCTGGTCGCGGGCGGTACCTGGATCGGCATCGGTGTCATGACCTCGCGCACCTTCTTGCCGCTCACAGTCAGCTCAGCCTCCTGGCTTGATTCGGCTACCTTGATTCGGCTACAGAGGCTGACGTTTACCCGGCTGCTCAAAGAACATTCGCGCGTGATCGCGACACCGAGCCGGGCGAGGGCGTTCGGATGACGGGTGGAGCGCGATCCGATCCGAGCCCGGCCCGGCCCGGCCTTCAGCCTTTCGAAGAAAACGTGTCCGGGTCCGCGGCGGCCCAGTCCGCAGCCCAGTCCTGCGGCGCGTCGGCCAGCAGCTCCCCCGGTTCGAGCCAGTCGAACAGATCGGCGTAGGTCCGCACGGTGTTCTGGTCGATGCGGCGAAGCAGGTGCGCCGGGCGGAGCTCGCGCGGCTCCCGCAGCCCCATGGCGGCGATGATCTGCTGTGCCTCGGCCACGGTGTTCTGCTGGTAGCGGCGGACCCGCTCGGTCTTGTCGGCGACGTCGAGCGCCCGCGCGCGCCTCGGATCCTGGGTGGCCACGCCGACGGGGCAGCGGTTGGTGTGGCACAGGCGCGACTGGATGCAGCCGGTCGCCATCATCATCGCCCGGGCCGAGTTGGTGTAGTCCGCGCCCTGGGCGACGCGTTTGACGATGTCCATGCCGGTGGCCACCTTGCCGCTGGCGCCGATCCGGATCCGGTCCCGCAGCCCCGTGCCGACGAGGGCGTTGTGCACGGTCATGAGCCCGTCGGTCAGGGGCTTGCCGACACTGTCCTGGAACTCCAGCGGTGCCGCGCCGGTTCCGCCCTCGGAGCCGTCGACGGTGATGAAGTCCGGGGTGACGCCCTCGGCGAGCATCGCCTTGCAGATCGCCAGGAACTCGCTGCGGCGGCCGAGGCACAGCTTGAAGCCGATCGGTTTGCCGTCGGCCAGCTCGCGCATCCCGGCCAGGAACAACACCAGTTCGCGCGGGGTGTGGAACACCTTGTGCGCCGGCGGGCTGATGCACTTCTCGCCCTGCGGCACCTCGCGGAAGCGAGCGATCTCGGCGCTCACCTTGCCGGCCGGCAGCACACCGCCGAGCCCCGGCTTCGCACCCTGACTCAGCTTCAGCTCGGCACACTTGACGTGCGGATGGGCGACCTTGTCGCGGAACTGCGCGGGATCGAAGTCGCCGTCGGGTGTACGGACGCTGAAATAGCCGCTGCCGATCTCCCAGATCAGATCGCCGCCGCCTTCCAGGTGGTACGGCGTCAGACCGCCCTCGCCGGTGTCCTGCGCGAAGCCGCCGCCTTTCGCGCCGGCGTTCATGGCCCGGATGGCGTTCGCGCTCAGCGAGCCGAAGCTCATCGCCGACACGTTCAGCAGCGCCATCTCATACGGCTGAGTGCAGTCCGGGCCGCCTATGCGGACCCGCGGCGGGTCGTCCTCAGGGGTAAGAGGCGCGGTGGCGTGTTCGACGAACTCGTAACCGGGCTGCATCACATCCAGCTCGGTGCCGAACGACGTTTCCTCGTGGATGCCCTTGGCCTGCTCGTACACGACGGTGCGGGTATCGCGGTCGAAAGGCCGGCCGTCGTAGTCCCGCTCGATGAAGTACTGCTGCATCTCAGGCCGGATCGCCTCCAGCAGATAGCGCAGGTGTCCCAGCAGCGGATAGTTCCGCAGCACCGCGTGGCGCCGCTGGAAGAAGTCGTACACAGCCACCGAGGCGAGCGCGCCGGACAGCACCACCGCGAACAACCACCACAGCGAAACCGCGACAGTGGCCCAGACGCTCGCCGCCGTGGCGAGGATGAAGACAACAGGGACACTGCCGACCAAGGGCATGGCCGGTCTGGGCATCGGACGGTGTTGGCTGCTCATGGTTGTCCCCTCTGATAAGGGGGTCCGTGTGCCCGCAGACCGCGGGACCAAACCAGGATCGACTACGGCCCGGCCTCGGCTTGGTCTCGCAACTGTCCGATCCGGCGGTCGCGATCACCGCCTCACCGCTCGGCCGCACGGCGCTTCAGGATCTCCACCTGCACCGTCGAGCCCTCGGTGCGCCAGATGATGTCGTCCACCAGCGCCGACAGGATCGCCCATCCGAACTCATCGCTCTGCGGCGGCGCCGAGTTCCGGGCCCGGCGGCCGAGCACGACCCGAAGCGTCGAGGCATCGAGGACGAAGCGGCACTCCAGATCCCCGACCCCCGCGCCGTCGACGGCCGGACCGTCCCGGACCGTGTGACGCAGCAGCAGACCGCACGCCTCGTCGACCGCCAGGCGCAGGTCGGCAACCTCCGGAAGCGGGAGGCCGAACCTCGTCGCGACATGCGCGGCAGCCGACCGGATGACAGCCAGGTAGTCGGGATCGGCAGGCACCCGGATCAAGACGGTCTCCACCACATCCTCGACCGCGGAAGATGTTCGCTCCGATTGTGCTTCAGGACCCATGTGTCTGCTCTCCGGCGGTGTCGCGTTCACAGGCGGCCGTCGATCACCAGTCCGGCGGCCACCTGCCGCTGTGTCCGAATACGAGCCGTGTAAACCCCGGCTGCGGGGGCGGCCCACTACGCGTCGGGCTGTGACCGCGACCGGTCCCGGTGACTGGCGTCGCACCAGGGATAGATGCGGCTGCGACGGCACGTGCACAACGCGACGACCACCCGCCCCGAGGACACCGTCTGCCCGTCGGGCAGCTCGACGTCCACCGGGCCGTCGATCAGGACCGGGCCTTCCCCGCTCACGGTGACCCGGGTAGCCGGATCGGGCGATGCTTCCGCCATCGCGATCACCTCCCCAGCCCGGATGGCCCCGATCCGGAACCGCAAACACACCGGCTGAACGACCGGGGTCGACGCCGCGGCGCCTGTCGCACCGACTCGCCGAGTGGAAAACCGCAGCGTGCCGGTGCCAGCCCCTTGCCGGTGACGCCGGCCGCATGGCGTGGCCGGCGGGCGGACCGGTGGTTGTTTGGGCTGTCAGCAGCCGGGCACGCGGCACGGGCAGCGCGGCGTCACGCCGTGCACCGGCCGGTACGCCCGTGTCAGTGGCGGGGCCGGCCAGGTGAACCTGCCCGGCCCTAGACCCCGGCCGGGAGCGGGTTCGCGAAGCCGAGAACCGCGATGGAGGCTCCATGAGTGACGTGACTAAATCGGTCGATGTGAACGTGCCGGTCAGCACCGCCTACAACCAGTGGACCCAGTTCGAGTCGTTCCCGCAGTTCATGGAAGGCGTCGAATCGGTCACCCAGACCGACAAAGTCCACACCCACTGGGTCACCTCCGTCGGCGGAGCGCGCCGGGAGTTCGACGCCGAGATCACCGAGCAGCACCCCGATGAGCGGATCGCCTGGAAGAGCATCGGCGGGGACACCAGCCACGCCGGCGTGGTGACCTTCCACCGGCTGTCCGCCGACCAGACCCGGGTCACCGTCCAGCTGGTCTGGAAGCCGCAGGGGCTGGTGGAGAAGGTCGGCAGCCTGCTGAATGTGGACGACCACCAGGTCAAGGCCGACACCGAGCGGTTCAAGAAGTTCATCGAGGAGCAGGGCACCGCCACCGGACAGTACCGCGGCGAGCAGCAGGCACCGGCCGAGGACACCACCGCCCGAGGCGGTGACATCGTGGAGGTCCTGCTGGGCCAGCACGAGGAAGTCAAACGCCGGTTCGCCCAGCTCCAGAGCGCCTCCGGCGAGGCGCGGGCACAGCTGTTCGCCGAGCTGGCCGACCTGCTGCACACCCACGAGACCGGCGAACAGCAGGTCGTCCACCCGGTGATCCGCCAGGACGCCACCGGCGGCCGGCAGATCGCCGCCGACCGGCTCGAAGAAGAACAGAAGGCCGACCGAGTCCTGGCCGAACTCAAGGCCCTCGGCGTCGGCCACCGGCACTTCGACGCCAAACTCGACGCGTTCCACCGGGCCGTACTGGCCCACGCCGCCGCCGAGGAGGAGCAGGAGTTCCCGCGGCTGAGCCAGCTGCCCCCGCACCGCCGACAGGAGATGGCCGAGGAACTGCGCGCCGTGCAGAACACCTCGATCCCGCAGTAGAGCCCGTACCGCGGACCCACACGTCCGTCGTCCGACCGGCCCGGCGGCAGCGCCCGGCTCGTCGGACGAGCCCGGGGGCCGGGGCGGGCGAGACCGATTCTCGCGACAGACGTTCTGGAGGCTGTGATGGCTGTGCCGCTTCGCATCGAGCAGGTTCTGACGTTCGGCGTGGAGGAGGAGTTCGTTCTTGCGGACGCCTCCTCGCGCATCACTGTCCCCCGAGCCCCGGAAGTGCTGGAGAAGATGACCCGCCAGCTGGGGCCGCGAGCGCAGCAGGAGTTCTACGCCACGCAGGTGGAGATCTGCAGCGAACCGCACCTGTCGGCGGCGAAGCTGCGAGCCGACCTCGCCGGGGCGCGCAGGGTCGCGGCCGACGCCGCCGCCGATGCCAGCTGCCTGCTGGTGGCCTCGGGCGCCGCGGTTCTCACGCCCGGTTCACTGGCCGTTATGGACGAGCCGCGGTACCACCGGATGGCGACGCGGTTCGCCTCGCTGGTGGAGAGCTCGGACAGCGAGCTCAGCGGCTGCCACGTCCACGTGGGAACGGTGGATCCGAGCGAGGCGCTGGCGGTGTCGGCGGGACTGCGTCCGTGGCTGCCGGTGGTCCAGGCGCTGGCGGCGAACTCGCCGTTCTCCGCGGGGCGCGACCGGGGCTGCGCCAGCTGGCGCGGCGTGGACTACCGGCGGTGGCCGACCGTGGGGCCGGCACCGGCGCTGGACCAGGCCGGATACGAGGCGACCGTGGCCGGGTTGGTCGCCTCCGGGACGATCCTGGATCGCAAGATGCTGCTGTGGTACGCGCGGCCGTCCGATCGGTGGCCGACACTGGAGATGCGGGTCACCGACGTCAACGCCGACCTGGACGTCACCATGCTGATCGCGGTCCTGTTGCGGGCCCTGGCCACCACGGTGCTCGCCGAAGTCCGCGCGGGCCTGAAGCAGGAGCGGATCGCCGACGCGCAGCTCGCCGACGCCCACGACCAGGCCGCACGGCACGGGATGGACGCGTTCGCCGCGAACCCGGCCGGCGAACGCGTCCCGATGACCACGCGACTGGCCGAGCTGATCGAACGCGCCCTGCCGGGCCTCCGGGCCGCTGGAGACGTCGAACTCGCCTACGAGCTCATGGACGCCGTGTACGCGCACCGAACAGGTGCGGAACGACAGCGAGCCTGGTTCGCCGCGCGGTCGTCGCTGGCCGACGTCGTGGACAACCTGGCCCGCACCGCGGTGACGCCCTGATCGACGGCGCGGACGACGTGTTTGCGCAATCACGCGGCGGGATTCCGGTTTGGAACCCGGTGGCGTGGTCACCCGGTGATCAACAATCGATCCTCGGGGCTTGTTCACCGGGAGACGGACGAGACTGGTGATCAACGTGCTTCTGACTTCGACGAAACCCCGGCTTCCCGCGCATCGCGGTGACCTGTCGGCCGGCGTGGTGCGGGCTTACCGGGGAGGCGGGAGGCTCCCGGACCCGGCGGTGGCCGAGCGGGCCGATCCTTATGGCGAGGATCTCCAGCTCGCTCTCTACCTGTGTTACGAGCTGCACTATCGCGGCTTCGAGGACGTCGATGACGGATGGGAGTGGGATCCCGGCCTGCTTCGGCTGCGAGCGGCTTTGGAGCAGCGGTTCCTGGCCGCCCTGCGCGCCGACGCGCCGCGGGCCGACGATCTGGAATCGGCGCTGGCCGGGATGCTGGTCGACCCGGTCGACGGCTACGGGGTCTCCTACTTCCTCAAGGACCACGGAGAGCTGTGGCATCTGCGCGAATACGCGGCGCAGCGTTCCCTCTACCACCTGAAGGAGGCCGATCCGCACCTGTGGGTGATCCCCCGGCTGACCGGCCGCGCCAAGGCATCGATGATGGCCGTGGAGTTCGACGAGTTCGGGGGCGGGCGTCCCGAACGGATGCACGCGACCCTGTTCGCGAACCTCATGAGCGATCTGGGGCTGGATCCGCACTACGGCCGCTACCTCGACGCCGGCTCGGCCGAGGTCCTGGCGACCGCGAACGTCATGTCGCTGTTCGCCCTGCACCGCAGCCTGCGTGGCGCTCTGGTGGGCCATTTCGCGGCGCTGGAGGTCACCTCCTCACCGGCGTCCAGACGCATCGTCCAGGCGATGGAGCGTCTCGGCGCCGGACCGGCCGCGGTGCTGTTCTACGCCGAGCACATCGAGGCTGACGCGGTACACGAGCAGATCGCGCGCCACGGCATCGCCGGCGGCCTGCTCGCCGACGAGCCCGGACTCGCGGCCGACGTGGCGTTCGGGGCCGCGGCCACCGGATACCTGGAGGAGCGCCTCACCGATCAGCTGATCGGCGCGTGGCAGGCCGGCCGGAGCTCACTGCGGGCCCCGCTCTGACAGAAAGAGTTCGCCGGCTCCCGGTTCAGAATCTTTTCGCAGCATGCGCGCCACGCTCCGGCACGAGTGTCGCCGTGATAGAAGTTCTCTGATGCCCCAGCCCCCGGCTCCGCTTCTCCCGAAATGCGGGGCACGCCCATGGACATCCCTTCCCACCGTGATCGCCGCAACCACATGGCCGGCCTGCCCGAGGAAACCACCCGACCGCCGACACCCCCGGGTGATCAGATCGTGGCGGACGCCGAGGACGTCCTCGCGGACGCCTGGGTCCAAGTACTGATCGAGGTCCGGGATCGGAGTCAGACCAAAGCCCGGGGCGCCGACGTGCGGTGCCAGAGAGCCCAGCGGGCGCTGGACGCCGCGCTCGCGCTGCGGCAGCCGGGTCCGATCGCCGCCGCGCACGCCGATCTGGAGCAGACGCTGCTGGCCGCCGACGTGGCCCACGACCTGTACGCGCGAGCAGACCACAGACTCGCCGCCGAGGTGGAGCGGGCGAAATCGCGATGCGCCGGTTCCGCCCGTCTGCGAAACTCGTGCGCTGTGAACAGCGATGGTTTGGTCCTCCGTCGTGCCACCGACTCGGATGCCACAGGAGTCGCGGATGTGTGGCTCCGGTCCTTCGCGGCCGCGCTGCCGACCGTACGCCGCGCGCATGACGACGCGGACGTGCGCGGATTTTTCGCCGATGTCGTTGTGCCGCACCACGAGACCTGGGTCGCGGACGATGGGGGCACCGTCGTCGGACTTCTGGTCCTGGACGACGGCCAGGAACTGGAGCAGCTCTACCTGGATCCGTCCTGGCGCGGCCGTGGACTGGGCGATCGGTTCGTGGACCTGGCCAAGCGGCGGCGGCCGGACGGGCTGGGGCTGTGGACGTTCCAGGTGAACCTCGCGGCGCAACGGTTCTACCGGCGGCACGGCTTCGTCGAAGTGGAGCGCACCGACGGCGCGGGCAACGAGGAGCGGGAACCGGACGTCCGGTTCATCTGGCTGCCGGAAGCACGTTAGACGGTCTCAAGACGCTGTGGAGCCGGCTTCGGCAGCTGCTGGTAGGCGACGTGAACCAACATGGCCAGTGCGGCCGCCGAGGCGGTACCGGGGGCAGCGGTGCAGGTGACCAGGGTCTGGTCGGGCCGGTCGATGGATCTGAGGGTCTGCTGGGTCACGGTCAGGTCTCCGACCTGCGGGTGACGCAGCTCGTAAGCGGCGCTGGCGCAGGCGCGGACGCGCTGGTCGGCCCACATGGCCTGGAACTCGGGGCTGGCCATGGTGAGCTTGCCGATCAGGGATGCCAGGGCCGGATCGTCCGGGTGCGCGCCGGCCACCAGCCGCAGGTTGCCGACCACCGCCCTGGCCTTGGACGGCCAGTCGGCGTAGAGGGCGCGGGTCTCGGGGTCGGTGAAGACGGCCTCAGTCATGTTGGGCCGGCGACCCGGCACCGCTGTACTGGCGCGGTTCAAGTGCCCGGCCAGCAAGGCATGGCCCATCGGGTTCCAGGCCAGGACGTCGCTGCGCCGTCCCAGGACGAGCGCCGGGACGTCGCCGATCGCGTCGAGCAGTTCCAGCAGGGCCGGGTCGGCGTGCTCGGGAGCCGGCGGGCGGTGCGCGCGGGTGCGGCCGGAGGCGGCGGCCACGGCGTGCAGGTGCTCACGTTCAGCGGTGGAGAGCTCCAGCGCGGTGGCGATCGCGTCGATCACCTGGGGTGAGGCGTGCCGGGACTGGCCCTGTTCGAGCCGGGCGTAGTAGGACGGGCTCACCCCCGCCAGCTGCGCCAATTCCTCGCGGCGCAGTCCCGGAACCCTGCGGCTGGTGCCATAGGGCGTGAGCCCCGCCTGCTCCGGACTGACCCGGGCCCGGCAGGCTTTGAGAAACGCGCCGAGCTCACCGGCGCCGCGCTGATCGGCCATGACTTCATCTTCCCTGTTGCCGGGCACGGCTGCCGCACCCTGTCGGGGTGACCCACGCGCGGGGGACCCCCGGTGGAGATCTGGTTGCTCGGACCGACGGCGCCGAGGCTGGAGCCACACCGGCGGGCCGCCAGACCGGCGCGCCGCCGGAGCACAGGCGTCGCAGCCGGCGCCACATCCGAAGAGGACGAGGAACTTCCGATGAACGAGATCACCCTGGGCGACGTCACGGTCGCCCGGATCGAGGAGATGCACGGCCCGGTGGGCATGACCCCCGAGCAGTTCTTTCCCGGCTCCCCGGCTCAGTTGTGGCAGGAGAACCACGACTGGCTCATCCCCCACCACTTGAGCGGCGAGGACAACGTCGTACAGGTCGCGATGCAGACCTGGGCGCTGCGCAGCGCCGGGCGCACCATCCTGATCGACACCGGAGTCGGCAACGGCAAATCCCGCCCGGCCGTGCCCGGCTGGGACCACCTCGAAACGGGCTACCTGGACAACCTCGCCGCGGCCGGGATCAAACCCGCGGACGTGGACCTGGTGGTCAACACCCATCTGCACGTCGACCACGTCGGGTGGAACACGCGCCTGGTGGACGGCGCGTGGGTCCCGACCTTCCCGAACGCCACCTACCTGATGCCGCGTGCGGACTTCGAGCACTGGAACCCGGCGAACAACCCGAACATCGCCGGCGGAGTGAACGAGAACGTCTTCGAAGACAGTGTCGCCCCCGTCTACGCAGCCGGACAGGTCCAGCTGTGGGAGGACGATCACGTGATCGACGAGAACCTGCGTCTGCTGGCCGCCCCCGGGCACACCCCCGGGTCCAGTGTGGTGACGCTGGGATCCCGCGGCGAGCACGCGTTGTTCGCCGCGGACCTGATGCACACCCCGCTGCAGGTCGCCCACCCTCGGATCCACAGCTGCTTCTGCGAGGATCCGATCGGCGCGCACGCCACCCGCACCAACCTGCTCGGCTGGGCTGTCGACCACACGGCTTTGGTCCTTCCCGCGCACTTCTCCGGTCACAGCGCCCTGACCGTCGCCCGCGACGGCGCCGGCTTCAGGATCGCCGGCTGGGCGTCGCTGCCCGCCTACGGGGCCTGATTCACAGACGCCCCCGGCCGGGCGCCGCGCCGCCACACGGCGCGGCGCCCGCGCTGATCACCCTGACGAGAACACGCGGCGGCCGTCATGACGGCCGCCACCCGCCCCGGCGAAGATCACGGCGAGGTACCGCGCCAGGGTAAGAACCGGCGGCGCAGCCGCGACAGCACCGGCGCGGGTCGATCCCGGTCGGGCTCCGGTTGCTCGATCTGGGCGGTCTGTGGCGTCGGCTCGCCGTCGCGCGCGACGCACGCCTCCATCCGGCGCTGAATGTTGCGCCATATCACCAGGTCGAGCTCCAGCGCCAGTCCCTCCTGGGCCTGCTGGAAGGACCGCGCTGCCCGACGCCCGGCGGCCAGTGCCTCCTCCAGCGCGGCGTGCGCCGTGGCGATCGAGTCCGGTTTCCGCTCCACCAGGGCCCGGGCCAGGCTGCGCCGGACCTCGTCGCAGTGTGCTGCTGCTTCGAACATCGCCGCGTGCGCCTGATCCCGGTGCGTTACCAGCGCCTGGACCCAGGCGTCGCACACGATCTGCTCAGCGTCGCGCACGGCTTGCTCGGCGGGCTCGGGCGGGGGTCGGCTGGGATCGGTGGCGCTGGATGCCAGGCAACGACCGACTGCAGGGTCCCGGTCTTCACCGGGTGGGGTGGTGTCCATGGATGCGCCCTGCGCTTTCGCGAATGAGGGTGCTGACTGCCTCGGTGACAGGGCGGCGGCTGGATTCTTGACCGGGCCTTGCTCCCGCTACAGATCGCGCCGGAAAAACCACGGCGCCGGGGACTCGGGCGTCACAGAACTGTCGCCAGACTAGCGTGGTTCGCCTTGTACCGTAACGGCCCGAGCGTGCGGCCAGCCCAGCCCGCAGGCAACGGCTACCGCGCCGGCGGCCGACGCGGAGCAGTGCCGCCGTGACGCTAGGAGCCGCTAGGAGCTAGGAGAGGCGGTCCCCGGTTCCGTGCAGCAGCTCCGCGGCGGTCGCCGAGCCGTTGGCGACGTCCCGGGCCACGTCCGACAGCCGCAGGTTGTGGCCGCGGGCATAGCCGCGCAGCAGCGTGAACGCCTCGTCGACACTGATCTGGCGGCGCTCGGCCAGCACGCCCTTGGCCTGTTCGATCGTGACGCGGCTGTTCAGGGCGTTCTGGAGCTGGGCGGCCAGCAGCTCGGCCTGATGGATGCTGCGCTGGGAAAGGATGCCCATGGTCGCCACATCCGCCAGCGCCTGGCCGACGCGCACGTCTTCTTCGGTCAGTGTCCGGCTGTCGGCGGCGAACAGGTTCAACGCGCCGATGACGGACTCGCGCAGGCGCAGCGGCAGGGCGTGGACGGCGACGAAGCCGGATTCCTGGGCGGCTTCGGCGAAGCGGGGCCAGCGCGCGGCGTTGGCGGTGAGGTCGGCGTTGACCACGGGCGCGCCGGTGCGGCAGCAGTCGACGCAGGGCCCGGCGTCGGTTTGCAGCTCGAACAGCTCCAACAGCCGGGCGTTCTCGGCGGAGGCCGCCGCGGCGTGCAGGTTGCCGCGCCGGTCGATGAGCATGATGCCGGCGGCGTCGACGTCCAACAGCCGCACGCACCGCTCGGCGAGCAGGTGCAGGAAGTCGATGACGTCGAAGTCGTCGACCAGGGTGTCGGCCACCTCGACGAACGTCTCGACGAGCTGTCGTTCACGAGTCACGGGCATGCCTCCACGGTAGACCTGTTTCCAGGCCCGCCGAACCCTACCGCGCCGGTGGCCGTCACCGGTCCTCCTCGTCGAAGCGCAGGCGGCGGGCCACCACGTCGGCGGCGACGTCGGCCAGCAGCAGATCCCGCCCGAAGGCGAAGGCCCGCAGCCGGGCCAGAGCCTCGGCCAAGCCGACTCCGAGCTGGACGCTGACCATGCCGGTGGCCTGGTGGACTTCGGCGCGATAGGTCGCTGGCGCCGCCCACCCCGAACCCGGATGGTCGTCCGGACCCACGCCGGGGTCGGTACCGGCCGGGAACTGGCGGTGCAGCACGGTGAGCGTGACGGCGTCGGCCAGGGCCAGCGCGTCGGTGACCTGGCCGGGCCGCAACGGGCCGGCCGTGGCGCGGTGGGCGGTGAGCGTGCCGAGGTCGATCGCGCCGATCCGCAGCGGGAACGCGAAGACCGCGTTCACGCCCAAGTCCAGGGCCGGGCCGGCGAACGCCGGCCAGCGGTACGCGGCCGCGGCCACGTCGGCCACCAGCACCGGAGTCCCCGTGGCCACGGCCTCCAGGGAAGGGCCTTCTCCGAGGGTGAACTGCAGGTCCTCCAGCGCGGCGCTGATTGCTTGGGCGCCGAAGGCCAGCACCGTCCCGCCGGCGCCGGTGCCCATCGCGGCGCACAGGCCGTCGACTCCCAGCGCGGTCGAGGCCGCCGCGCAGGCCGTCGTCGACAGCCCGCCATCGGTACCGTTCGGTGTCGAAGTGCGGTCCAGCGACGCCAGGACCATCGCCATCCGATCGCTGACCACGCCGCCACCGCCTTCCCTGTGAGCCGCCAGAATTGCCGTCGCCGACCACTGCCCACGGTAGTCCCCGCCCACCGGGCCGCGCCGGATCCCGCGCGCGGTGATCCAGGTGGAGACGGTGAAGAAGCCCTGGATGGGATCGACGTGGAAGCGGCTGCCCCGGACGTGGCAAACCCCGAACCGTTGCAGCCGATCCGCGATTGCCGTGGATGCTGACGCCGCCGGGTCCGGGGTGACGCCGTCAGCCTACTGCTCCCCCGACGGCCCCGCCACGCTCGGGCGCTCGGGCGCTCCGGCAGCGAGGAGAGCGTGGTGACAGAGGGGGTCGTTTGTCCTCAAGCACGCCGGGCACTGTGAGGCCCGCGAACCACCGCGTTCGCACGATGCCCCGATCGAACGACACCAGGAGCGACGATGACAACCCGGCAACCGATGCGGCTCGGCATGGTGGGGCTCGGCAGGATGGGGGCGAACATCGCCCGCCGCCTGATGCGCGACGGCCACTCCTGCGTGGTGTTCGACCGCGACCCGGACGCGGTCACGGCACTGGAGAAGGAAGGCGCGACCGCCGCCTCGTCGCTGGCTGACCTGGCCGGCAAGCTGTCCCCGCCGCGGGCGGTCCGGGTGATGCTGCCCGCCGGCGAGATCACCGGCACCGCCATCGACGAGTTGGCCTCGTACCTGACCGCGCAGGACACGGTCATCGACGGCGGCAACTCCTACTACCGCGACGACATCGCGCGCGCCGCCGAGCTGGCGAAGCGCGGCGTCCACCTGATCGACTGCGGCACCAGCGGCGGCGTGTGGGGACTGGACCGCGGCTACAGCCTCATGATCGGCGGGGCCGCGGACGCCGTGGACCGGCTGCGCCCGATCTTCCTGTCGATCTCCCCCGGCATCGACAGCAGGCCCCGTACCGAAGGACGCACCGGGCAGCCCGATCCGGCCGAGCACGGGTTCCTGCACTGCGGCCCCTCCGGCGCGGGGCACTTCGTGAAGATGGTCCACAACGGCATCGAGTACGGGATGATGGCCTCCCTGGCCGAGGGTCTCAACATCCTGCGTCACGCCGACGCCGGCAGGGACAGCGCCGGGGGCGACGCCGAGACCGCGCCGATGGAGCAGCCCGAGTTCTACCGGTACGACCTGGACATCGCCGCCATCGCCGAGGTGTGGCGCCGGGGCAGCGTCGTCGAATCCTGGCTCCTGGACCTGACCGCGGCGGCCCTGGCCCAGTCCGCGGACCTGGAGGAGTTCACCGGGCGCGTGTCCGATTCCGGCGAGGGCCGGTGGACGTCGATCGCGGCCATCGACGAAGGTGTTCCCGCACCGGTGCTCACCACCGCGCTGTACTCGCGGTTCGCCTCCCGCGGCCTGGACGACTTCGCCGACAAGGCCCTGTCCGCGATGCGCAAGGGCTTCGGCGGCCACGACGAGAAGAAGCAGTGACGGGGGCCGGGATTGGCTACAACGGCCGGAACCCGCACAGCGGGACTTCTGGCGTCGGCGCCGGACGCGATCGCCGCGACGCCGACCATCGCGAGGACGGCCACACCGCCACCAGGGCCGCGAGGGCCGCCAGCACCACCGAAAGCCGTCTGCCGAACGGCTGGGCGCTGGAGGCCGAGCGCGTGACCGCGGGCTGGATCCAGGCAGTCCGCTCGTCCGAGCCGAACACAGCCACCGCCTGCTCTTGCGACGGCTCCCCCGACGGCTCCGGCGCGAGACGCACGGGGCCGGGTCGGCCGAAGACCACCGCACACGCCCGGGCGTCGGGGCGCTCGGCCGGATCCCACGCCGTCATCTGTTCCAGCAGCTGCGACACCCCGCGCGGCAGGCCTTGAGGCACGCCCGGAAGCCGGTGCAGCCGTGCGACGGCCGACTCGGCCGGCGATCCCGGGTATTCGCGGTGGCCGGTGAGGCACTCGATGAGCACCAGCCCCAGCGCGAAGACGTCGGCCGCCGAGCCCGCACGGGCCCCGAGGACCTGCTCGGGGGCCAGGTAGGCGGCCGTACCCACGATGTCCCCGACCCCGGTGGTCCCGGCCGCGTCCGCCGCGAGGGACACCCCGAAGTCGGTCAGGCGCGCCAAGCCGTGCTCGTCGAGCAGGATGTTCGAGGGCTTCACATCGCGGTGGACCACGCCGGCGGCGTGGATGTAGGCCAAGGCGGCGGCCACGGACCGGCCGATGCGCATCGTGTCGGCGAACGGCACCGGTCCGGCGGCGATCAGGCCATGGAGCGTGGGGCCGGAGATGAGCTCCAGCGCCAGGTAAGGGCCCTGCGGAAGCTGCCCGAAGTCGAAGATCTCCACCAGGCCCGGGTGGTGCAGGCGGGCCAGCAGCCGCGCCTCGGTCACAAATCGCTGCTCCAGATCGGCGCTGGTACTGGCATCGGCGTCCCCATCCGCGTCGAGGCGGAACACCTTGAGCGCCACCGGCCGCCGCAGCCGCTCGTCCACCGCCCGGTAAACGAGCGCGGTCGCGCCGCGGCCCAGAACAGACCCCAGCCGGTAGCGTTGTGCGAACAGCTCCGCGGCCGGCGCGTCCGTATCACCGCCACCATGGCCGTCATGGATCGCCGACCCCGGATTGCCCAACCGTCGCACCAGAACCCCTGCCCGGGGCCGGTTCTCGGCCAGTTCTCCTTCAGACGTTCTCGCCATCCGGCTCCACCTCGGTTCGCCTGCTGACTGTCAGGCGCCACCGGGGTCCAGAGCGGCGTGAGCCCCGTCGGAGAGCGACGAGGTGGTGAGTTCGTATCTTCAAGCGTATTTCACCAGGCGCATCGCGAGGACGCTCTGGTGGTGCCGGGCCGAGCGGAGTATTCGATCGTCCGCACGCAGTCCGGCACCACCGGTCTCACGTCGTCAAGGAGCCTGGTGTGGCCGGCACCGTCGGCGGTCGCCCGGCCGACGGTCGCCCGGCCCACGGTTGCCCGCCCGACCTCACTTCGCCGCGGGCTTCGCCTTCTTCTTCGTACCGGCGGCGGCGCGCTTGGCAACACCCTGTGTCGCCACGCCGGCCTTGCCGGCGGTCTTCTTGGCCTTGCCGATGACCTGGCCTGCCGTGCCTTCCGCCGGCAGGTGCGGATCGCCCGCGGCCGCGCCGTCGCTCGTCTTGAACCGGCCCTTGGCGTCCCGGCCGGCACCCCCGGCCTTGCCCTTGACCTTCTTGGCAACGTCCTTGACCTTGCTGGCTGCACTCATGGCGGCCGTCCTTCCTATCGAGTCCCGCACAGCGGGATGCCCTCATCGCTGCCCACAACCGCCAGGAACATGCGCCCGCCGAGCGCCTTATCCCCGCGGCCTGTTCCCGGCACGGCGACGGGCTTGTTTGTGGTTGTGCGGCACGGGCAGCAGGAGGCTTCGCACGAACGAGGCAAGGGGCTCGGAAATGAGTGACGTGACCGAATCGGTCGACGTGAACGTGCCGATCAGCACCGCTTACAACCAGTGGACGCGGTTCGAGTCGTTCCCGGAGTTCATGAACGGCGTCGAGTCCATCAGCCGGATCGACGACCGGCACAGCCACTGGGTGACGAACGTCGGCGGGGCACGGCGCGAGTTCGACGCCGAGATCACCGAACAGCACCCCGACGAGCGCATCGCCTGGAAGAGCACCGACGGGGACACCAGCCATGCCGGAGTCGTGACGTTCCACCGGCTCGGCGACACCGAGACCAGGGTCACCGTGCGCCTCGCCTGGCAACCCCGGGGCCTGGTGGAGAAGGTCGGCAGCGCCGACGGGACGGACGGCCGCCAGATCAAGGCCGACACAGCACGGTTCAAGGAGTTCATCGAGCAGCGCGACACCGAGACCGACACCGGGACCGGTCGGCCGGGCGGTGACGACATCGACGACATCGTCGACGTCCTCCTCGCCCAGCACGAGCACGTCAAGGAGACCTTCGCCCGGGTCCAGGCGGCCTCCGGCGATGCCAAGGAGCAGCTGTTCGGCGAACTCATCACCCTGCTTCACACCCACGAGAGCGGCGAGCAGCAGGTCGTGCACCCCGTGACGCGCGCCGGCAAGCATGACGGCGGCGACCTGGTCGCCATGGCCTGCATCGCGGAGGAGAGACAAGCCGATCAGCGGATCGCCGAACTCAAGAAGCTCGGCACCGGCCACCCGCAGTTCGACGCCAAAATCGAGGCGTTCCACCAAGCCGTCCTCGCTCACGCCACTCACGAGGAGCAGGACGAGTTCCCGCGCCTCAGTCAGCTCCCCGCCGAACGCCGACAGGCGATGGCCGACGAACTCCGGACCGTGCAATCCGGGTAGCGCAGTATCCGGATACGCCGCGCCACCCTGAATCAGCTCCCGCACAAAGAGCTTTGTGCGGGAGCTGATTCAGGGTGAAGATCGAACTCCCGACCGCCGTCGCGCGGGACGGCCGGTCTCAGAAGTCTGCCAGGCCCCTCGGTGTTCCCCATCCGGTCGGACCGTCGTAGCCGACCACCGCGTTGCACTGGTAGTCGCCGCCGCAGTCCATGCCGCTCACCGAGTTGTTCCCGCCGACCACGTCGTTGAGGCCAGATGCGTGCGCGTACAGGTACGACGCGTCGGGGAACCGCCCCGGGTGTCCGCCGAGGGCGACGACACCGGCGAGGAACGGTGAGGAGGCGCTGGTGCCGCCGATGATGGCCCAGCCTCGGCAGCCCTGCGTGCAGTAGACGGCGGGGCCGGTGTTCGGGTCGGCGTCGGCTGCGACGTCGGCGACCATGCGTCCGGGGCAGTTCGGATCGGTCTGCCACGCCGGTTTGGCGAACCAGGCCGAGCATCCGCTGCCGGCCCCCGACCACGCCGTCTCGGACCAGCCGCGGGCGTTGGTCACGCGGGTCAGTGTGGTGCCGCCCGCGGCGATCACGCTGCTGTAGACGGCCGGGGCGCTGGCCGGCTGGAAGCCGTTGTCGCCGCTCGACGCCAGGATCGCGACCCCGGGATGGGAGTAGTGCGGGGCGAGCCGTGCCGAGTCGGAGCTTTCGGGACCGCCGTAGCTGTTGGAGACCTCGTTCGCTCCCAACGCCACCGCTTCGTCGACGGAAGCGGCGAGGTTGTCGGTGGTGGCGTCGTCCGCCTCGACGAGCAGGATGTGGCACTGCGAGCAGGCCGCCGAGACCATGTCCAGGTCGAGCGCGATCTCCACGCTCCAGCCCTGGTCGGGCGGGAGCGGCGTGGCGGCTCCGCGCTGGTTCGCCTTGGTGAAGCAGCCGTTGGCGGTGGTGCACGCGGGCAGACCGTAGGTGGTGCGGTAGACCGCGAGGTCGGCCTCGGCTGTCGCGTCGTCGCCCGCGTCGACGATCGCGACGGTCTGGTGCGCGCCGCCGGTGGCCGGGAGGCTGTAGGCGGCGCGCAGGTCGGTGGGGCTCAGGCCGGCCGGCAGCGTCGCGGCCGCCGCGGTGGCGCGACCGGCGGCCGGGCCCCGGACTCCGGTGCCGCCGTGGACGTCGGTCCGGATTCGGGCGAAGCAGCTCGCGTGGCCGGGGAGGGCCGTGGCGCACACGGGTACCGAGCGAGCCGCACCGGGCTGGGTTCCGTCGCTGTGCGCGGTTGTCGCTGTCGTCGTGGTCACCGCGCTCGCCGTCGGCGCGACTGATGTCGCCAAGCCGAGAACCGCGGTGACGCCGGCGGCCAGGAATGCCAGGACTCTTATTCGTGACTTCATGTCTGCGGGAATCTCCTTGCCGGCGCGCCGGTCAGCCGACGGTGTAGGGGTTGGTGACGGTCTGCGTGATCGAGCCGCCGATCGCGTCGGTCGCGGTGACGCGCACCGTGACCGAGGTCCCGGGCGCGGGGTTGCACCACTGCGCGACGTAGTGACCGACGGCGCCGAGGGTCGGCACGTCCTGCCAGCTGGTGCCGCCGTCGAAGGACACTGATACCTGCGCCGAGACCACCGGGGCGAGCGAGCCGTGCCCGCCGAAGGAGTGGTGGCCGACATCCAGGACCAGCACCTGGTTCCGGCCGGTCGAGACGTTGGTCTTCGACAGCGCGCCGTACTTGTAGCCGATGGTCAGGATCGGCATGATCTGGCACGGCGCCGACGGCTGGCCCGCGGCCCGGGCCGCCGGGCAGTAGTTCCCGTCCGGGAGCGTGGACCACGCGTCGGTCTTGCCGGTGTACTGGAACGTCACGTCGGTGTGCGTCTTCGTGGACTGCGTCGCTCCGGCCGGGCGGGAGGCGTCCAGGACCGCGCGGACGGTCGCCGGGCCGGCGCCGATGTTCGGCAGAATGATCTGCGGGGCCTGGAAGGGGCCGGACGGCTGGGAGACCTGCTGGCCGTTCCAGTAGAAGGCAGCGGTGGTCGTGTCGCCGATGCCCGCACCGATGGTGTCCGGGTTGCTGTCGCCGGTGTCGTCGAACTCAAGGTCCATGTTTCCGGCGCCGACACACGCCTGGCAGTCCTGGTCGGCCGCGGCCTCGGGGTAGCGGCCGAAGACCGGGGCGGACGGCGCCTTGGCCCAGGTGCGCTCCGAAACCTGACCGGCGTAGTACGTCTTCGCGCCGGACTGGAGGCCCAGTCCCTGCAGGCCGCCGGGCGCGCTCGCCCAGGGACCGCTGACGCCGGTCACCCAGCGCCCCGGGGTGAAGTACGACGTCGACTTCAGCGGCATGCCGGTTCCGAACATGAAGGCGTCTCCGGCGGTCGGCACCACCGGTGCGGCGTCGACGCCGCGTGTGGTGCCGGCGAGCGCCGGATCGGAGTCGATGTCCTCGGTCTCGGCCGCCAGGTCGCGGTCGACGAGGTGATGGGACTGGTCGGCGTCGATGTGGTCCGAGGGGAAGTCCATGAAGTACTGGTACTGGCTCTGGTTCGAGACGCCGCCGGCCGGGCCGGCCGCGGCCTCGAACGTGTCCATCAGGAACTTCCCGACCTTCGCCGCCGGCTGGGGCGACACCGTGATCGGCGTCGCGCCGGTGTAGATGAAGAACGATCCGAGCACGACGGCAGGGCCCTGTGTCGGCGTCCGCGTGATGCGCTGCATCTTGTCCTGCGGCGTCGAGGGCTGCTGCGTGGTGATGGAGACCGGCACGGTGGCGGTCCGCGCGTCCAGGGTCAGCGCCGGCACGTCGCCCGACGCGGGCACCGCGAAGTCGTTGACCGCGACCTGCGCGTCCGCGGTGATGTCGCCGATGGAGTCGTAGGAGTAGTCGCTCATGTAGGCGGCGTAGTTCCCGGCGGGCAGCGCGATCCGGGCGACGCCGTTCTCGACCGGCTCGCTCAGCGTCATGATCCGCGAGTCGTCGGTGTTGATCACCGTGACGTAGCCGTTGAGCGCGGCCCCGTCGGTCCCGACGGCGTTCACCTGCAGGATCCGCATCGGGTAGGCCGGGGTGACCGGCGTTCCGACACCGGCCAGCCGCATCGAGGCCAGACCGAGGAGGTCGCCGCTGCCCACGGTCCGGCCCGCGGCCTTGTCGGCGGCGATCTGCTGCCGCAGCGCGGCGGCGAACGCCGCCCCGGACGCCGGGGTCAGGTAGCCGGTGGCCGTCTGCCCGGCGACCGAGGTCAGGGTGACGCCGGCCGGCGCGCTCGGCGTCACCCCGGCCCGGAACGCGAGCGACACCGGAACCTGCCCGTTCGGCGCGGTGGCGGCGAGCCGGGTGACGTCGAACAGCGACAGGTCGAGCAGCCGGCCGGCGAACGGCACCGCCTCGGCCGGGATCAGATAGTTGTCGCCGTTCGCGCCGGTGAAGGTGCTGAAGGCGTTGCTCGGCCCGCCGGGCTGCACCCGCATGCCCGCCGGGGACACGGTGACGCTGTCACCGGTGGGCAGCACGACCTGGCCGGTCAGGCCCGATGCGGCCGGGGTCGCCGAAGGCGTGGCCCTGGCGACGTCAGCGGAGGCTCCCTCAGGCAGGACGGTGAGCGCCGCGAAAGCCGTCGCGGCGACACCCAAGGCCGCCACGCGGGCGATTCGAGTTCTATGGTTTCGCACCCTGATTCCCTCTGGTGAAGATCGGTGGGACGCACCCAATCAACCAGACAGGCACAGTCTCGGTCAGGGGCCTGATTTGGCGAGAACCCGACAGGGCCGGGAGCCAACCCGGCCGCTGGGCCAGCGCGTTCTCCTGCTGAGCGAAGCTTTCCACGCCCGGGCAGCACGCACGGCAGACAGTGTGAAGCCCCCCGGCTACCGCACCGGACCGCTGTCCCCGACCCGCCCCACGACGTCGCCCTCGACCCGCACCTCGTCTCCCGGCTCGGCCGGCACCAGGTACGTGCCGTCGGCGGCGACCGTCGTCGCGCCGTGGTCGGTGGACACCGGGGTGCCCGCCGGGTGCTCGCTGCGGCCGGCGACGTAGGTGCGGGCGTCCGTGCCGCCGCCGTCGGCCGGAGCGGCTGTGGCAGCCGGGGCAGCCGTCGTCGTCGTGGTGATCGTCAGTCGCTCGACCGGCGGGCCGGCCGGGGTCAGCAGCGCCGCGTCCACGGTGGCCGTGACCGTCAGGTCCAGGCCGGGCTTGAACTGGCCGCCGAGCGCTGACCAGAAATCAGAGTTGTCGCGGCCGTCGCCGGCGCCGATCTCGATCGCGGGCACCGGCTCGATGTCCTGATACGCGCCCTTCAGGTACGGCCGCTCCAGTTCGGAGTACTTCAGCAGCGCCACCAGTGCGGCGCCGAGGAGGGAGTGCTCGTCGCGGACGTCGGCCGTCCAGGCGGTGACCAGGTAGCGGCAGTCGACGCGCGGCAGCGGTGCGCGGCGGCTGAGGCGGCCGGCGGAGTCGCGGACCTCGACCATGCCGAGTTCGCCGTCCTTCAGGTTCCGGCGGACGTCCCACAGGTAGAGGTTGATCGTCGGGCGCGACACCTTCGCGGCCCAGTCCTTGTCCGGCGCGGCGAAGGAGATGTCGATCTCGCGTGCCGGGAGCGGCACCGCCGTGCGCAGGAATTCCTCCAGTGACTCATCGAGCAGATGGAACATCGTGATCCCCGTCCACGAGCGAGAAGTAGGGCCCGAAATCGACCTCGGTGCGCAGCCGCCCGAGTTTCTGGAACTCGCGCTTGAGCGCGAGGACGACCGTCTCCATGGTGATCCCGGCGCCGCCGGCCTCGGCGGCCAGGAACGCAGCGCCCAGGGCCGCGTTGCGGATGACGCCGCCGGTGATCTTGAACTGCCGGGCCAGATAGCCGAAGTCCAGGACGTCCACCGGCGCCGTGTCCGGGAACGCCTGCTCCCAGATGCGGCGGCGGTGGTCCTCGTCCGGGGCGGCGAAGTCGATGGACACCGAGATGCGGCGCAGGAACGCCTCGTCGATGTTGCGCTGCAGGTTGGTGGCCAGGACCACCAGGCCGTCGTAGGTCTCCAGGCGCTGCAACAGGTACGCGACCTCGATGTTGGCGTACCGGTCGTGCGCGTCGCCGACGTCCGAGCGCTTGCCGAACAACGCGTCGGCCTCGTCGAAGAACAGCACCAGGTCGCCGGCCGCGGCGGCCTGGAAGATCCGCTCCAGGTTCTGCTCGGTCTCGCCGATGTACTTGCTCACCACCGACGACAGGTCGACCTTGTACAGGTCCAGCCCGAGCTCGCCGGCGACCACCTCGGCCGCCAGCGTCTTGCCGGTCCCCGAGGGCCCGGAGAACAGCGCGACCACTCCCCTGGACGGCAGCGGCAGGAACCCCCACTCCCGGTAGACCACCCCGCGCCCGCGGCAGCGCGCCGTCAGCTCCCGCAGCCGGGCGGTCTCGTCGGCGGGCAGCACCAGGTCGGCCATCGTCCGCCGGGGGCGGACCCGCACCGCGAGCCCGTCGAGGTGCCCGCCGGCCAGGCGCCGCACGGCGTCCCCGATCCGGGCCGGGTCGCCGCCGCAGGCCGCGGCGACCAGCCGCAGCTGCTCGCGGGACAGCGGGTACGCCGGGTCCGGCGGCACGCCGAGCACCCGCCGCCAGTCCGCGGCGTCGGCGGCCTCGGACTCCAGCCGGACCTCGGACCACGGCCGCGCCGGCAGAGTGTCCAGCGCCAGCTCGCGCGGGGAGCTGAAGGCCCAGCTCAGCTCGGTCAGGGTCGCGACCCGGTCGGCGGCGGCCGGGTCCAGGGTCCCGGCAAGGCGCAGGAGCACGGCCCGGCCCCCCACCGCCGCCTCGCGCGCCACCGCGGACCACTCCTGCTCGGTGGCCGGCGGCCGGGTCACCAGCAGCCGGCGCCCGGGCCAGGCGCGGCGGACGGCGGCCAGCCGGCTGTCCGCGTCCGAACCGGACACCAGCAGCAGCTCGGGCTCCGCCGCCGGATCAGCGGCGCGCGGATCCGCGGCGTCCAGCCGGACGGCCCCCGCCGGCAGCCCGGGGTCGGGCGAGTCGTCGCCGGCCAGCGCCCAGGCGACGCGCTCGGCCGGCCAGCACATCCGGGTGGCCCACGGCCCGTCCGGCGCCGTCTGCACCAGCCCGGACCGCCGCAGCGGAGCGCCGGGCGCCAAGCGCCGGGCCGCGCCAGGCACCATCCGGTCCATGCTCGCCACGGTCAAGCGGGGCAGCTGGACGTTGTCCTGGATGTACGTGACCAGACGCATGCGATGCGGGGACATCTCCACGGCCGCCAGCACCGCGAGCACGCGAGCATCAACGCCGTTGAGGCGCGCGACGGCCACCAGGCGGGCGAAGTCGGATCCGGGCTCGTCGGATACGGCGGTCGCATCGGAGGCATCGGATGCGGTGAGTACGGCGGCTGACTCGGAAACCCGGAATGCGGCCGAGCCGTCGGCCAACGAGGTCTCGAACCACGCTTCCGCCTTGTCCATCACCGGCCGCAGCCTGGCTCGCACGGTGCCGACCTGCTCGGGCGAGGGACCCGTCAGACCTGGCAGCGTGGCCAGGATTTGCTCCGCCTCAATATCGTCCACATACATTCCGGCGAAATCCCTAGGGGATCTCCCCATAGCCACGCGACAAATCAACGCTTCGCGTTGCAGCAGCGTGTCGGCGAATGCCTCCCAAGGCGCAGTCCGGACCCGCCGCGACACGTCGTCGTCAGGCATTTCTCCCCCTCCCCCGCGCATCAGTGATCACCCTGATACGCAAGGAAAAGATACAACCAGACAACACCCGCGCATTACCCTTACATCTGTGCCCAGGATATCCGCTGAGATGATCTACGCCGTGGCGCGGCAGGCCGGTTTCTCCCCGGACCAGTCCGCGACCATGACCGCGGTCGCGCTCGCCGAATCCGGCGGGAATACCGGCTCGCACAACCCGGTCAACGAGGACAGCCGCGGATTGTGGCAGATCAACGCCCTGGCGCATCCCGATCTGCTGGCGCGATTCCCGAACTTGTACGACCCGGTGCAGAACGCCAAGGCCGCGTTCCTGGTCTCCAACGGCGGCAAGGACATGTCGCCGTGGACCACGACGCACGGCGGCGCGGCCGCGCGGTACCTGCGCTACCGGACCGACGCCGAGCAGGCGGCGATCGCGTACGGCGACGGCCCGGGCCACGGCGTCTGGACCGGCACCGCCGCGTACGGCGACCACGAGAGCGCGGGTTCGGCGACCGGTGGCGGCGCCGGGATCCACGCCGTCGCCGACCCGACCGGGAGCGTGTCCGCCGGCGGGCAGGTGACGATGACCGGCGCCCCGACCACCGAGGACCAGGCGATCGCGCCTCCGCCGACCACCACGGCCAACACGGCCAACACCGCCGCGCCGAACGCCGCCGCGAACCCCGATGCCGCGAACAGCACGAGCGCCGCGGACGGCTCCAACGCGGTGACTGTCGCCAACGCCGCCGCCACGCCGGACTCCAGCCTCGGCGCCGCGTCGGGGCACGACACCCGGCCGGGCGCGGACTACGGGATCCCGCTCGCCGCTCCGGCCACCGCGAGCGGGACCACGACCGGGACGGGGACCGGAACCGGACCGCAGACCCTTGACGCCCCCGGCCACACCGCGACCGCCGGCGGCGACGTCCGGCTCGGCGCGGACTACGGCATTCCGTTGGCGGGCAGCACGCCGGCCGCGGCGGCCACGCCGACGGCGCCCGCCACCCCGACCACGCCCACTACTCCGACGCAGCCGACGACACCAGTGACACCGACCGCGCCGGACTCCTCGACCACGCACGCGTCCGACCACACCGTGGCCCCGCCGGTTCCGACTATTCCGTCGCCGGCGACGCAGAGCGCTGACTCCGAACGCCTCCAGGAGTTCCTGCACGCGGCCGTGGCGCAGACGGGAGACCAGTACATATACGGCGCCAACGCGGATTTCAACAACCCGCACCCAAGCGCCTTCGACTGCTCGGACCTGGTCCAGTGGGCCACGCACCGGGTCGGCATCAGCATGCCGCGCACCGCCTCGGAGCAGTACGAGTTCCTCAAGCACGGCGGCCACGTGATCCCGGTGGACCAGGCCGTGCACACGCCGGGTGCGCTGCTGTTCAACTTCAGCTCGAATCCGGACGACGGGCAGCCCGCGCACGGCCACGTCGCGATCAGCCTCGGCGACGGCAAGACCATGGAAGCCCTCGGCCCCGCCTACGGAGTCGGCTCCTGGAACGCGAACACCACGCGGTTCAACTACGCCGCGGTGATCCCGGGGCTCTCCCCCGGCACCCCGACGGCCGCGGCGCCTGCGACCGCCGCTTCGGGCACGCCGGCCGCCGCGGCCCCGGCCGACACTCATCAAGCCGACGCTCATCAGCAGACCACTGGCAGCCTGGTGGACGACTTCGAAGCCCGACTCGCGGCCGATCCGCATGCGATGGACACGCACGCGTCGGTGCTCGACGCCAGTCAGCAAATGACCGCCGCGCCGAACGTCTCCACACCGGCCGCCCCGGCAGCGGATCATGCCACGGACATCGCGGCGGACCACAGCGCGGATCACGGCTCGGCAGACCATCATCTCGACACCGACCACCACGGCGGCGCGGACGGCACCGACCACCACGACACCACGGACCACGACAGCACCGACCACACCGCCGCGGACGCCGTCGACCACACCGACCCCGCGCTGGCGAGCGCCATGCTCTGGTATCCGGAGCCCGACCAGCACGCCGATCACCACGTCGACCACGGCGACGTGCACGACGCGGGCATCCACTGAAGTCCCATGGACCAGGTGAGCGACCAGGTGAGCGACGCCGCCCGCACCGTCGAGCTGGTGCGCCTGCTCGACGAGTCCGCCGCGCGCGCCCGCGCCGCCGAGCGTCCGGACCTGGCCGAGAAACTGGCGCTGAGCAAGCGGCGGCTGGCCTCCGGGGCGTGGAACGTGCTGGTGGCTGGGGAGTTCAAGCGGGGCAAGAGCACGGTGCTCAACGCGCTGCTCGGGGTGCCGGTGTGCGGGAGCGATCCGGTGGCGCACACGGCGGTGCCGACCGTGGTGCGGTACGGGGCGACCGCCGAGGCCTGCGTCCGTGCCGAGGGCCCCTGGGAGACCGTGCCATCCGAACACGCGCCGTCCGAAGGCGCGCCGGTCCCGATCGACGTCCGCGCCGCCGCCGACCACGCCCTGCGCGGCACCGACGACAGCGGGAACCCGCTGCGGACCGTCGAGATCACGCTCCCCAGGGAACTGCTCCGCGACGGCCTGGTGCTGCTGGACACCCCGGGCATCGGCGGCGGGTTCGCCGCGGCCGGCGCGGCGGCCGCGATGCGCGCGCTGTCGCTGGCGGACGGCGTGATCGTGGTGACCGACGCCTCCCAGGAACTGACCGCGTCAGAGGTCGAATTCCTCCGGCACGCGGCGGCGGTGTGCCCGAACGTGCTCTGCGTCATGACGAAGATCGACCTGTATCCGCAGTGGCGGCGGATCCTCGACCTGGACCGCGCGCACCTGCGGGACGCCGGGATCCGGGCGGAGATCGTCGCGGTGTCGGCGCCGCTGCGCGAGCTCGCGCTCGACACCGGCGACCCGGCGCTGCTGGCCGAGAGCGGGTTCCCGGTGCTGGTCGACCGGATCGGCTCGCAGCTGTTGGCCCGGCGCGCCGAGCGGGCCCGGCAGCAGGCCGCGGCGGCGGTGCACGGCGCGCTGCGGCAGCTGTCGGACGCCCTGTCCACCGAGCACCCCGCGCTCACCGAGCCGGATCAGCGTGCGGAGACGCTGCGCCGCGTCGAGGACCGGCGGCGGCGCGCGCTGGCGGTGTCCGGGGCGCAGGCCTCGCGCTGGCTGAACACCGTCAACGACCGGTTCGCCGACATCCAGGCCCGGGTCGACGCCGACCTCGCCGAGGCCTGCCGGCGCCTGGAGGCCGAGGCCGGCAAGCGGATCAAGGAGTCCGATCCGACCCGGGACTGGCCGGAGATCACGCCGTGGCTGCAACGCCGCACCAACCAGGAGCTCACCGACGTCCACACCCGGCTGCTCGCCCTGATCGACGAGGCGGCCGGCGAGGTCTCGGCGCTGTTCGACGCCGGCGCCGAGGACGTGGGCGCGGTGGCGCGGGGCGCCGGCGGGCCGGCCGGCGGCCTGACGCTGAGCCGGCTCGACGGCCGGGGCGCCGGCAAGCTGGAGGTCGGGATGCAGGCCGCCCGGGGCTGGTCGCTGTCCAGCTCGGTGGTGACCACGCTGCTGGTCACCACGCTGCATCCGGGGTTCCTGATCGCGCTGCCGATCACCGCGGTCCTGGGCACGGCGTTCGCGGCCAAGGCGGTCGGCGGCTACCGGACCGGCCGGCTGGACGCCGCGCGCGGCGAGGCCGGCCGCGCGGTGGCGGCGTATCTGGGCCAGTCGCGCGCCGACGCCGCCCGCGCGGCCGCCGATCTCATCCGGCACAGCCGGGGCCGGGTCCGGGACTACTTCCTGGACCAGAGCGCGGAGCTGACGGCGTCGGTGCGGCAGGAACAGCAGGCCGCGGAGCGCGCGGCGTACGCCGACCGGCAGGCCGCCCAGACTCGGACGGAGCAGGCGCGCAGCGAGGTGACCGAGGTCTCGCGGCTGCTGGCGCAGGCCGAGCGGCTGGCCGGAGCGGGGAGTGTCCGGTGACGGGAGCGATGGGGCCGGCTTGGCCGACTTGGCCGGACGGGCCGGCGGGGCCGAGCGGGCCGGCGGGAGCGACCAGCACGACCGGCGCGGCCAGCGCAGCCGACACGAATCCGTCCACCGCCCTCGCATCCCGGGTACGGACCCTGCTGGACGAAGCCGCGCGCACCTACCGGGGCCGCCCCGGCGGCAGCACCCTGACCTCGGTGGCCGCCCGGCTGGACGGGCCGCTGCGCGTGGCCATCGTCGGCCGGGTCAAAGCTGGGAAGTCGACCCTGCTCAACGCGCTGGTCGGGGCCCGGATCGCGGCCACCGACGCCGGCGAGTGCACCCGCGTCGTCACCTGGTACGAGCACGCCGCCGCGGCGTCCGCGACCGCCTTCGGCCGCTCCGGCCCGCCGGCCGGGCTGCCGCTGGACCGCACCGAGCGGGGCTGGGCCCTGGACCTCGGCGGCCGGCGGCCGCAGGACGTGGACCGCGTCGAGGTCGGCCTGCCGAGCCCGCAGCTGCGCACCATGACCCTGATCGACACCCCCGGCCTGGGCTCGCTCACCGAGTCGGCGGGCCGGCGCACCGAGGAGTTCCTGGACGACACCGGCCAGGTGGACGCGGTCCTGTACCTGCTGCGGCACCTGCACGCCAGCGATGTCGACTTCCTCGACGCCTTCCGCGATCCGGCGTCCGACCGGACCGGACCGGTCCACGCCGTCGGCGTGCTCTCCCGGGCCGACGAGCTCGGCGGCGGCGTGCCCGGCGCCCTGGAGTACGCGGCGCAGGCGGCGGCCGGGTACCGGTCCGACCCGCTGCTGCGCGGCCTGGTGTACACCGTCCTGCCGGTCGCCGGCCTGCTCGCCGAGGCCGCCGCCGCGCTCACCGCGGCCGACCTCGCCGACCTGGTCGCGCTGGCCGACGCGGGCCCGGCGGCGACGGCTGCGCTGGTCCTGTCCGCGACCCGGTTCTGCGCGCCCTACAACGCGGTGCCGGTGCCGCCGTCCGGCCGCCGGCGGCTGCTCGACACGCTCGGGCTCTTCGGGGTCCGGCTGACCCTGTCGCTGATCCGGGACGGGGTGCGTGACGCGGAAGCGCTGCGGGCCGCGCTGCACGATCGCAGCGGTCTGACAGAGCTGCGCACCCTGCTGCTCAGCCAGTTCGCCGAGCGCCGGGACGTGCTGAAGGCGGACGGAGCACTCCGGGCCGTGGAGAGCGTGGCCCGCCTCGACCCGGTCCCGGGCGCGCGCCGGCTGCTGCAGGAGGCGGAACGGATCCGCGGCGGCGCGCACGAGCTCGCCGAGCTCCGGCTGCTCGGGGAGCTGCGGCTGGGCGCGGTCGCCGCGCGCCCGGAACTGCTGGCGGCGATGGAGCGGCTGCTCGGCGGGCAGGGCACGACTCCGGCCGCGCGGCTCGCGCTGGCCCCGGACAGCTCGCCGCAGGACGCGCTCGGGCAGCTGATCGGGCTGCACCGGGACTGGACGCGGACGGCTCAGGACCGGCTGTCGGATCCGAGCCTGGCACGGGCGGCCCGGGTGCTGCAGCGGACGTGCGAGGGGCTGGTGCCGCAGGTCCGGGCGCTGGCGGCGGCCACACCGACGGCGAGCGCCCGCGCCACGAATTCGAGCCCTGACCATCCTGGGCCCGGACACAGAGGGGGATCGACATGAATGTGCGCAGGCGGCTCACCGAGCCGGCTCACGACCACACCGGCCGACAGGCCGACCACACCGGCCCGACGTCCGGTCCGACGTCCGCCCCGGCGCCCGCGCCGGCCCTGGACGTCCAGGCACCGGTACCCGTCCCGGCCGACGCGGGCAACGCCGCCATCGGCCGCCTGCTCCGCTCGGCCCAGGGCCGGGCGAGCGCGCCGGACGGCTTCGCCGACCGGCTGCCCTCCGGCGGACAGCCGATCCCCGAGCAGCCCCGCCGGGACCTGGAGTCCGGCCTGGGCGTCTCGCTGTCGTCGGTGCGGCTGCACACCGACACCGTGTCCGCGTCGATGGCCTCTGACATCAGCGCGCAGGCGTTCACCGTCGGCCAGGACGTGTACTTCGGCCGGAACCAGTACGACCCCGGCTCCTCCAGCGGCTACTGGCTGCTCGCCCACGAGGTCACGCACACTCTCCAGCAGGACAGCGGACCCTCGCTGGCCAGCGAGATGACGGTCAGCGATCCGGCGGACCGGGCCGAGCGGGACGCGGACACGGTCGCCGATGCGCTGCTGGCGCGGCGCAGCCCCGCGGGCGGCGGTGCCGGAGGTGGCGCTGGTGCCGGTGCCGACGCCGGCGGCCCCGGCGCGGCGCCGGTCGTCGTGCCCAACGGCACTGGCGCCTGCCTGGCCCGGCACTCGTCCTGGGAGCACACGATGCTCGGCGACGCCACGCCGGCCGATCTGAGCTCGGCGGCCGGTCCGAACGTCAACCTGAACAACCGCCGGCATCTGCTCGACATGCTGGAGAAGCGGATGCTGTTCTTCAGGGACAACCCCAGGGGCAACCCGACCGGCGAGAAGGACTTCGCGGACATCCGCTGGATCCAGTTCCGGGGCAGCGGCCTGTGGGCCAGCAACGGCGAGGTCAACGCGCTGTCGGACTACCTGCCGGACCCGTCGGTGGCCGACTCGATGTCGGCCGAGGAGCTGATTCCGGTCCTGCAGAAGATGCGCGACGGCATCGCGAGCGCGGCGTACAAGCACGGCAGCGGGGCCCAGGGCGTGGCCGGCGTGGTGAACTGGATCGGCGACAAACTCGGCCTGAGCGACTACAGCCCGGGCATGGAGGGGATGGCCACCCACTGGATGGAGTTCATCGGCTTCGAGAGCCTGGACGCGGCCGGCGAGGTCAGCGCCATCGACGACGCCACGGCGCAGTTGGGCACCGACCGGTACAAGGGCCTGCTGTCCCGCAACGCCTGCCACTTCGCGCCGTACTCGTGGCACCGCTGGGAGGAGTTCCACAACGAGGCGGTCGAGGAGGCCAAGGCGCACTTCGACAGCCGGGCCGGCACCGTCCCGCTGAACATCTCGGTGGACGTGGCCGAGCACGCCCGGCAGGCGCTGCTCAAGAACGGCTACGGCGACCACTTCCTGGAGGACTCCTTCGCCGCCGGGCACCTGATCAACAAGACCCTGGTGATGCAGTGGTGGCTGGAGTTCCTGGCCGGCAAGAAGGACCCGAACAACGGCGAGCCCAGCGAGGCCGTGAAGTACGCGATGCCCTCTTACATGCAGCCCGGCCTCGCCGCCCGGGACCTGTACCGGCCGCCGTCGGAGGACGCGCCGACCAACGAGCACCAGCGCCTCGACGGCCACGGCGTCACCGACCCGCAGACCGCGCAGGAGCGGGCCGGCTACGACAACCGGGTCGAGGGCACCGGCGTGACCGGCTCGACACCCGAGGAGCGGGACGCGAACTACCAGCTCTACCTGGAGTTCCTGAACAACGCGCAGGCGCAGGCCGCGGCCGGGTTCGTCCACGACGCGCTGAACAAGATCGGCCTGGTCGTCGTCAACGGCAAGGGCGAGCAGTTCACGACCGGCGGCGACGATACCCTGCTCAGCAAGTCCGACGAGGCAGGCGCGGCAGCCGCCGGCACCGCGGCGTCGATGTCCCGCCAGCGCATCGAGGATTTCCTCAACAAGGGCCACTCGGACGTGAAGGTCGACGACATCTTCGCCCACGTGCCGGTCGCGGTGCTGGAGGGCGACACTCCGGTGCCGATCGAGCAGTGGCAGGACGACTTCCTGTACAAGCGGTGCCTGGGGACGTACTTCCCCGACTACTACGACTCCGTCAAGGCCACGGTCATCGGCAACCTCTCCCCGACCATGGTCGATCAGGGGATCTCCAAGGACTCGCCGGGCGCGCCCCGACTGCCGGCCGGGGACTTCCCGACGTCCGCCGGGGGCGCGCGGATGGGGTGAGGCAGGCGTGACGGCGGCGCCGTCCCGGTCGGGGACAGCGCCGCCATGTTCAGGACGGCGGCGCCGCGCTCACGACGACGACGGCGCCGCAGCCGCAGCCGCCACGTAGCTCAGGGACTTGATGATCGTCGGGTCCTTCGCCGTCTGCGCGGCGTCGGCGTGGCCGAAGGTCACGGACACGATCCCCGCGCCGGCCGGCGCCTGGTAGGTGATCGGCGTCGCCGCACCGGCCGGCATCGGCATCGCGCGCTTGTCGGTGCTGCCGTCGCTGAGTGTCACCGTCAGCGCGAACTGGGCGCCGTCGCCGAAGGCCCGCAGGGTGACCGACGTGGCCGGCGCGGCGAAGTCCATGCGGACCGGCAGCTGGTTGCACAGGTCGACGCCGGCCGGGCGGGCGCTGGTGAGGAATCCGCCCTCGACCGGGCGGGTGCGCAGGGCGAGCGCGGTCGCGTCGGCGCAGGCCGGCGGCGCGTTCGAGGTGTCGACCGACAGCTTGACGCCGGTCTTGGCGGCGTAGGCGTCGCCGGCGATGATCTGGTCGCCGTCGGCCTGGCCGTCGGCGGTGCGGCTGAAGTCGAGCAGAACGGTTCCGCCCGGTGCGGGGGCGCCGACGCCGCCGCCCGACGAGGATGACGAGGCTCCCGCCGGCGGGGCCCCGGTGCCCGACGGCGCTCCGGCGGGCGAGGACGGCTGCGCCGCACCGCCCGAGTGCTGCGCGCCCAGGGCCGAGGACACGATTCCGGACAGCGACGCGGTGGGCGGCACCGGATGCGCGGCCTGCTGCTTCGCGTGCCGGATCAGCGCCGCGCCGCCCACGGTGACGCCGGCCATCGCGGCCAGCGCGCCGGCGAACTTCGCGACCTTGAGCCAGCCGCCCGCGATCTGCGCGGTCTGCACGAACGTCAGCGTCTTGTCGACGGTCAGCCCGTCGGCGTGCGCGTGCACAGTCAGGGTCCTGCGGACCTCCGCGCCGGTCAACGGCCGGTCAGCGCGGACCAGCAGCCGCGAGTTCGCCGCCGTGCCCGGCGGCAGGCGCAGCTGCCGCGGCTCGAAGACGAAGTCGACGCGGTTCTCCGGGTCGTCGCCGGCCAGGGTCACCGCGAGCGGCACGTTGCCCTCGTTGGCCACGGTCACCGCGAAGTCGCCGGTCGCCCCGCCGGTCGCCACCTCGGGACGGACCGCCGCGCTCAGCACCGGCACCGCGTGCAGGTCCAGCACCACCTCCTCGCACCGGGACACGGTCCGCTGGTACGGCGAGGTCACCAGGATCCCCAGCACGTACCGGCCGGCGACCGGGCCGGCCTGCGCGGGGATGGCGATCCGGCCGCGCACCGTGCCGCTCTCCCGGGGCCGCAGCATCAGCGGCGTGGCCGGATCGCCGGCGAACAGCTCCGCCGGCAGCCCGACGAGCGCCGCGGTGAAGTGCTCGACAACCTCGCTGGCGTTCTGGACGGTGATCTCGACGTCGGCGGACTCGCCGGGCCCGAGCGCGATCGCGTCGGGCACCACGGTCACGCGGACATCTGTCGTGGTGGTCATGATGTCGTGGTGGTCATGATGGGGATCCGTCTCTCATCTCGCGTTGTCATCAGGGCCCGAAGGTCATGGCCGCCCACGACGCCCAGCACTGGCCGACCGAACCGTGCGCGTCCACCCGCAGGTCGAGGGTCGTGGCGCCGGCGATCGACGACAGGTCGACGTCGGCCTGGATCACCTTCGCGTCCGCGGCCTTGAGGTCCCAGGAACCGAGCTGCTGGCCGATGGGGCCGTAGAGACGGAAGGTCACGTTGGCCGGACCCGGAGGTCCCTGCTTCGGCGCCATGAAGCCGAGCGTGGCCCGGAAGTGGTCGCCGGCGATGACCGCCCGGGGCAGGTTGTAGACACCGTTGATGAAGCCGTTGTCCACCCACTGCGGGTGGGTTTCAAGGAAGTTGCAGAAGGGCTGGCCCGAGGTGAAGTAGTAGCAGTCCGAGCCAGAGTGGATCAGGGCGAACCCCGTGGCGTCGGTGCCGGTGCCGGGGCACGGCAGCGGCCCGGCACCGGAGGACCAGGTCGCGGAGTCGCAGGCGTGCGCGACCATGTCCCACGGCGCCGCCGGTCCCGAGGACACGGTCAGGGCCACCGAGCTGCCCCACGCCACGGTCCCCCCGCCGACGGGTGTCTGCTTCATGACCTGGCCGACCGGGACCGAGTTGTCGATCACCATGGCGATCGTGGAGGTCAGTCCGGCGCCGGCGATCTGCTGCTGGGCGGTGGTCTCGTCCGCGCCGACCACGTTCGGCACCGTGGCCGTGTCCGGGTGGTTGACCGTGAGGCTCACCGCGGTCTGCGCCTTCCGGCCGTCGGCCAGCACGGCGCTCACCGTGACCTGGAACGTCTGCTGGGTCGCGCCGGGCGGCCGGGCCCAGGCGTGGCTCACGGCGGATCCGTCGCCGGACTGGTTGTCGCCAAAGGTCCAGTGCGCGCCGGTGATCGCGGTGCCGTCGCCGGCCGCGACCGCCAGGTTCTCGGTCTGGCCGAACTTCACGCTCGGGTTGGACAGCGTGATCGCCAGCGAGGCCGGCGGTTTCGTGGGCGAGGGAGTGCTCGTGGGGGTGGAAGGCGGGGAAGAAGCCGTGGACTTGGAAACCGACGACGGCGTCCCGGGCAGGGACGGCGTGCTCGACGCCAGGATCGGCGGCGTCGAGGGCTCGGTCGGCTGCGGCGGGGTCGGCGTGGCCGTGAAAGCACTGCTGGCGGACGTCGGCGGGCTCTGCGTCGGCTTGCTCGGCGGGGTCGTGCTCGGCGAGGTCTTGGACGGCGGCGCCGAGGTCGGCTTGGCCTGCTGCGGCGCCGACGGCGCCGCGCTCGACGGCTGGTGGCCGGGCAGGCCCTTGGTCGGGTCGGCCGGGTCGTACTTGGCGACCTGGGTGACGGCGCCGTCCAGGCTGATCACGCCGGCGTGCTCGCTGTTCGGGTCGTTGAAGAACACGATGCCGTCGCGGGTCAGCAACTGGAACCTGGTCGCCGGACCGAGCACCTGGGCGGTGGCCACGACGGTGTGCTGGCCCAGATCGATCACCCAGACCTGGCCGGTGGTGTAGTCGGGCACGAACACCCGGTCGCCGGACTCGACGGCGGCGCCGAGGTCGTTGCCGCCACTGTCCAGCGGGACCGCCTCGGAGCAGTTGTGCGCGGACAGGTCGCAGATGTCGAGCACGCCGCGCGAAGCCACCACGTAGAGCCGGTTCGCGTGCGGCGAGCCGCTGACCGCCACGGTGTCGCTGGGCCGCAGGTCCAGGTTCAGCGTGCCGCTCGGCGAGCCGTCGGCGGGGTCCACTGTGATCGCCCTGCGCCCGGCGGTGTCCACCACCACCGGCTTGCCGTTCACCATGGCCATCAGGTCCTTCCCGGGCGCGGCCACGCCCCGGTGGACCTCCTTGGCGCCGTCGGCGACCCGGGTCAGGTCGCCGGTGGCGTCGTCGACGAGCCACAGCCGGCCGGCGTCGTCCAGCGTCGCGGTCCCCGCCGACAGCTGCGCCGCCAGGGACTGCTGAGCACTGGTCGGCTCCAGGGTGCGGGCGTCGACCGTCGCCACCAGGCCACGCTCGGTGTCCAGGACGTAGACGTGCCGGGAGTCGGCGAAGGCGGTCAGCCCCGAGGTCGCATCGGCGATCGGCGTGGCCGGAGCGCTGGGGGAGAACGTCGCGCCGTCCACACGGCGCAGCGTGTCGGCGGTCTCGTCGATCGCGTACGCGGTCGAGCCCTGCTGCACCACGTCCAGGACATGCCCCGCTTGTGCGGCCTGCACCTGCGCCGCCACCTCGGCCGAAGCCCCGTCCAGCAACGTCAACTGCCCGGCCTGAGACGAGGCCAGCCACGCCGACCCCGGTAGCAGGTGGACGCTCTGCACCGGGTAGCCGTGGCCGGAGCCGAGGAACACGGCCAGGCCCACGGCACCGGCCACACCGATGCCGTACGTGCCGGTGCGCACCGCGTGCTTGCGCGAGAACCAGGCAGTCTTCATGGCCGGCCCCTCATCCCTTCAGTAGACCCAGAACTGCGGGTACGGCCCCAGGAAGTCGCAGGACTCCCTGGTGTCGGTGAAGCTGGAGCACCCCGACCGGAAGACGGCGAACCCGGCCGGGACGCTGTCGATCACCACCGGCTGTGCCGCGGACACCGTCAGGGTCACCGTCGCGCCCCATGCCGCGTTGCCGCCGCCCTGCGGCGACTGGGCCAGCACCTGGCCGGGCTGGACCGTGGTGCTGGTCTGGTTCTGCACCACGTAGTTCAGGCCCGCGCCGGTGATCTGCTTCTCGGCGTCGGAGGCGCTGTCACCGATCACGTTCGGCACCGCGACGGTGGCCACGTGGACCGTGAGGCTCAGCCCGGTCTGCGCGGTCCGGCCGTCGGTCAGCGTGACGCTGACCGTGACCTGGTAGGTCTGCTCGCTCACCCCGGGCGGCTGGGTCCAGGCGTGGCTCACGTTCGCTCCGCCGCCGCTCTGGTTGTCGCCGAAGTTCCACTGCGCGCTGCCGACCGGCGTCCCGTCGTCGGCCGCGACCGCCAGGTTCTCGATCTGGCCGAACACGGGGCTCGGGATTGACAGCGTGAGCTTCAACGTGGCCGGCGGCTTCGTGGTGGGCAGGGTGGTCGGCGAGTCGGTCGGACCCGTGGAAGGCGGAGGGAAAGACGGGGTCGAAGTAGGAGACTCCGGCGGACCCGACGGGGTCGACGGAAGCGTCGGCGTCGGGGTGGTCGAGACCGTCGGAGCCGGGGTCGACGAGGACGTCGTCGGCGGCGGGTTCGACGACGGGCTCGACGACGCGCTCGACCGCGGGGTCGACGGCACGCTCGGAAGCGACGGCGGCCCGGTCGGCTGCGGCGTGCTGGGCGGGGGCGCCGTCCCCTGGCCCGGCTGGGAGAAGGTGCTCGTCGGCGGAAGGCTCGGCGGCGTCGGCTGGACCGGCGGGGTCTGCGGACTCGACGGGATCGAAGGGCTCGGTGGGCTGGACGGGCTGGACGGCCTGTTCGGGCTCGAAGACGGGATGTTCGGCGGCGTCCTGGACGGCGGCAGCGAACTGGGCTCGACCGGCGGCAGCGACGCCGGCGCCTGGTGCGGGTCCGGGTCCGGGTTCAGCCGGCCGACCAGGCCCTTGCTCGGGTCGGCCGGGTCGTACTTGGCGATCCGGGTCACGGCGCCGTCCAGGCTGATCACGCCCGCGCGCTCGCTGTTCGGGTCGTTGAAGAACACGATGCCGTCCCGGGTCAGCAGCTGGAACTTCGCCGCCGGGCTGAGCACCTGGGCCGTGGCCACGATCGTGTTCCGGGTCAGGTCGATCACCCAGACCTGGCCGGTGGTGTAGTCGGGCACGAACACCCGGTCGCCGCTCTCGACCGCCGCGCCGAGGTCGTTGCCGCCGCCGTCCAGCGCCACCACGCCGGAGCAGTCGTGCGCCGACAGGTCGCAGATGTCGAGCACGCCCCGGGAGACCACCACGTAGAGCCGGTCGCTGTGCGGGGAGCCGCTGACCGCGACGGTGTCGCTGGGCCGCAGGTCCAGATCCAGCGTGCCGGTCGGGGCGCCGTCGGCGGGGTTCACCGTGATCGCCCTGCGGCCGGCGGTGTCCACCACCACCGGCTTGCCGTTCACCACTGTCAGCAGGTCCTTGCCGGGACCGGCGACACTCCGGTGAACCTCGCTCGTGCCGTCGGCGACGCGGGTCAGGTCGCCGGTGCCGTCGTCGACGAGCCACAGCCGGCCGACGTCGTCGAGCGTCGCAGCCCCCGCCGACAGCTGGGCCGCCAGCGACAGCGGAGTACCGGTGGTCGCCAGCGTGTGCGGGTCGGCCGTGGTCAGCAGGCCGCGGTGCGAGTCCAGGGCGTAGACGTGCTGCGGATCGGCGAAGGCGGTCAGCCCTGACGTCGCCCCGGCGATCGGCGTCACCGGGGCGTTCAGCGAAAACGTCGCACCGTCCACGCGACGCAGGGTGCCGGCGGTCTCGTCGATCGCGTACGCGGTCGAGCCCTGCTGCACCACGTCCAGGACATGCCCCGCCGGTGCGGCCTGCACCTGCGCCGCCACCTCCGCCGAAGCCCCGTCCAGCAACGTCAGCTGTCCCGCCTGAGACGAGGCCAGCCACGCCGACCCCGGCAACAGGTGGACACTCTGCGCCGGGTAGCCGCGGCCCGCGCCGAGGAACACCGCCAGGCCCACGGTGCCGACGACTCCCACACCGTAGGCGCCCGTCCGCACCGCGTGCTTGCGCGAGAACCAGGCAGCCATCATGGCCGGCCCCCTCATCCCTTCGTCAGAACTGCCAGCGCCCGGCGCCGGCGGCGGGTGTCCGCCGACCGGGCGACCAGCGGGCGCGGATCGAACCAGGCGCCGAAGGCCCGCAGCAGCCCGCGGGAGCTGCGAAGCTCCCGCCGCAGCCGCGCGCTCAGCGCCCACGCCTCGGCGACCGTCGCGTCGTCGGGCTCCATCGGGTTGTACGCGGCGGACATCATCAGCGGCGCGAGCGCCGCCACCGGCGCCGCCCGCTCGCCGAACAGCTCGGCGGCCCGCTCGGCGACCTCCTGCGCGGTGGCCGCCGCGGACATCGGCAGGCCGTGCTCGGCCAGCCGGTCCACCGCGTCCTGCCAGGCCCCGATGACGCGCGCGGCGCGGCTGCCGGTACGGCGCACGCGGCGGCGGCGCAGCTTCTCCATCGCGATCGTGATCGGGGTCAGCAGGAACACCGCGCCGATTCCGACGAGCACGAACAGGGCCCAGTCCAGGGCGCTGACGCCGACGGCCACGATCGTCTTCAGGTTCGGGTCCACGGCCGGCTGGGCCTGCTTGGGGGTCGGCGTGCTGTCGGTGCCGGTGGTCGTCGTCTTCTGCTTCTGCGGCTGCGGCGGCACCGCGGTGTGGTGCTGCGGATCCGTCGGCTCGAACGCCACCCAGCCGTAGCCGGCCAGGTCGACCTCCGGCCAGGCGTGGGCGTCGTGCGCGGTCACGGTGTAGGTGTCGCCGTGCTTGTGCGCCGGATTGAGGAGGTAGCCGACCGCGACCCGGGCCGGGAAGCCCTGGCTGCGGGCCAGCACCGCGAACGCGGCCGCGAACTGCTCGGCGTAGCCGGCCCGGTCGGCCGAGTCGGCGCTGAACAGCCGGCTCAGCGCGTCGTAGGAGTGGCCGGGCCTGGTGTCCAGGTTGTAGGGCAGCTTCCTGAGGTAGTCCTGGATGGCGAGCAGCTTCGCGTACGGCTGGGCCACCGATCCGGCCAGCAGCGCGCCCTCGGCCCGGATCGCCGGCGGCAGGCCGGGCGGGAGCGTGGTGTCGGCGGCGGCGCCGCCGGCCTCGGAGGGGATCGCCCCGTCCAGGCCGGCGGTCGGTGCGACGTCCGCGGTCAGGTCGTAGTGCAGCCCGGCGATGCTCGGGGCGTCGGTGGCCAGGGTCGCCGAGCCCGTGCTGTAGCCGAACCGGGGCGCGGTGACCTGGACCGGCACTCCGGCCTCGGGCAGGTACGACCCGGTCAGGCCGTCGACGGTGACGCTGAGCCCGATCCGGCGGGGGTCGGTGATCGCGGTGTCCGGCGGCAGTTCGTGCCCGGCCAGCAGGAAGCGGTCGCTGGAGGTCCACAGCGCGCCGTCGTAGTCGTCCAGGGCGGCGGTGCGGACCCGGTCGAGCCCGGCCGGGTCGCCGGAGACCCGCACCGTGAACAGGTCGCGGTCCGGCCCGGTCAGCTGCGGCTTGAGCAGCACCAGGGGGGACAGCGAGTCGCCGACGTCCAGCCGGACCGGCACATGGTCGCGCAGGTCGTAGCGGTTCTTTCCGGACGCCACCGGCGTCAGGTGCGCGCCGGCCACCGCGACCGCCGCCGCGACCACCACCACCGGCAGCCCGAAGGCCAGGCGGCCGGCGGCCGCCCGAAGGCTGCCGGGGCCCGGTGAAACGCCCGAGTCACCCGGGTTGGCTGAACCGGCTGAACTTGCTGAACCGCTCGCGTCATCGCCGCCGCGCGGCACCCGGCGCGCACCGGTGGTGCCCGCACGCAGCACCGCCAGCAGCGCCAGCTCGGCCACCAGGGCCGCGGCCAGCCCGGAGTCGGCCACCGGCCGGCCGGCGGTGAACAGCAGCCCGGCGCCGAACGCGGCCACCGGCCCGATCAGCGGCGGCAGCGGAGTCCGGGTCCGCATCAGGAGCGCGGTGGACACCGCGGCGGCCAGCCAGGCGATCAGCGCGGGCCCGACCACCAGGTCGCCGACGGCGTCCGCGGGCAGGTTGGCGCTGAGCATCTCGGCCCAGCCGGAGCGCAGGCCCGAGCCGAGGGCGGAGAAGGAGTGGCCGGTGGGCACGCCGTGCCGCAGCGTCTGCCGGTACACCGCGAACACCCCGACCAGGGTGAATCCGACCGCTGACAACAGCAGTTTGACCAGCGCCGGCCAGCGGCGGGGGACGGTCAGCGCGGTCAGCGCCACGCCGCCGGCCGCGGCGGCGGACGTCCCGACCAGGAAGGAGCGCTGGCCGTAGTAGCGCAGGTAGACGAGGTTCGCGGTGACCACCGCGGCGCACACCAGCAGCGACTGCGCGTAGACCGCGAGCCCGGATCCGGATCGGGATCCGGCTTCGGCTTCGGCCGGCGCCTCGGTACGCGGCCGCGCGGCCGTCGGCGGCCCGGACGGCGGCGCCTGCTCCGGCTCGGGCCACCACAGCGACTGGTGCTCGCCCGTACTGTCCAGGCTTGTGATGACGGTCATATCCTCACCAGCGTGTTCCAGGACTGGGCGAACTCATCCAGGGAGTGCGCCGCGAGCGAGACCACGCCGGGCGGCGCGGGCGCCGGCACCCCGAACCGGCCGAGGAACTGCACCAGGCTGATCATCAGCACGTGCCGGCGGATCGCCGGCAGCACGGCCAGCGCGGCCGCCTCGGGCTGGCCGGTGATCACCCCCAGCGCCTCGCTCTCGCCGAAGGACACCAGGCCGGGCAGCGCCGCCAACCCCGGGTCGTCCGCCGAGACGGCCGCGGCGGCCAGCAGGTCCAGCGCCGCGGTGGCGCCCTCGCCGCCGCGCTCGACGGTCATCGCCTGACCGCCGGTGGTGCGCACCTCCAGCGGGAACCCGTCGCGGATGGCTGCCAGCGCGAGCGAGGCCGCGGCGCTGACCGCGTCCTCGAAGGAGTCCTCGGAGTACGGCCGGGAGCTGGTGTCCAGCACCACGATCAGCCGCGGCTGGTTGGGGACCACGTTGTGCCGCACCATCAGGTCGCCGGTGCGCGCGGTTGACTTCCAGTGGACCAGCCGCCAGTCGTCGCCGGGGACGTACTCGCGCAGGCTGTGGAACGCGATGCCGCCGTGCTGGGAGAAGCTGGAGGTCGGCCCGTCCATGTCCCGGGTGTGGCCGGTCGGCACCGGGGCCACCTGCCGCACCCGCGGATGGACGAAGAGCGTCGAGTAGGTGTTGTAGGCCCGGCCGACCTGCATCAGCCGCAGCGGATCGCTGTGCCCGATGGTCAGCGGCCCCACCTGGAACACGCCGCGGGCGGCGGTGGGCAGCGGATAGGTGCAGGTGCTGGTGGCGCCGGGCGCGAGGCTCGGGATCGACACCGGCACGCGGATGGCGGCCACCGCCTCCTCGGCCAGGATCGGCGGACTGCGCCGCCGCGCCTCGTTGGACAGGGTGATGACACCGAACGCCGGCTCGCCGGCGGTCACCCGCTCCGGCCGGATCTCCCGCGTGGCGGCCAGATCCGGGCGCAGCAGCATCCACAGCGCGGCGACCGCCAGGCAGGCCAGGGCCGCCAGCGCCAGGGCCACCAGCTCGGGGTAGTCCCCGGCCGCGCCGAGGCCGAGCAGCACCAGCGCCGCGACCGCCATGCCGACTCCCGATCGGGTCAGCATCGCCGGCTCACACGCCGACGGGGGTGGCGGGCACCGGCACGGCGGTGAGGATCCGGTCCACGATGGTGTCGGCCCGGTGTTCCTGGACCGCCGCTTCCGGTGTGAGCACCAGCCGGTGTGCGAGCACCGGCTGCGCCATCCGCTTGATGTCGTCGGCGGTGACGAACGAGCGCCCGCTCATCGCCGCGGCCGCCTGCGCCGCCTGCGCCAGCGCGTTGCTGGCCCGCGGGCTGGCGCCCAGGCGCAGCTGCGGGATGGTGCGGGTGGCGCCGGTGATGGTGACGATGTATGCCTGCAGCGCCGGCGCGACGAAGACCCCGCGCACCACGTCGATCATCTGCTGCAGCTCGTCGATGGAGAGCACCGGGTCCAGCTGCTCCGGGAGCCGCCGGGCCAGTGCGTCGCCGACGATCTGCACCTCGTACTCGTGGCTCGGGTAGCCGACCCGCAGCAGCATCATGAACCGGTCCAGCTGCGCCTCCGGCAGCGCGTACGTGCCCTGCTGGTCCACCGGGTTCTGGGTGGCGATGACCAGGTTGGGGCGCGGCAGCGGATAGGTGACGCCGTCCACCGTGACCTGCCGCTCGGCCATCGCCTCCAGCAGCGCCGACTGCGTCTTGGGCGAGGCCCGGTTGATCTCGTCGCCGAGCACGATGTTGGCGAACACCGGGCCCTCCCGGAAGGAGAACTCACGCCGGTTCATGTCGAACATCTGCACCCCGACCACGTCGGAGGGCAGCAGGTCCGGGGTGAACTGCAGGCGCCGCATCGAGCCGCCCACCGACTGCGCGACCGCCTTGGCCAGCGAGGTCTTGGCCACGCCGGGCACGTCCTCGATCAGGATGTGCCCCTCGGCCAGCAGCCCCACCAGCAGGTCCGTCACCACGGCGGTCTTGCCGTGGATGAAGTGCTCCACATTGCGGATCAGGTCCGAGGCCCGCCGCTGCACCCACGCGATCTGGTCGTTCTGCGTGGTGCTATAGGTTGTCACGTGTTTCCCCCTAAGAGATGCAACCGTCGCCCGAGACGAATCTCTTGAGCGGCAATGTTAGCGTGCGAGGTATTGACAGTGCACTGGTTCGGGGACAGTTCGCACACAATAAATACCCGCATAAGGAATGACCCTTAAGGGTTATTCTTAATTTCAAGATCTGAATCACCGCCGCACGACACCGCCGCAATATACTGCGCTGCGTGAAATACCCATTGGGGGTGGACGTCGGCACCACCTACACGGCGGCCGCGATCTGGCGGGACGGCCGGGTGGAGTCCGTTCCGCTCGGGAACCGGGCCAACGCGATCCCGTCGGTGCTCTTCGTCCGCGACGACGGCACCGTGCTCGTCGGAGAGCCGGCCGTACTGCGCGGCATCGCCGAGCCGGGGCGGCAGGCCCGGGAGTTCAAGCGGCGGATGGGCGACGAGGTGCCGCTGCTGGTGGGCGAGGCCGGCTACACCGCGCCGGAGCTGACCGCGCAGGTGCTGCGCTGGACGGTCGAGCGCGTCACCGAGGTCCAGGGCGGACCGCCCGGGCACGTGGTGCTCACCCATCCCGCCGAGTGGGGCGCGTTCCGGCAGGGCCTGCTGACCGAGGCCGCGATGGCCGCCGGGCTGACCGACGTCGGCCTGCTCCCCGAGCCGGTGGCCGCGGCCACCTGGTACGCGGCGCAGGAGCGGGTCGAGGCGGGCGCGCTGATCGGCGTCTACGACTTCGGCGGCGGCACCTTCGACGCCGCGGTGGTGGCCAAGACCGGCACCGGGCTGGAGCTGTTCGGCCCGGCCGGGGGCGACGACTCGATCGGCGGAGTGGACTTCGACCACGCGCTGCTGCGGCACGTGGCGGCGGCGGCCGGGGTGGACCTGGCCGCGTTCGACCGTTCCGATCCGGCCGCGGCGACCGCGGTGGGGCAGCTGTTCGACGCGGTGGTCCGGGCCAAGGAGGCGCTGTCCGGGGACACCGAGGCCGTGGTGCCGGTGGTGCTGCCCGGGTTCGCCGGGCAGGTGCTGGTCACGCGCGCGGAGTTCGAGGACCTGATCCGGCCCGCGGTGCGCGAGACGGTGAGCGTGTTCGGGCAGGTGGTGCGGCGCGCCGGGGTGGGCCCGGAGGCGCTTCGCACGGTGCTGCTGGTCGGCGGGTCGAGCCGGATCCCGCTGGTGGCGCGGATGCTGTCCGAGGAGTTGGGGGTGCCGATCGCGGTGGACGCGCATCCGAAGCACACGGTGAGCCTCGGGGCGGTGATCGCCGGGGCGCCTCGGGGGGCGAACGCCGGGACGTTCCAGATTCCGCGGCCGGCCACGACGATTCCGCTTGCGGGGACCGGGCCTTCGGCTGCTGGTGCTTCGGGTGGTGATTCGGGTGCTGCTTCGGCCGTTGATTCGGGTGCTGCTTCGGCTGGTGATTCAGCCGCCGCCGCGGCCGCTGCTTCGGTCGCGGCGCATCTCGCCCGGTCCGGGTCGCCGAAGCCGACCGCGTTCCTGCCGGCGCCGGGATCGACGGACGCGCTGCCGCTGGTCCCCGGGACGCTGTTCCTCCCGGGCCCCGGATCGACCGAGACGGTTCCGGTCGCGGGGCCGGTCGCCGGGCCGGCCACGGCGCCGGTCGTCGCGCCGGTCGTCGCCGAGCCCGTGGACCTCGCCGCCTCCGCGTTGACCGCCGCCGTCGACGTACCGGTGCTGGTCGGCGCCGTGCCGGTGATCGACCTCGGCCCGCGGCCGCGGCCGGCGACCGTGGTGCGGACCAGCGACCGCGAGGCGGCCGTGGCCCGCGCCGCCGGGCCGGGCCGGCTCAGGCCGCTGCTGGCGCTGACCGCGGTGATCGCGGCGGTCGGGATCGTGGTCGGCGTCGCGGTGGCGGTGAAGCACAAGGACTCCAGCGGCACCGGCGGCGGCAGCAGCCCCGTGGGCACGCCCGGCTCCTCCGCCGGGGCCGTCTCAGCACCCGGCGGTCCGGGCGCGCCCACCGCCGCAACGGCTGTCCACCTGGCGGGCGGCCCCGTGGGGACGGCGGCGACGCAGAGCCCGGACACCATGCGTGCCGCGACCGCGCTGCCGTCCGGCGCCCTGGTGGCCGTCGGCGTGGCCCTGGACCAGGCCCCCCGCGCGTGGCTGAAGCAGGGCGGCGGCACGTGGTCGGCGGTCGCGGCGCCGCCCGCGGACCAGTTCGCGACCCTGGCCGACGTCGCGGCCACCCCGTCCGGCGCGGTCGCGGTCGGCTGGACCGGCAGCGGCGCGCAGCGTCGCGCGGCGGTGTGGACCACCCGCGACGGCACGTCCTGGAAGCTGCTCGGCCCGGCCGGCGACTTCACCCCCGGCAGCGGCGTCACCGAGCTCACCGCGGTCACCGCCACCGCCGACCACCACCTGCTGGCAGTGGGCCAGGACCGCAAGTCCGACCCGACCGACGGCGACGCCGCGGTGTTCACCTCACCGGACGGCGCCACCTGGACCCGCGTCCCGGCCACCGGCCTGTCCGGCCCGGGACCGCAGGACATCAGGCGGCTGACCCGCACCGCCGACGGCCACCTGCTGGCCATCGGCTCGGCCCTGTCCGGCGCCCACCAGGCCCCCGCGGTATGGACCTCCCCCGACGGCGTGGCCTGGCAGCCGACGGCGATCGCCCCGGACGACAGCTCGGCCTCCCTGCAGGCCGTCACCCAGCAACCCGACGGCACCCTCCTGGCCTGCGGCACCACCGGCGCCGCCGGCAGCGAGACAGTGGCCTGCTGGACCCAGCACGACGCACGACAAACCTGGCAACAGATACCGCTGACGGCCCCGCCGAACGCACCGCCGGTCTACCTCTACGACCTGCTACGCACCCCGGCAGGCCTGCTCGCAGTCGGCGCGGCGCGATCCGGCACGGCGATCGGCGCCGCCGGGTGGACGGTGACGCAGGGGTCTTAGGGGGCATCCGAGGGCTCGACTGATCGTTACCGGCCAGCATCGGGATGGCTGCGCAGATGCAGACGTGGGCGCGCCAGGCGGTGAAGGTGAGTCCGGTCTCGGCGCGGAACAGGCGTGACAGGGTGCGGATGCCGTCGTGCACGTAGTCGGCCCGGGATGCGAGATCGCGTTGGTCGGCCGGCTGGGCGATGAGCTGTTCGGCGACCGCGCGGGCCCGGGGGTCGGCGGGCATGGTGACCACGCCCACCGCTGATGCCGGCCACTGACATCCGGGACCACCGTGCTTCGGCCCTCACAGCACCAAAGCCAGCACCCACACCGCGGCCATCACCGTCACCGGCGCCCCGATCACCACCAGCCACCGCCACCGGTTCCGCCGGCGCGGTGGCGCCATCGGCAGCGGCGGCGGGTCCGGCTGCCAGCGCGGCGGGGAGGCCGCGCCGGGCCACAGTTCGTAGCCGCAGATCTCGCAGCGCTTGCGGTGCGCCGGGTTCACCGTGCGGCACTGCGGGCAGTGCGGGCCGGTCGTGGCGGTCTGGGCCGGCGGCGAGGTCCAGGTCGGCTGGCGCGCGGTGTACGACGCCGTCGGCGTCGGCTGGCGGACGCCGCTGCGGTCCAGGTCCTCGGTGGCGGACTCCGGCTTGTACACGAGCTTGTGCGGTTCGGCCTCGGCTGCCTGCTCCCGTTGGAGGAGCAGCGGGTAGCCGCAGGACGGGCACAGCTTCACGTCGTACGGCGGGACGGGGCGCCCGCAGTCGGGGCAGTTCCCGCGGCCGCCGGAGGACGCGGGGCGGGGCGCCCCGGGGTGCGGTGGTTCGGGCGTTCCCGGCGATCCCGGCGATCCCGTCATGCCCGACGTGCCCTGCGGACCCCACGGCCCGGGAGCCGGCGGCGGCGTGCTCATTGCCCCTCCCCCTGTCCCTCTCCGGCGCGGACGCGCAGTTCGACCTGAGTGCCGACCGGCAGTTCGTCGTCCAGGAACGCCAGGATCTGCTGCCTGGTCAGCGAGCCGAGGTGGTCGATCTCGACGACCACCGAGTCGGTGGCCGGGGGAACGACGTCACCCGCGCCGAACACGCCGCCGGAGTCCGAGACCGTGACCCGGCTGTCGGTCAGAGCCTCCAGCAGGATCTCCACGCCGTGCGCCGTCCCGCGCCACACCAGCGCCCGGCCGACCGCGCGGATCAGGCGGCGCTGGGCGTCGCGCAGTCGGGCGTCGTCGGAGGCCAGCACCGCGGCGTCGATGGACACCCCCAGCCAGGACGCCAGATAGCTGAGCATCTCCGACGACGCCAGGTCGATGTCCAGCTCGTATTCGATGTCGTCGATCTGGTCCCGCAGGCCGTCGCCGATCTCCTCGAACCCGCGCACGAAGCCGCCGATGACCCGGTCCCGCCGCATCACCGCCGGCAGCTGCGCGAGCAGCCAGCCGGAGTGCCCGGCCGAGGACGAGGCCGAGGACGAGACCGAAGCCGGGGCCGGCTCCCCGAAGAAACCGTCCACGCTCATTGCCGCACCACCACCCGGTGCGCCACCGACAAGAACAGCTCGTCCGGCGCCAGCCGCACCCGCTGCTGCCCGGCCTCCTCCGGCTGCCGCCCGCCCCGCAGGTCGGCCAGGAACAGGTGCACGGTCTCGGCCCGGACCACGCCGGCCACGCCGCGCAGCACGGAGAAGATGTCCCCGATGGACAGGTCCGCGTCGAACGGCCACCCCAGACCGTCCGGGCCGCCGGTGATCGGGTTGATGTACGCGTACAGCGCGGCCTCGGCGTCGGCGCGGATCTTCTCCGGCCGCACCATCGACGCCGCGACCACCTCCGCCGCCACCGTGATCCCCTGATAGGAGGGCACGTCGATGCGCACCTGCGTGGTGAGCAGCCGCCGTTCCTCCAGATACGGCTTGATCTGGTCCTCCAGCGCCCGCGGCACCGCGAGGTCCTGCAACGCCAGCGACTCCGGCGCGACGTCCACCCGCGGCACCACCAGCACCCGCACCGGCTCCCCGGCCTTCGCCGGCGGGATGCAGCGTGCCCGCGCCACCCCCGGCGCGGCCTCCATCGTGAGCCGTTCGAAGTCCCGCCGGGTGACCGCGCGGTGTCCGCCGCGCAGCTGCAACGGCCCGCGGATCTTCGCGTTCTCCACCGATTCGGCGTCCACGCCGCCGGTGGCCGGCTCCAGGTTGCGCACCGCGTCGACCGACGGGATCGCGGTCAGCGGCACGGTCAGCTTCCCGGCCCCGACGTTCCCGCGCCGCCCGCCGCCGTAGCGGTAGCCGGTGACCCAGATCTGCGCGTCTTCCTCCGGGACCGCGCCGTACTGCCGGCTCCGGCCGTCGCGCGCGGTCACCCGCGGGCCGAACCGGATCTCGCCGGTGGCGCCGGACCAGGTGAACACGGTGTCCTCGGAGGTGGCGTCGGAGAAGTCCGCGACCTCGGTCCACGGCACGCCCTCGGGCTCGACCCCGGCCTCGCGCCGCGCCGGCACCACCCGCACCGTCTCGCCGAACCGCCGGGGCAGCACCGGGGCCCGCCGCACCACGAACTCCTGTCCCGGCTCGCCGGTGCTGACGCCCAGCAGCTCGGCCGGGGCCGGCTCGGCGTGGTGCGCGGCGATGGCCCCGCCCAGACCCACCACGGCGATCTCGGCCAGCATCGGCGAGGTGTCGTAGGTCCGGCCGGGCCGGCCGTCGTGTGCGGAGTCGAGGAGCTTGCAGCGGACCCAGTGCGCCCGCACCGTGCCGATGGCCAGCGGCTCGTGCCGGCCGGCCAGCAGCAGGCTGATCCGGCCGGAGGTGTTGAACCCGTCGCTGGTGTCGGTGAGCACCCGGGCGGTCCGCCAGTCGCGGCCGTCCCAGCACTGCCACACCCGAGGGGGGTCGCGCGGGTCGATGCCGCGGCCGGCGCCGCCGCCGACCGCGACGTCCAGGCGGATCATGTTGTGCTCCAGGCTCTCGGCGAACCCCAGGTAGAGCGCGTCGTCCGGGGTCACCGACGGGAACACCGGCACCTGCGCGCCGGCCAGCGCCAGGTCCTCGGTGTGGTCCTCGAACCGGCCGCCGCTGCGGGTCAGGCAGGCCACCAGGGTCGGCCCGACCAGCGTCAGATCCGCGTCGGTCATGAACACGACCTGGTCGTCGCCGCCGCCGCGCTCGGTGCCCACCCGGGTGCCGGCCGGCACCAGGATCGGCCGCTCGGGCGGCGCGGCGAGGCTGAACAGCAGGTCGGCCCGGGCCGGGGAGGCCGAGGCCAGCTCGATCCCGACCAGGTCGAGGAACTTGACGTAGAGCCGGTCCGGCACCTGGTTGAGGCGGTACAGCAGCACCTCGGTCATCCAGGCGAACAGCTCGATCAGCGCCACCCCCGGGTCGGACACGTTGTGGTCCGTCCACTCCGGGCAGTAGCGGGCGATCCGCCGTTTGGCTTCGTCGACGATGTCCTGGAAGCGCCGGTCGTCCAGGTTCGGCGCGGGCAAGCTCATGAGTGCTCTTCCTGCGGGATGACATAGAACGGATACACGAGGTTGCGGTGGTCGTTGGTGGCGCGGACCCGGTAGGTCAGCTCGATGACCACCACCGAGCCGTCCTCGCCCGGCTCGGCGCCGACCGCCGTCAGCTCCACCCGCGGCTCCCAGCGCGCGACGGCCTCGCGCACGCTCTGCTCGATCAGGCCCAGCGTGTTCGCGTTCACCGGCGCGAACACCTGCTCCCACATCGCGCAGCCGAAGTCCGGCCGCATCAGCCGCTCCCCCGGGGCGGTGGCCAGGACCATCCGCAGCGCGGCGTCCACCTCCTCGCCGCCGCCGGCCAGCCGGACGCCGCCGCCCGGGGTGATCTGGGCCGGGAACGCCCAGCCGGTACCGATCAGATCCATGTCCGCACTCCCCTCAGCCCGCGAAGACGTCGCCGGAACCGCCGGCGATCGCCGAGGTCGGCGCGTCGGCCGGGTCGTTGCAGGTGGCCACCTGGTCGCCGACCCGGGCCAGGCCCCTGCCGTTGACCAGGACCGTGGTCGAGCCGACGAGCACCGTGCCGGTGTTGGTCGGCGGCTTCTGGAACGTGGTCGGCGGCGGCGCGAGGTGCGCCGGGGCGTTCTGCGCGACGCTGTTCACGGTGGCGGCCGGCAGGCCGTTGATGAACACGTCGGCGGACAGCGCGGAGACCAGCTTGCCGGCGAACGGCAGCGGAGTCGGCGTCGGCACCGGACCGCCCGGGCTCGGCACCAGCAGGATGTGGATGTCGGTGCCGGTCACCGGGTCGTTCTGACGCGCTGCGGGCGCTCCTGGCATCGCGGTGTCCCCCTCCCGTGGTCGGTGAGTCGGTGAGTCGGTGAGTCGGTGTGGCAGTCGGTGAGTCGGTGATGCAGTCGGTGTGCCTGCGGGTCAGTTCAGCTGGATCGGCTTGCCGGTCAGTTTCAGCGTGCTGTCGGCGGCGATCTCCACCTGCTTGCCGGACAGCGACAGCTTCTGCCCGGCGGTGATCTCGATCTGGTCGGCGGTGATCACCAGCTTCTGGTCCCCGGCCAGCTGCGAGCTCGACTTCTCCAGGTGCAGCAGGGCCTTGGCATCGCCCATCCGCAGCTCGATCGTGCTGGTCGGACCGTCGGTGAACACCAGGCGGTGGTCCTTGCCGCTGGCCAGGACGCGCTGGTTCACCTTGCCGTCCTGGGTCGCCTTCGCCTCCGGCGGCTTGTCCTTCCGGCCCCAGAGCCCGCCGAGGACCAGCGGCCGGGCCAAGTCGTCGTGCTCGAAGCCGACCAGCACCTCGTCGCCGACCTCCGGCAGCCACTGGACGCCGCGCCGGTCGCCGGCGCCAGGCGCGACCACCCGGGCCCAGCCGCTCTCGGAGTCGTGCAGGGTCGGGTACTTCACCTTCACCCGGCCCTGGCCGCCGCTCTGGTCGTCGTTGTTGGTGACCACGCCGACCACCAGCGAGCCCCAGCCGCGGTGCGGGTCGGCGCCGGCCGCGCCGCCGCCGGAGACCAGGTCGGCCAGGCCGTCGGCGTCCTTGCCGCCGCACACGAACCGGGTGACGTAGGGCCGGTCGGCGCCGTAGACGTGCTCGACGCTGGTCAGCCGGTAGGTCCCGGCCAGCCGCTTGCCGACCTTGTCCAGGCCGACCTGGCCGCCGGCCCCCAGCCGCGGGTTGCCGACCGCCTCGCCGCGCAGCACCACCTGGCCGCCGGAGGCCTTGAGCAGCAGGGACTGGGCCCGGTCGTCGGCCTCGGCCTGGGTGCCGGAGGGGAACTGGCCGGCGTGCCGGGTCACCGCGCCGAACGCGTGCCGCGCGGCGTCGGCCATCTGCTGCGCGGCCGGCGCGTCGGTCCCGGGGTCGCCGGCCGTGGCCCGGCCGGTCACCGGCTTCTTGTCGACCGGGTCCCAGGCCGTCACCACCACCTCGTCGCAGACGTCGACGGAGGCGAAGCGGACCCGGAAGTCGAGCAGGTTCTCGCCCCAGACCAGCTTCGGCGGGTCCTGACGGCCCTTCGGCTTCTTCTTGAAGTGGAAGGTCTTGTCGGTGATCCAGACGTCGTGGCCGACGCGGCCGGCCAGCCGGCGCAGGAAGGCGTAGTCGGTCTCGCCGTGCTGCATGGTGTGCTCGTGGACGTCGCCGGTGGCGTCGATGTCGGCGTCCAGGCCGTGGTCGCCGGCGATCCGGCGGGCCACGTCGCTGTCGCTCATGTTCGCGAACGCCCGGGATTTCCCGCCGCGGGTCAGCCGGTGGGTCAGGTCCAGCCCGGTGAGGATCAGCTCGTGCCGACCGCCGGGCCCGGGCTCGACGGCGATCGCAGTGATCTCGCCGGTGGTGACCACGACCGGGTCGGACTCGGCGCGGAACGCGATGGAGACGCGGGTGCCGTAGCGGAAGCGGTCCTCGTCGAACAGGGTGAAGTGCGGATCGTCGAAGCGGAGCTCGAAGGAGTCGGGGAGCTGGACGGACTCCTCGACGTGCACGAAGGTGAGCCGGGCGTAGAGCTCGGCGCGCAGCGGCGCGCCGTCCGCAGTGATGAGGACGCCGTCCAGGCGGCGCTGCTCAGGCATGGGGACCCCGGACGCCGTTGCCGTCTCGGCTGCCTGAGCCGCCTGAGCCGCCTGGACCGCCGGGTCCGGACCCGCCGGACCGGAACGCGGCGGCGGCGCCGTCCCGATAGCGCGCGCCCTGCTCGGGGATCGCCAGCGTCGCGCCCTTGGGCAAGTTCAGCGGGTCCACGATGCCGTTGGCCTCGGCGATGATCCGCCAGCGGGTCGGGTCGCCGTAGTGCGCCGCGGCCACCCTGTCCAAGGTCTCGCCCGGCAGCAGCTGGTGCACGCTGTGCAGGGTCGGCGTGGAGGAGGTCGGGTTCTGCAACGGCAGCTCGGCCTCGTCGTTCCACTGCTTGAGGGACAGGTCCGCCTTGGCCCGCAGCGGCATGCCGCTGCTGGCGAAGTACGTGTAGCGGATCCGCAGCTGCTCCACGACGGCCTTGAACGAGTGCGTGGCACCCCAGTGGAACTTCACCCACGGCGGCCGGGCCTTGTTGCGTCCGCGGTCCGAACCGGACAGGCCGGGGTCGACCTTCATGACGCCGAGGAGCTTGTCGGTGTGGTCGGTGACGGCGGTGCCGTCGGCGGTGGTGTCGAAGGTCAGGCTCAGCGTGAGCGTGGCCGACTGGCCGGCCTGGAAGCGCAGCTCGGGGGCGTTCTTGCCCTTGGCCTCGCCGGCCGCCTTCCAGGTGTTGGACTTGCTGATGGACAGCTCGGCGGGGTTGAACATGCAGTCGATGTGGTCGCCGCTCTCGGTCTCAAGATAGGCCTTGACCGGTCCGGACATCAGAAGACCCCCGCGTAGCGTCCGCCGCGCCGTTCCAGCTGGCGCAGCAGGCGCTGCTCCACGGCTTCGACGATGCGCTCGATATCGGTGTCGGGCAGGTGGCGCGGCGCTGAGGCCGGGGCGGCACCGTGGGCGGGGGCTCCCGGCGCTCCGGGGGACGACGCTGCCGTCGCGGCGGCGGCGTCGGAGTCGAGCTCGTGACCGCCGTGGCCGCCGAACTCTTCGGCACCTCGGCCGACGGCGGACTCCGCCAATGCGGCGGCACCACCCGGGTCGGCTGCGGCGAGCGCGGCCAAAAGGCCGCGGGCCGTGGCATCGGAGCCGCTCATGCTGCTCATATCGCTCAGGCCCGGCAGACCGCTGGCGAGTCCGGAAGCGGCGCTCCGGGCCTCGGACACCGCGTTCCCGGACGCGGCACCGACCGGCAGCTGGTCGACCAGGCCGGGTGCCACCGATCCGGGAGGCGGAACGGCGCCGAGGTGACCCGGGAGTGTCGGAGCACTGATACTGCGCCGGACGGCAGGCGCCGGCCCGCCGTGCGAACCGCCGGACCCCGAGAACCCTGAGGCCCCTGAGAACCCTGAGGAGTCCGCGAACACCGAAGCCGCCGTCCCTACAGCAGCCTGCTGCCCGACGACATGCGCGGCTCGCTCATCGGCGTCCATCGCACCGGACTGCACCCGCAACAGGAACCGCGGCCGCCCGACCGGCTGCCGGGCATGGCTCAGCTCGTGCGCGAGCACACCCGTCAGGTCGGCGGACATCGCAGCAGCCGGAGCACCCGGCAGGTGCACGACAGAGCCGGTGGTCGCCCCGAGCGCGCCGGCCTGCGCCAACGCCTCCCGAGTCGCCGGTCCGGTGGTGTACGAGGCGCGACCGGCGTCGCCGGCGAACCGCGCCACCAACGGCCGCAGATTCGCCGGGAACGGCCGCGGCGCCTCCAGCGGACGAGCCTTCACCGCGGCGCGCCACCGCTGCTCCGGCGAGCCGTCGGGTGCCGCCACATGCTCCGCACCACGCGCCCCGGACTCCGACGCCACGGCACGCGACACAGAGTCCGAACGCAAACCGGCGACCGACTCCCGCCGCCGCACACTCCGCGCCGCGAAGGCGCGACCCAGCGAGTCCGGCCCGACGGCCGACCCCGTCTGGCCAAGCAGATTCCGGCTGCCGGCAACGGCCGATACCGGTGCCGCGCTACCGCCGACAGAGCGCCCGGCATCAGATGCGGGCCCGCCATCCGATTCGGCTGACGCGACCGAGCCGACATCCAGTCCCGCCGCCCGCACGCTCGATCGCGCCGCAGCGGAGGCGGATCCGGCGCCCGATCCTGTCGAAGCACTCACCGACCGCAGCACCGCGTTCGGTCGGAATGCCCCGCCCGACCCTGCCGACGACAGCCCCGCGCTCGCCCGAAGGCCCACGCCCGATCCCGCCGCGCCGGCCCCGACACCCGATCTCGCCGGCGCGTCCGCCAAAGGCGGCACAGCGCTCCCGCCCGATCCTGTCGAAGCGCTTACCGACCGCAGCACCGCGCTCGGTCGGAATGCCCCGCCCGACCCTGCCGACGACAGCCCCGCGCTCGCCCGAAGGCCCACGCCCGATCCCGCCGCGCCAGCCGCAGCCGCCTGAGTTCGGCGCCCAGAATCCGACCGCACACTGCCGATCAGCGGCCGCCCCGAAGCGATCGACCGGCGCACCTGCCCCGGCCCCGGCAACTCTCCCGCAGCCCCGGCCGGGCTCGCGGCGTCCGCCGCCGGCCCGCCTCGGCGCGCCCCGATCCCCAGCCGCCGCACGACTTCGCCGGCCGCGACCCGCCACCACGGCGCCCGCACCGGCAGCCCCGACACGATGCCGGCCACCGAGCCGCCGGTCGCGCCACCGCCCGCCGCGTTGCCCGCCGCGTCGCCCGCGGCCCGTCGCCGGACCAGCGGCCGGACCAGCGGCCGTGCCCGGACCAGCGGCCGGAACAGCCGTCCCCACCGACCGCCGCCGACGCGACCGCCGCCGGCCTGCTCACGTCCCCGGTGTGAAGCCACAGTGGCACACCTCCAGCTCCTCGACCGCGACCGCGCGCGACGACGCGGCCAGCTTCGGCCCCGTCCACTTCACCGGGTACGCGTCCACGAAGCTCCAGCGGCGCACCGGCTGCCCGGCCGCGTCCAGCAGGGCGACCGAGCCGTGGTGCCGCTCCAGCTTGTTGCCCTGCTCCGCCAGGCCGTCGCCGGAGCACTTCGCGAACCACTCGAACAGGTTGTCCGTGTCGGTGAGCCCGCGCTTGAGGACCAGGTTGGGCCACTTCATGCGGCCCGGCAGCTTGTGCGTGTACTGGTTCTGGCCGCCCTCGGCCAGCTCCTCGGTCTCGATCTGCACCGACAGGCCCGACACCTCGGTGAAGGCGCCGATGGTCAGGCCGTCCACGGTGAACAGGAAGCGGCCGACGAACGGCGGATCCGGCGTGCGTGACTGGCCGTTCATCGGTCATCCCCCCCATTCGCTTCGGTGTGTATATCGCCCCGGGCGTCTCAGTCCCCGTCGCGGACTCCCTGCCAGAACCGCTCGTTCAACCCGCCGACCTCCTCCAGCAGGCGGACCCGGTCGCCGTGTTCGAGGTCGAGGAGGTCGTCCAGCCGCCAGTGCAGGTGGTAGGCCAGGTAGGCGATCTCCCGCCAGATCTCGTCGACGGCGTAGCGGGTCAGTCCACCACCAGCGCCTCCCGGGGAAAAGGGCTGCCGGGCTCCATGGTCTCCAGGATCGCCGGGTCCCCGAAGTTGATGACCCGGTAGAAGTCCTGCAGGTACCGGTAGTCGTCGACGAACAGGTTCTCCACGGTCTTGGTCGTGATCCGGCCGACCGTGCCCAGCTCGGTGACCACCTTGGCCAACACGATCACCGTGGCGTAGGCCTCGTTCTCCCGGACCCGCGGGTCGCGCAGCGGCTCGACCTCGTCGCGGGCGCAGGCCAGGCGCATGACGCCGGTCCGGTGCAGGGTGCCCTCGTCGTCCACGAACCCCTTCGGGAGCGTGAAGGCGTACTCAGTGTTCAGACTCACCGCGCCGCTCAGCTCCGCTCGATGCCCTCGTGCGTGATGACCACCTTCTCGGTGGCCACGTCGTTCGCGCCGGCGTCGAAGTCCGCGCCGGTCCACTTCGACGGCCAGCCGGCGGTGAAGTTCCAGCGCGCGACCTCGTTCATCTTGGAGTCCTTGGCCACGATCGAGCCGTTGCGCCGGGCCTTGTCGATGTCCCCGTCGATGACCTGCTTGCGCCACTCCCACAGGTCGTGCGAGCTGTCGATCCGGCGCTCCAGCGTGATGTCCGACCACTTCATCGCGCCCGGCTGCTTCCGGATGATCATCCGGCCGTCCTTGGTGACCTCCTTGTACTCGATGGTCTCGGTCTCGGACTCGATCCCGGCCACCTTGCGGAAGCTGCCCATCTCCACACTGTCGATCTCCAGCACGAAGACCGATGTCGTCGACAAATCAGGCATGGTTGTTTCCCCCTAGCTGTACTCGGCTGATCAGGCGGGTCCGCGTCACTCCGCGGTTTCCGCGCCGCCCTGCCACTGGCTGATCCGGAAGATCACGAACTCGGCCGGCTTCACCGGGGCGATGCCGACGTCGACGATGAGCTTGCCCTCGTCCACGGAGGACGGCGGGTTGTTCGACTCGTCGCACAGGATGTAGAACGCCTGCTCCGGGGTGGCCCCGACGAGCGCGCCCTGCATCCACAGGCCGCGAAGGAACGCGGCGACCGTGCGCTTGACCCGCGCGTGCAGGTCGGCGTCGTTCGGCTCGAAGACCACCCACTGCGTGCCGCGCCGCACGCTCTCCTCGATGTAAGTGAACAGGCGGCGCACGTTGATGTAGCGCCAGCTCTGGTCGGTGGCCGCGAGCGTACGGGCGCCCCAGATCCGGATGCCGTTGGTGCCGAACGACCGGATGCAGTTGACCTGCGCCGGGTTCAGCAGGTCCTGCTCGCCGGAGGTGATGTCGGCGGCCAGCCGGGCCACGCCGCGCACCACCTCGTTGGCCGGCGCCTTCCACACGCCGCGGGTGGCGTCGGTGCGCGCCCACACCCCGGCCATGTGCCCGGACGGCGGCACGGTCAGGAACTTCTCGCCGTTGGTCGCGCCCGGCCGGGCCAGCGGGTTCTGGATCACCAGGTGCGGGTAGTAGGCGGCGCCGAACGCGCTGTCCCGGCCCAGGGCGGTCCGCCACTCCAGGGCCCGCTGCGCGTTGAGCCCGGGCGGCGCGTCGAGGATCGCCATCCGGCGGTTGCCCTCGCACCAGTCCACCAGCCGGCCCTGTCCGGCCAGGTAGGTTTCGGCGTCGAAGGACCCGTCCGGACGCGTGGACACGGTGACCAGGTCCGGGATCGCCACCATGGTGACCTCGTCGGCGATCGCCAGGCCCTGGTAGCCGGTCCGCTCGCTCTCCGAGCCGGCCAGCTGCTGCGGCGAGACCGCGCCGGCCGGCGGCGCGGCCGGGACCAGCGCGTAGCGCCCGACCGCGGGCATCCGCTCGGCGGCCGACAGGCCCGGCACGGCACGCACCTCGACCCGGATCAGCTTGGAGTGCTCGTTGACGGCCTTCTCGACCGTGCGGCTGCCGCGCCCGCCCAGGGTCACCCCCGGGTACTCCTCCTGCACGTCGCCGGAGATCACCTTGAGCGTGAAGTCCTGTCCGGCCGCCTCGGGCGCGGCGCCTTCGGCCGCCGCCGCGGGCTGGGCCGGGGCGGTCGGCTCGATCACGACCTCCACCCGCGCCGCCGGGTCCAGCGCCCGCACCACCATCGTCTCCACCCCGGCGCGCCCGACCGCGGGCAGCGACCGGCTCAGCGCGTCGCCGCCGCCGCGCGGGATCCGCACGACGTAGCAGATGCCGCCGCCGTTCTCGAAGAAGCCCTTCACCGCGTGCGGCAGCATGATCCCCGGCGCGAACCCGCCGTAGACCCGCTCGTACTGCGGCCAGCTGGTGACCAGCTGCGGCTTGACCCCGTCCGGATCGGTGGGGTCTCCGGCATCGGCCCGATAGGTCTCGGTGAACCCGACGAACGCGGCCACCGCCGTCCCCACCCCCTGCAGCGGCATGGACCCGCTGGGACGCTCCTCGATATACACGCCGGGCGCGCCGTAATTGCCCACCATGATCTTTCCCCCTTGGTCGTTCTTCGCCCGAAGAATCAGCCTGGCCGTGTCACGCCAGACCGAATGACAGACTGCGGAGTTCAGCACTCCGCGGTCGCGCTCGACACTGCAAATGTATCGGCCGCCGCCGCCACGCGTATAGCGATCAGGGGGTCATCCCGGAGCGATGGTCGCCGAGTGTTGATCCGGACCGGATGCCATCGTTGCGACCGTTGTCAAGGTCGGTATATCAAGAATCAGTGTCGACCCGGCCCTTGAGGCGAGGCGTGGATATCACCGGAACACTCGCCGCGGGGAATTCCACATTTACCATTAAGGGGGTTCCCGGAATGCCCCCGGCCATTATCGATCTCGCGGCGCCGCCATACCTCACGGTATGAGCCCTTGCCGCCGCGCGATCTCCACGGCGCTGTCCCGTCCGTCGGCGCCGAGTTTGCGGTAGACGGCGCGCGCCTGCGTCTTCACGGTGTTGATCGACACGCCGCGTTCGCGGGCGATCTCGACGAGCGTCAACCGGGTCGGAAGGACCTGCACCAGCGCGACCTCGGCCGCGGACAGAGGCTCCAGCGGATCCGGCCTCCTCGCCGCGGCGTGGGATCGCCGGCGCAGGTGGTCGATGCGCTCCAGGTGCGGGCCCTGGGCGTCCGGCAGCCGGCGCACGAGGGCCTCGGCGTCGTCCAGCAGCTGGTTGGCTGCCTTGTGGTCGCCGGCGGCGATGCGGACGCGCGCGTGCAGGACGAGGATGAGCACGTCGGGCCACGGGCTTATCCCCGGGACCGACTGGCGCTGCGTGTGGGCGGTGGCCAGCAGTTCCGCGGCGGCGGCGAAGTCGGCGCGGCCGGCGGCGATGACGGCACGGGCCGCCGGGACGAGCGCGGCTTGCGGGCTGCCCTGCAGGGCATAGTCGGCGACGAGCCGGTCGGCGACCTCCGCCAGCTGCTCGGCCTGGTCGGGGTGGCCGAGGTCGTGGTGGCACAGGGCGAGCAGCGCACTGGCCCCGATGCGGATCAACGGCATGGCGGCCTGGGCCGAGAAACCCGCCTCCAGGTGTGTCATCGCCTGCTGCGGCTCGCCGGACAGGTAGTGGACGTGGCCGAGAGTCAGACACGCCATCGCGTGCCAGGGGCTGGTCGCGTCGTTCTCCCACTCGGCGGCCGCCCGGGCGGATTCGGCCATGACCGCGAAGCCGTCGAACCCGAACATCGCGCGCACCATGGCGATGGCGGATTCCAGGGATCGGGTGCCGTCCGGCAGCGGACCGGGATACCCGGCGCGCTCGGCGGCGGCCAGGTACTGGCCGACCGCCGCCCGGTCGCCGCCCAGCGCCGCCGTCCAGGCCGCGGCGATCGCGGCCGGGGCGTTCGCCGCGATGGCCTCCTCCCCCAGCCCTTTCAGCCAGGCCAAGACGGTCTCCCGGCGTCCGGTGTTGAGCAACACCGGGTACCCGGCTCCGATCAGCTCGGCGGCGACCGGGGCGTCGCCGGCCGCCAGGGCGTGACCGATGGCCTCGGAGGGCCGGCCGTCGTGCCGCAGCCACTCGGCGGCCCGCCGGTGCAGGGCGGGTACCTCCGCGGGCTCGGCCTGCTCCAGGCGCCGCTGGAGAACCGCCTGGAGCAGGTGGTGATGACGGAACCATCGGCCGTCGATGTCCAGCGGGACCAGGAACAGCTCTCCGACCGCGCCCGGTTCGGCCAGCGGCAGCTCGCCGCCGGCGACCGCCTGGACCATCGCGGAGCTGAACCGGTCCAACACCGCCGACCGGGTCAGCGTCCTGGCCTGGTCGGCGGTCAGGCCGGACAGGACCTCCTCGGCGAACAGCTCGGCCACGTGCCCGTGGGCGGAGGCCAGCCGGGCCAGGACCAGATCCGGCGCGGAGGAGTCCCGCAGCAGACGCGCGGCCAGGAAGACCGCGGCGCCCCAGCCCTCGGTCACCTGCAGGATCCCGGTCACGACGTCCTCGGCGGGCGCCGTCCCGGTGGCCGCGGCGATCAGCTCGGCGACCTGGCCCACGTCCAGGCTCAGCTGCCGGGGACCGAGCTCCACCAGGCGCCCGGCGGCCCGCAGCCGCCCGAGGGCCAGGGGCACGGTCTTGCGCGAAGCCAGCAGGAACCGGTTGCCCGCCGGCATCCGGTCGATCAGCGCCGCCAGCACCACGTGGCAGGCCGGGTTGGTGACCAGGTGCAGGTCGTCGATGGCCAGGGCGACCGGGCCGGTCCCGGCGAAGGCCCGGCACAGCGCCGGGAGCACGGCGCCGTCCATGTCCGGGTTCTGCCGGCCGAGCAGCCGCGCCGCGACCTCCCACTCCGGGCCGGGTGCGGCGGCGGCCAAGGCCGCCACGATCCGGGACAGGAACTCCACCGGGTCCGCCGTCCACCGGTCGGCGTTCATCACCGCCAGCGGCACCGCCCGGCCGGGGTCGGTCCGCCACTGGTCGATCAGCGTCGACTTGCCCCAGCCCGCGCCGGCGACGACGCAGACCACCTTGGCGGGACCGGCGTTGACCCAGGCCAGCAGATCCGGCCGGGCCACCGGCCGGACGACGACCGGCGCGCGCCACCGCTCGCCGCCGGATTCCTCACCTGGTTCGTCACCGGCTGCGGGCGGCACGGCAGAGCTTCCGATAGACCTCGTCCCATGACGGGGCGATGTCTGCATATACGTCTCCTGACACGGACCTCGGTGTGTTCGACTGTTCCGGAATCCAGGATCGCAGCTCGGCGGTGGAGCGTCCGGCGAATGGGCCGAACACGCCACCGCAAAACGTGCCAGCCGTCACCCGGGTGATGAGCCGCACAGGATGATGCGCGGTCACCTGCTCGCGTGGGACTACTGCTGGCACGGCGTCCGGCCCGGCCGGGGGGTGCGGGCTGGGCGCCGCGAAGTCACCCGGGCGAGGGAGAAGCGAGAAGCATGGCCGAGTTCGAAGTCGACGACCTGGTATGGGTCGGCGAGGCCAAGGACCTCGGCGTCGTGGTGCTGGCCGCGGGCCGCGCCCCTGATCCCGGTACCGTGCCGCGGGACCTGCCGGATCTGAACGGACTGTGCTGCACGCCTCTGGCATTGGTGCGCACCATCGCCAACGGATCCATCCGGTGGGTCCGGGCGGCGGACATGGCCGCGGCCGAAGCCGGACCCGACGCCGAAGCCGAAGCCGCTTGTTCGCAGACTTCGCAGCACTCGTAGTCACTCTGGTTCAGCGAGCACGGACGCTGCGATATACATGATTGCGTCCTGTCGGCCGGAGGGAAAGGCGGTGCTGCGTGGGCAGTCAAGAGTCCAACGTGGAGCGCATGCGGTTCTTCATCGAGCAGGTGCAAGAAGCGGGCCGGCTACAGCTGATCGACGAGCTCGTGCATCCCGGCTTCCGGAACCGCACCATCGGCCCGGGCCAGCGCGACGGCCTACCCGGGGTCCACGACTTCATGACCGCCTTGCACGAGGCCTTCTCCGACCTGCGGATCGAGATCCTGCACTGCGTCGGCGACGGCGCCCTGGTGGCCACCCACAAGATGTTCCGCGGCCGGCACACCGGGCCCTGGTTCGGCGCGCCGCCGTCGGGCGAGCTCATCGAGTTCCGGGTGATGGACGTCATCCGCTTCCAGGACGGGCAGCTGGTCGAGCACTGGGCCGTCCTCGACCCGATGAGTCCTTCCGTCGACGCCGACCGGTGACCTCGGGCGACCCGGGCGCCGCTGCCCCTCGCCGACTCGGAGGCCGGGTCACCGAAGCTGCCGGAACAGGCTGCCGGCCTGTCAATGGCCGAACAACACGAATGGTTCCGGAAGCTCACCACGGGTCGCCGGTCGCTGCTGCGTGGCGGACTGGTCGGAGCCGGTGTGCTGGCCGCCGGCCCCGGGCTGCTCGCAGGTCGGGCCCAGGGGAGGTACATGTCGCCGGCCCGGACTGGCGGCCCGGACCGGGGGGCATCCCGAGCCGGCGACCCGTACCGGGGTCAGTCGGCGGCGACAGCCGTCGGCCGCCCCGGGACGAACAGCACGGCCACGAGCGCGGCGACCAGCACGAAGCTGCCGGCGACCGCGAAGGCGTGGCTGTAGCCGCGGCTCAATGCCTGGAGACTGTTGTCGTGGTGGGTCGTGCTCACCGCGACGGTCGTCAGCACCGCGAGCGCGACGCTGGCGCCGACCTGGCGGCTGGTGTTGAGCAGCCCGCTGACGAGCCCGGCTTCCTGCGGGGCGACGCCGGAGGTCCCCATCGCGGTGTTGGCGACCATGCACGTGCCGATACCGACCGAGGCCACCAGCGAGGGCACGAGGAACGACCAGAAGGTGGAACCCGTGTCGAGCAGAGCGAACCCGAGCATGCCCGCGGCGCCCAGCAGCGACCCGGCCGAGAGCAGGACGCGGTTACCGAAACGCGCCGCCAGCTTCGCGCTGGTGAAGCTGCCGACGACGATCCCGGCGCAGAAGGGCAGGAAGGCCGCGCCGGCCTTGACCGGGCTGTAGTGCAGCACCTCCTGCAGGAAGAGCGAGGCGAAGTAGAAGCCGCCGAGGGTCGCCGCGCCGATGAAGACCACGATCAGGTCGGCCACCCACACCGTGCGGACGCGGAAGATCCCGAACCGTAGCAAGGGCTGCGAGGCGACCCGCAGCTCCCAGAACACGAATCCGGCCGCCGAGACGACGGATCCGATCAGTCCTAGCAGGGTCGTGACGCCGCTCCAGCCGTGCTCGCCGGCGTAGACGGTCGCCAGGACCAGAAGCGTCATCGACGCCGTGACCAGCACCGCCCCGACCACGTCGAGCCGCCCGGTGCCGGGCCGCCGCAGATCGCGCACGCCGGCCAGGGCGAGCGGCAGCGCGAGGGCGACGATCGGCACGTTGACGAACAGCACCCACCGCCAGTCCAGGTACTCGGTCAGCACGCCGCTGAGCAGCACCCCGAACGCGCTGCCGGCCGCGGCGACCATCGACCAGACGGCGATCGCGCGCCGCCGGGCCGGGCCCTCCGGGAACGTGACCAGGATGACCGTGAGGGTCACCGGCGCCAGGACCGCGGCGGCCAGGCCCTGCCCGCCGCGAGCGGCGATCAGCTCGCCCGGGCTGGTCGCCAGCCCGCCGAGCACCGAGGCGAGCCCGAACGCGGCCAGGGCCACGACCAGTGTGCGGCGGTGCCCGACCAGATCCGCGATCCGGCCGCCGAGCAGCAGCAGCCCGCCGAACACGAGCGTGTAGGCGTTGACCACCCAGGACAGCGACCCCGGCGCGAACCCGAGATCGGCGCCGATCCGTGGCAGGGCCACGTTCACCACGCTGATGTCGAGCACGACCATCAACTGGCACTGACACGCGACACCGAGCACGAGGCCGGCCCGCGCCGGCGGTTCGGATGCGGCACGGACACCGGCCGGCTGCTCATCGACGACACTCATGGGACCCCTCCGATGCGAACGTTGTACGCGTAAGGTAACCCTAACTAAGAGAGCGGGCAAGACCCGGAGCGAGACCTGCCAGGATGGACGCCGTGATCGAAGCAGTCGACCCCGCGAGCCCGGGTCGCTACGGGCCCCGCCGGCCGCGCCCGGGCCTGACCCCCGACATCGTCGTCGCCGCCGGCCGCCGGGTGATCGAGCGCGACGGCCTCGACGCACTGACGATGCGCACCGTCGCCGCCGAGCTGAACACAGCTGCCGCATCGCTCTACCGCCACGTCGCGGACCGGGACGCACTCCTGGTGGCGATCCTGGAGCAGATCGCGTCAGGCCTGCCGGTACAGGTCCCGGGCACAACACCGCAGGACAGGCTGCGCCACCGATTCGTCGGCGCGCACGACTACCTGGCCGACTGTGTATGGGTCCTGCACATCCTCATCCGCGGCGAACTCAACGCCGAAGCCGCGCTGGCGTTCAACAACGCCTGCCTGGACGACTTCCTGCGGGCGGGCCTGTCCCCGGGCGAAGCCCTGACCGCCTTCCGAGCCTGCTGGTACCTCACCGTCGGGGAACTCCTGGACAGGCACCAGCACAAGCCGCGTGAAGACACACAGCGGCAACGGGTGATCCGCGACTTCGACGCCCAGCTCTTCCCCGCTCTAGCCCGCGTCCGCGATCTCACAGACGAGGAACGGGCCGCGGACGATTTCGAAGCCATGGTCGACAACGCGATTCGCGCAACGCTTCCTCGGTGAATCCAGCGCTCGTGCGGATCCGTCGGATCCGCGCGGATCCGCCGCTCGGTTTCAGCAACGTTTCAGTCCCGAATCAGTGCTCCGGGAGACCGTGAAGACGACGCCGCGGCGACACCCGCTGCGGCTCGATCCGGACTTCCGAGGAGAACCAATCCCATGAGCAAGTCACGAACCGCCCGCGCCGGATCCCGCCTGGCCGGGGCAGCCGCCGTGCTGGCCCTCGCGCTCGGCGGTCTGGCCGCGACGGTCGGGCCCGCCGACGCGGCGACCAGGGCCGCGGCGACACCCGCCGACTCCCCCTGCGACCCGGTCGGCAACATCAACCTGGCTCCGGTCAGCATCACGCTCGGCGGCCAGGTGACCGTCCAATGGACCACGCGCGGTCTCACGGGCTGCAATCCGGCCATCACCAGCGTGCTGATGTCGGGTCCGGGCTTCGACAGCCCCGAGCAGGTCAGCGCGTCCGGCAGCCGCACGGTCACCCCGACGCAGGCCGGCACCGCCGTCTGGACCCTCGACGTCGCCACCCGGCTCGGCCAGACCCAGCTCGACCAGCAGTCGACCACGGTGAACCCGCCGCCGCCGGTGGTCAACGGCCTGGCCGGCGGTGCGGTCGGGTTCGCCGACAGCTCGGGCACCGAGACGAAGGCGGAGACGAACAGCATCACCGCGAGCAGCGGCCTGCACGTCATGAGCGGGACGAACCCGAGCCTGTACAACGTGGGCCAGGACTACGAGGGGGCGTATCAGGGCACGAACGGGGACCTGTGGATCGTCGACTCGGCGGGCACCGCGACCGACCTCGGCCTCGGCATGGCCGCCGGGACCAGCCCGAGCATCACCACGACCGGCGGCACGAACTTCGCCGTCGCCTTCCAGGCGAACACCGGCCAGCTGTGGCTCTACCGGTCCCAGACCGGCGCCGCCAGCCTCAAGCTGCCGATGGCGCCGGGCACCAGCCCGTCCGCGACCCTGACCAGGTCCGGTGTCGCGGTCGCGTACGTCGGCCAGAACGGCAAGCTGTCCGTCTTCGACCCGGTCCTCGGCTTCGGCGGCTACACCGCCCCGGTGGCGCCCGGCACCAGCCCGGCGATCACCTTCGTCGTCGGCGGCGACTCCTACCGCATCGCCTACCAGGCCCCGGACCACACGCTGCGCACGACCGACTCGACCACGGCGCAGACCTTCGCGACCGGACAGACCATGGCGACCGGCAGCAGCCCGGCGATGACCACCCTGTCCGGCAACCAGACCGTCATCGCCTTCGGAGGCTCGGACGGCACGATCCGGACGCTGTCCTCGACCGGCGCGGTCACCGGGACCAACGCCCAGTTCCTGGCCGGCACGAGCCCCTCGATCGCTCCGGCGGCCGGCGGCGGTGTCGTGGCCGTGTGGGACGACATCAACAGCCACCTCGGCACGTTCGTGACCGGCACCGGGGTCACGCCGACGCCGCTGGTCATGGCCGGCGGGAGCAGCCCGTCCATGGCACAGATCGACAACGGGGTGCGCTGACGCGCCGGCCTGATACGCGGGTCCGATCCTGATGGAGGACGCTCAGCCCGGACGCCGGGCTGGGCTTGTCCGCGTCACGAGGCGGGGCCTCACCTGGTCCGGACGAGCGTGGACACCGCGAGATCTTCGAGTTCGTTCTGGAGGCGGTCGAAGCCGATACGACCCGCCAGAGGAGCGAAGAGCCATAGGGTTTCGCGGCTCTTCTGTCTCTGCTTTTCCACCTTCATGAACTCGATCGTCTGCATGTTGTGCAGCCGGTCGGCCAGCTTGAGGGCCAGGACGCGGCGCTCCGTGGACTCCACGAGCGCTGTGATCGAGGGCTCGGTCACCGAGTCGAGCGCGATGACGTCGCGGATGATCGCGGCGACTTCTACGCCGAACTCAGCGAGCACTCGATCCGTGGGGCGATCCGTTCTGGACGGTAGATCGTGGAGTAGCCCAGCGCAGACGCAGGTGGCGTCCATGCCGAGGTCCGCCAGGATCCGGGCTACCGCAACGGTATGCGTCACGTGGGGATCCCCGCTGCGGCGCCATTGGTCTTGGTGCCACTCTGCAGCGACCTGATATGCCCGGCGCAGCATGTCCTGCTCGGCGTCAGAGTAGGAAGCCCCTGACAGCAGAGCCGACAGCGGATCGACAGCACTGGTCAGACTCAGCGTGCGGCCGATCGTCCGGCTCGACCGGAGCAGGCCGAGCGCGTAGCGGGTGCCGATCCACAGCCGGGTGAGGGGGAGCGCTTCGCGGCCGCGCAGGATTTCGTTGAGCTCAGCGCGCCACTCGTCGTGCAGTTCCGTCCGGAGTGGCCGTGGCGCCCGCACTACGGCGACGCGGATGACTGTCGCCGGCAGCTTGTCCAGGCGGGTCCGAAACTCTCTGGTGACGACATCGGCCAGCACCAAACCGATGATCCCCGCCGCAGTCGCGGCGACTGCTGCCGCGAGCGCACTCATGTCGTGCCTGCTGCGGGGTGCGGGGCGGGGTTCGCGCCTGGCTGGAACCGCACCTGCTCGTTCACACGCACCAGTTCACGGCGAGCCGCCACGAGGCCCTCGCCGGTGAGCCGGTAGTGACGGCGCGCGGGGCGTCCGGCGGTCGCGGGGTCGACGTGCTCGACCTCTTTGGACAGCCAGCCGGCCGCTTCGAGCCGCGCCAGGATGGGGTAGAGCTTCCCGCTGGGATAGCCGGTGAGCTGCATGAGGTCGTAGCCGTATCGCGCCTCGACGGGGTCCTGGAGGAAGATCCGGAGCACGGTGGCCACGGCCAGAGTCACGCGTACGTCTTTCATACGTATTATTCTTACATAGGGTGCGCGCTGTGTCACGGTTCTGATTCCGGGCGTGATGCCTTTAGGGCGCGCCCGGGTGGCTGGTTGGCCGAGCTGGAATTAGCCTGGTCAAGTGGGCGATTTGCAGCGGGCCGCGCTTGTGCTGCCCGCCGACGCGAACGGAGCCGGGCCGCGTGCGACGCTGGTCCTGGTCGAGGCGCTGCGCCCGATGGCGACGGACGGGACCGAGCTGCTGTGTGCGCTTTCGCACCAGCTGCGCAATCCGCTGACCTGCGTGGTGGGGTATCTGGAGATGCTGGCCGAGGGCGAGCTCGGGCCGGTCAACGATGAGCAGACGCGGGTGCTGCGGGTGGTGATGGCGAGCGCGAGCCGGTTGGGCGCGATGCTCGACGAGTTGGAGCAGCCAGGCGCATCGGTTGGGCGAGCGCGTTGACGGGTTCGGCCCCGGACGGCCGGCGGCGCGCGCTGGTGATCGAGGACGCCGCGGACATCTGCTTGTTGCTGTGCGACACGCTGCGGCAGGCCGGGTTCGACGTGACCGGTGTGGACACCGGTGCCCGTGGGCTGGAGGCGGCGCGGGGGTTGTGCCCCGATCTGGTGACGCTGGATCTGACGCTCCCGGACATCGACGGGATAGAGGTGTGCCGGCAACTGCGCGCGATCTCGAACGCGTACGTGATCGTGCTGACCGCGCGTCACGGAGAGGCCGACCGCCTGATCGGCCTCGAAGTCGGCGCGGACGACTACATGGTCAAGCCCTTCTCGCCGCGGGAACTGCGGGCTCGCGTGGGCGCGATGTTCCGGCGTCCACGGCTGACGGATCCTGGCGCCGGGAACCAGGACGCCACGGTGCTCCGCTTCGACGGACTGGAGGTGGACCGAGAGAGCCGCGAGGTCACCCTCGACGGATCCCCGGTGGCCCTGACCCGCACCGAGTTCGACCTGCTGGCCGCCCTCCTGAGCCACCCGCACCGGGTATGGGAGCGCGACACCCTAGCCCGCCGCGTCCAGCACACCGACTGGCCCGGCGACGACCACGTGATCGACGTCCACATCGCGAACCTCCGCCACAAGCTCGGCGACACCGGCCGCCAGGCCCGCTGGGTGCACACCGTGCGCGGCGTGGGCTACCGCTTCGGGGGCTCGGCGCCCGCTGACCCGAACCACGGCTGAACGCGGCGGGGTGCGGCGGGACGCTGCGGGACGCGGCGAGAGGTCGAGCCCGGCTGGGGGCGCGCGGGCCGCAAGCAGCGAGCCGAGCCGGAGCTGGCGGGCAGCGGGCGGCGAGCTGGGCCGGAGCCGACGGGCAGGCCGGCAGGCCGGCAGGCGGGCCGAGGTCAGCAGACAGCAAGCTGGAACTGTCGGCGGCGGACTGGGCCGGCGAACAGGCAAGCCAGAGCCAGAGAACGGGCCGGCGCTGGCGACCAGGCAAGCCGGAGCTGGCGGGCGGCAGGCCGGCGGGCGTCAAGCGCAGCTCGGGACCGCGTCAATCCGCCGGCGCGGAGTGATCCGGGCGTTCGAGGTCATCGAGGCCGTCGAGGCCGTCGAGGCCGTCCAGATCCATCGCCGCGCGCACCGTCGCGGCTACCAGGGCTGCTTCGGTGCGTACGCGGGCGAGTTGCACGGTGCTCGGGATGAGTCCGGTGTGCAGTGAGGACTGGAGTGCGGTGAGGGTCGTGGCCAGGCGGCGGGTGCCGAGCATTCTGCTGCTGATTTGGAGGTCTACTATCACGCGCTCGGCTTCGGCGGTGTCGTCGGCTTCTATCGCCTGGCCGATGCGGTTGAGGCGCTCGGGGAGCAGGTCGAGGTAGGCCTGGGCGTAGCGGCGCAGGGTCGCGTCGCCTACTTCGGCGCGCAGGCGGGAGAGGTGCGCGCGGCTCAGCGGCTCGTCGCCGGTCTGCGATGGGGCCTCTCCGGCCATCGTGTGCCTCGCCTTTCCTTCTTCCTGGCCCCAGGATCCGAGTGCTGCCGCAAGGTCAGCTCTGGTCTTGATCAAAATCTGCTCAAGAAGTTGCGGCGCTGGTAGTGGCGGTACAGCATGGAAATGATTTGTGCCTGTCCGTTCCGACTAGGCGGAAGCGATGCGCCAGCGAACCGCCTCGACGGCCGCGCCTGGAATTGCGCCCGGAATCAGGCTCCTGATCTGTGAGGACAGCGAGGACGACGCGCTGCTGATCGTGCGGCGCCTGCGCCGGGACGGGCTGGCGGCCGCCTACGAACGCGTCGAGACGGCCGAGGACGCCGCGCTCGCGCTGCGGCTGCGGCCGCCCGATCTGATCGTCTCGGACTACTTCATCCCCGGCTTCGGCGCGGAAAGCGCGCTGCGGGTGCTGCGCGCCAGCGGCCTGGACGTGCCGTTCATCGTGGTCAGCGGACGGATCGGGGAGGAGTCCGCGGCGGAGTTGATGCGCGCGGGGGCGCACGACGTGGTGCTCAAGGACCGACTGTCGCGGCTCGCGCCGGCGGTGCGGCGGGAGCTGGAGCAGGCCGCGGACCGGGCCGAGCGCCGGGCGGCCGAGGCGGCGCTGCGGCGCAGCGAGCAGCGCTTCCGCCTGTTCGCCGACCACTCGCCGGACGTGATGTTCCGCTTCCGCATCCACCCGGCCGACGAGGTCGAGTACCTCAGCCCGGCCGCGGGCGCGGTGCTCGGCCGGGCCCCGGAGCAGCTGTGCGGCGACCCGGGCCCGCTCTTCGCCCTCGTCGCCCCGGAGGACCGGTTGCCGCTGGCGGCCACCTGGCACGCCGCGGACACGCAGCCGCTGGTCGTGCGCTGGTGTCGGCCGGACGGCACCGAGGCCTGGACCGAGCAGCGGGCGGTGACGCGCCGCGACGAGTCCGGGCGCGTCGTGGCCGTCGAGGGGGTCCTGCGGGAGATCAGCGACCGGATGCGCGCCGACGCCCTGCGCGACCGGCTGCGGCAGGCCGAGCGACTGGACTCCCTCGGCCGGCTGGTCGGCGGGATCGCGCACGACTTCAACAACCTGCTCGCGGTCATCCTCGGGAATACCGACCTGGCGCTGGCCGAACTGCCCGGCGACAGCCCGCACCGCCCCGGCATGGAGCTGATCCGCGACCTGGCCGCCGGCGGCGCGGACCTGACCCGGCAGCTTCTGGCCTTCAGCCGGCACGAGCCGCCGCGCCCCGAGGTCCTGGACGCGAACGAAGTCATCGCCGACACCGAGCGCGTGCTGCGCCGCGCGATCGGCGAGGACGTCGAGATCCGCACCCGCCTCGACCCGGGCCTGCGCCCGGTGGCGATCGACCGCAGCGAGCTCGAACGGCTGCTGCTCAACCTGCTGGCCAACGCGCGCCGCGCCATGCCGCACGGCGGCCGCTTGGTCGTGGAGACCGATAATGTCGACATACCGAAGAAGCCAGACAAGCCGGGCGCACCCGGCACACCGACCACGCCGCCCGGGACCGGCACCGGCGGCACCAAAGACGCGCCGGGCGCGCACCTCACACCTGGCCCGGCAATCCGGCTCCGAGTGATCGACACCGGAGTCGGCATGTCGGAAACCGTCCGCGAGCACGCCTTCGAGCCCTACTACACCGCGGGCGCCGGCGACGGCACCGGCTTGGGCTTGTCCTCGGCCTACGGAGTGGTCAAGGCGGCAGGCGGCGAGATCCGCATCGATTCGCGGCCGGGCGCGGGCACCGTGGTGAGCGTCTACCTGCCCGCAGCCGTCGGCCCCGCCGAGCCGGCCGCGGTGCCCGCACCCGCTCCGCCGAGCGGACAGGGCCGCACGCTACTGGTGGTCGAGGACGACGGCGCGGTGCGGGAGATGGTCGGCACGATGGTGCGCCGCCACGGCTATCACGCCATCTGCACGGCCTCCCCCGCCGACGCGCTCAGTGTCGTCGAGCAGTCCGACCGTCGGATCGACGCGCTGCTGACCGATCTGGTGATGGCCGGGATGTCGGGCATCGAACTGGCGGAGGCCGCCCGGGCGCGGGTGCCGGACCTGCCCGTGCTCGTGATGTCCGGGTACTCGGCGGGCGCCGCGTCAGCGGACGGCGTGCTCCCGGCGGGATTGTCCCTGATCCGCAAACCGTTCACGGCCGCCACCCTGCTGCGCGCGCTCGCCGAGGTGCTCGGCATCGAGCCGCCGGATCCGAACTGACCCCTCGGCCCGGGGACCGTTCGGATTCACTCGACGTCGGCACCGAGCGTGAAGTAGAACGTCGCGCCGTTCCCGGCCGTACTCTCCGCCCAGACGCGACCGCCGTGTCGGCCGACGACACGCTCGACGACGGCCAGCCCGATGCCGGTGCCGGGGAACCGGGCCGCGCTGTGCAGACGCTGGAAGGGGGCGAAGAGTTTGTCGGCGTCGTGCATGTCGAATCCCGCGCCGTCGTCCTCGACATAGAACGCCGGGACGCCCTGATACTCACGCATTCCGACACTGATACGCGCGTCGCCCCGCTCGGAGGTGAACTTCCACGCGTTGGAAAGCAGGTTCTGCATGACCAGGCCGAGCAGAGCGGGATCCCCGGCCACCGGCATCGGCTCGATGACGGTCTCGACCCGGCGCTCCGGCTCGGCCGCGCGCAGGTCGGCCACGATGTCGCGGGCCACGTCGCCGAGATCGAACCGGCTGCGCCGCAGCTCCCCGCGTCCGGCGTAGCACAGGTCGAGCAGGGCGTCGATCGTGCCGGTCATCCGCCCGGTCGCGGCGTGTACCCGGTCGAGATAGTCGCGGCCGACCTAGTCGAGCTGCTCGGCGTGGTCCTCCAGCAAGATCTCGGAGAATCCGGCGATGGCGCGCAACGGGGCGCGCAGGTCGTGGGACACAGAGTAGGTGAACGTGTCGATGTCGCGGGTCGAGGCTTCCAGTTCGGCGGTGCGGTCATGGACGCGCTGCTCAAGGTTGGCGACCAGGCGTCGGACCTCCTCCTCGGCGCGCATCAGGTCGGTGATGTCGGTGGAGATGCCGCAAACGGCGTAGACGCGGCCGTCGGGGTCGGTGACCGGGTGGCGGACGGTGTAGTACGTGTGCGGGCCGTCGATCTGGTCGACGGTGTCCTGCGTCTGCACCGGCGCGCCGTGAAACAGGGCCTTGCGATCGTTGGCCCCGACGGTGTCGGGCACCGCCGGGAAGAGGTCCTGGTGGCGGTGTCCGAGGACGTCTTCGCGGCTGACCCCGTACAACTGCTCGAACTGCCTGTTGACCAGGAGATAGCGGCCCCCGGCCTCGCGTACGCAGACCACCGCGCCGATCTCGTCGACGATGTCGAGCAGGTCTGCGACGTCGGCGGCGGACCGGCGGCAGATCTCGCGCCAGGCCCCTGCGAAGCGGAGCGCGATGAGCGAGCAGCCGCCGAGGAGCACCAGGCAGACGGCCGCGGCGATGCGGTAATCGGCGATGACGGAGGCGACGCCCGCCACAGCGATCACGGCGATGCTCAGGGCCACCGCGATCAACCGGATGCCGGATGCGGAGCCGGGCTGGGCGATCAGCGTGTTCCCGACGGGCCGGATCGGCGCGGCGGCGGACGCCGCGCGCCGGTATCCGGTCCGGGCCGGGCCGCGCCGAACAACGCCGCGGATCATGCGAGGTGACTCCCTGGTCGGTCGATCTGCTCGGTGGGTCCGCGCGACCGACGGAGGAGGCGGGTTCGCGCGGCCGGACGGTAGCCATGGCGACTGTGCTGACCTGGGCAGCGTATAGGCGGCCGACAGCAGTTGCCGCGCGCGGCGCGCGGGCGTAGCCCTCTATTGGAGGCACCAGAGTTGTTCAGGGAAGGGCGCGCCGATGGCAGGCGAGTTCGAGGGCGCGATGCGCGCCTACCGCCGCGAGACGCAGGCGGCCGCGTTCGACTTCATCGGTGAGCGGTATGACGAGGCCTTCCCGCACAAGGAGGGGCAGATCGCCGCCGGCCAGTGGCTGATCGGGCGGCTGGAGCCGGGAGCGCGGGTCCTCGACGTGGGCTGCGGCACCGGGGTCCCCACGGCGCGCCAGCTGGTCGCGGCCGGTGCGCGGGTCACCGGCATCGACATTTCTCCGGTGATGCTGGAGTTGGCGCGGGCGAATGTTCCGCAGGCCGATTTCCGGCTGGCGGACGTCACGGAGATCGGCTCGGGCATCGACTCGGGCATCGGCGAGTTCGACGGCGCCGTGGCGTTCTTCTCGCTGCTCATGCTGCCGCGCGCGCAGATCCTCGGTGCGCTGGGCCGGCTGCACCGGGTCCTGCGCCCGGGCGGCTGCCTCGCGCTGGCCATGGTGGAAGCCGACATGGACGACGTGCCGATTCCGTTCCTGGGGGTGTCGGTGCACGTCTCCGGCTTCTTCCCGGAACAGTTGCGCCGGCTGACGATCGAGGCCGGTTTCGAGGTCCTGGAAGAGCACAGCCTGAAATACGCGCCGAGTAGTCCACAGGCGCTCCCGGAGATCCAACAGTTCCTCTACTGCCGACGCGCCACCACGTCTGGAGCAGACCGGAGAAGCGATCACCGGATGAGCGGCATCTTGAGGAAAAATTGATGATGCCTTAAATCACGCTGGACATCCCCGGTCGAGCCTGGTCTCAACGGCAGCGCATCCGCTCCGCCGAGAACCAGGTGAAAACATGATGTCCGCCGAGCACGTCGCGACTTCGGATCCGCGCTCCATGGAGCGCGAGTCATGAAGCTCACCGCCGCCGCCGCGAAGTGGAAGCGCCGGGCCACGCCTCGGCAGAAGCCGGACCCCGCCGCCTACGCGTCGTTGCAGGCACAGATCGTGGAGCTCTCCGGTGGCCGCGTCGCCCGGATCACCCCGCACGGCCCGCTCTTCGCACGTCCGCCGCACCGGTCCAGAATCGCGCGATCGACGCTGATCCCCACGCTCACCACCCGCGACCGGGTCACCATCGCGGTGCTGGCCGCCGGCTGGGTGGTCTGCTTCGTGGCGTTCTGGCAGTGGTGGCTGGCGCCGGGGCACCGGGTGACCTGGGCCGGACTGGTACTGACCAGCCTGCTGTTGCTCTACCTCACCTGTCAGGCCAGCTACTTCCTGCTCGCGGTCTCGCGGCTGCCCAAAGTCGACCCGGCGACCGGGATCCCGCGCCTGCGGCTCGCCATCGCCGTGACCCGGGCCCCCTCGGAACCATGGTCGATGGCGCGCCGCACGCTGGAGGCCATGCTCGACCAGGACTTCCCCTACGGCTACGACGTCTGGCTCTGCGACGAGGACCCCTCCCCCGAGATCGACGAGTGGTGCCGCTCACACCGCATCCACGTGTCCACGCGGCGCGGGATCGAGGGCTACAACCGCACCACCTGGCCCCGGCGCACCAAGTGCAAGGAAGGCAATCTCGCCTACTTCTACGACCGGTGCGGGTACCGGGACTACGACGTCGTCGTCCAGCTCGACTGCGACCACGAGCCGCGCCCCGGCTACCTGGCCGAGGTCGTCCGGCCCTTCGCCGACGCCGCCGTCGGCTACGTCGCCGCGCCCAGCATCTGCGACACCAACGCCGCGGACTCCTGGGCGGCGCGGGGCCGGCTGTACCGGGAGGCCCCGTTCCACGGGCCGTTCCAGCTGGGGCACGTCGACCGGCTCGCCCCGGTGTGCATCGGGTCCCACTACGGGGTCCGCACCCGGGCCCTGCGCGAGATCGGCGGCCTCGGGCCCGACCTGGCCGAGGACTTCACCACCACGTTCCTGCTCAACTCGGCCGGCTGGCAGGGCGTCTTCGCGATCGACGCGGAGGCACACGGGCTGGGCCCCATGACCTTCTCGGACATGGTCACCCAGGAATACCAGTGGTCGCGCAGCCTGGTGGCCATGATGTTCGGGATGATCCCCCGCCACATGCACCGGCTGCCGCTGCGGATGCAGGTGCGGTTCGCGATCGTCCTGATCTACTACCCGCTGCTGGCGCTCGGGGCCCTCGCCGGCGTCGCGCTGCCCGCCGTCGCCGCGGTGACCGGCCGGGTCTGGGTGAGCGTCAACTACGCCGCGTTCCTCGGGCACATGTGGGCGATGACGATCTGGCTGCTCGCGCTGCTGCTCCTGCTGCGTCACAGAGGGCTGCTGCGGCCGCGGACCGCGCCGGTCCTGAGCTGGGAGCTGTGGCTGTTCATGCTCGCGCGCTGGCCGTACGTCGCCTGGGGCGTGCTCGGGGCGATCGTGCAGGAGACGCTGCGCCGGCCCATCTACTTCAAGGTCACCCCCAAGGACCGCACCGGACACGAGATTCTGCCCAAAGGCCTCGTCGTCCCGTTCGTCGCCATCGCGGTCGGCCTTTCGGCGTCCGCGCTGGTCGGCGAGCTCACCGGACCGGCCGTGGGATACGTCTTCCTGTGCATCCTCGGCTCGTGCGTGTACACGGTGGTCAGCATCGTGGTCGCGACGTTGCACGTCAGGGAAGCCGCCAAAGCGGCCGGCACCCGGCTGCGCAGCGCCTTCGCCACCGCCCGCACCCCTCTGTTTGTGTCGGCGCTGCCGCTGCTGCCCCTGGCCGCGGCCATCTCCCTCTACCCGGCGTACGCGCTCGCCGTTCTGCACGGGTGAATGCCATGACAACCGTCCTCGTCACCGGAGGGGCTGGATTCATCGGCAGCCACGTGTGTGCCGCGTTGCTCGGCCACGGCTACGACGTGCTCGTCGTCGACGACTTCTCCAACAGCACCTCGCAGGTCTTCCCGCGCATCCGGAAACTCACCGGCCGCCGCGTCGGCGCCGTCTACGCGCTGGACGTCTGTGACCGGCGGGCCCTGGCAGCCGTCTTCGACCGGCACCAGGTGAACGCCGTCGTGCACCTCGCCGCCCGGAAGGCGGTCGGCGAATCGACCCGGAGCCCGGCGCAGTACTACGACACCAACGTCGGCGGCACGACGAACCTGCTGTGGACCATGCACGAGCACGGGGTGCACCGGCTGGTCTTCTCGTCGTCCTGTTCGATCTACGGTGACGCCGGAGGGGGTCCGCTGGACGAGGCCACCCCGGCCCGGCCGACCAATCCCTACGCGGCTTCCAAGTGGATCTGCGAGCAGATCCTCGCCGACGTCTGCCGCCGATGCCCGGAGTTCACGGTGACCAGCCTCCGGTACTTCAACCCGGTCGGCGCCCACCCGAGCGGACTGCTCGGCGAGGACGCCCGCGGAGTTCCCGCGAACCTGATGCCGTACCTGGCTCAGGTGGCCGTCGGCCGGCTCGCGCGGATCGACGTGTTCGGCGACGACTACGCCACGGCCGACGGGACCGCCGTCCGCGACTACATCCACGTCGTGGACACGGCTCGGGCCCACCGGATCGCGCTGGACCGGATCGCCGACGGACCGGGCATGCGCGTGTACAACCTCGGGGCCGGAAGGGGCCGGTCGGTTCTGGAGGTCATCGCGGCGTTCGGCGCCGCGTGCGGCCGGCCGATCCCCTATCGGATCGTGTCCCGTCGCCCGGGCGATGTGCCCGAACTGGTCGCCGACGCGACCGCCGTGGCGCGCGCGTGGGGCTGGCGCCCCACCCGCGACCTGGCCGGCATGTGCCGGGACGCCTGGCGGTTCCAGCGGCTCAACCCTGATGGCTATGTCCGGCAACAGTCGGCGAGGGACAGGCGGATCGGAGCAGCGATATGAGGATCACAGTCATCGGGACCGGATACGTCGGCGCGGTGCACGCCGCGTGCATGGCCGACATCGGGCACGAGGTTCTCGGCGTCGACGTCGACGCCGAACGGATCTCCGCCCTGGCCGCGGGCCGAGCGCCGGTCCACGAGCCGGGCCTCGACGAGATCCTCGCCCGGGCTCTGGCATCCGGCAGGTTGCGGCTGTCGACCTCCCTGGCCGAGGCCGCCGCGACCGCGAGCACGCACTTCATCTGCGTCGGCACCCCGCAACGCCCGGACAGCAAGGCCGCCGACCTGCGGTACGTCGACGCCGTCGTGGACGGTCTGGCCCCGCACCTGCGTCCGGGCAGCCTGGTGGTGGGCAAGTCCACAGTGCCGGTCGGTACCGCGGCGCGGCTGGCCGCGCGGCTCGCCGTGACGTCCCCCGGCACCGAGGTCGCCTGGAATCCGGAGTTCCTGCGCGAGGGTTCAGCGGTCGAGGACACCCTGCGACCCGCGAGACTCGTCGTGGGAGTCGTCTCCGCGCGCGCCGAGGCGGTCCTGCGCGCCGTCTACGCGCCGATGCTGCGCGCGAAGGTCCCGTTCTTCAGCACCGACCCGGCCACCGCGGAGCTGGTGAAGGTGGCGGCGAACGCCTTCCTCGCGACCAAGATCTCCTTCATCAACGCCATGGCAGAGGTGTGCGACGCGGCCGGCGCGGACGTGACGGTCCTGTCCGCGGTGCTCGGCGCGGATCCGCGGATCGGCCCCCTCTTCCTGCAGAGCGGACTGGGGTTCGGCGGCAGCTGCTTCCCGAAGGACATCCGGGCTTTCGCGGCCCGGGCCGCGGAGCTCGGGGCCGCCGAGTCGGTGCGGATCCTCCACGAGATCGACCGGATCAACCTCAGGCAGCGGCAACGCACCGTCGACCGCGCACGGGAGCTGCTCGGCGGGACATTCGAAGGCCGCCGCGTCGCAGTCCTCGGTGCCGCGTTCAAACCGGACAGCGACGACGTGCGCGACTCGCCCGCCCTCGCGGTCGCCGAGGCCGCCTACCGGCAGGGGGCAGAAGTCCTGGTCCACGACCCGCAGGCCCTCGACAACGCGCGCGCCGTCTTTCCGGAGCTCACCTACGCCTCGGACATCCCCAAGGTGTGCGAGGACGCCGATCTGGTGCTGCACCTGACTCCGTGGCAGGAGTACCGCGAGCTCGATCCCGCGGCGCTCGCCGAGGTGGTGCGCGAGCCCGTGCTCCTGGACGCCCGCAACAGCCTGGACCCGCAGCCCTGGTGGTCGGCCGGCTGGACCGTGCGCGTGCCCGGCCGACCGTTGCTGTCCCCGTTGCTGTCATCCGATCGAGGAGGAGAACGATGCATGTAGTCGTGACCGGAGGAGGCGGATTCCTGGGCGCCCATCTCTGCGAAGCCCTGCTACGCAGAGGCGACACGGTCTGGTGTCTGGACAACTTCTCCACCAGCAGCCCGGAGAACACCGCCCACTTGTGCGGCCATCCCCGCTTCCGACCTGTCCGCGCCGACGTGACAGCACCATTCGACGTTCCGGCGCCCGTGCACGTCGTGGCCCATCTCGCCAGCCCCGCCTCACCGCCGGACTACGACCGGCTGCCGCTGGAAACGCTGGCGGTCGGCAGTCAGGGAACGGAGAATGCCCTCCGCCTGGCGCTGCGGCACGGCGCGCGCTTCCTGCTCGCCTCCACCAGCGAGGTCTACGGAGAACCCGCGATCCACCCCCAGCCCGAGGAGTACTGGGGCAACGTCAACCCGATCGGCCCGCGCAGTGTCTACGACGAGGCCAAGCGCTATGCGGAGGCGTTGGCTTCCGCGTACCGGCGCAGCCGCGCCTTGAACGTCGGCATCGTCCGGATCTTCAACACCTACGGCCCGCGGATGCGGCCGCACGACGGCCGCGTGGTGTCCACCTTCATCCGGCAGGCGCTGGAGGGCAGCCCCCTGACGATCTACGGCGACGGCAGCCAGACGCGCAGCTTCTGCTACGTCGACGACCTCGTCCGAGGTCTCACGGCGATGGCCGACAGCGGCTGCGACGGCCCGGTCAACCTCGGCAACCCCCGTGAGCACACCGTCCGCGAACTGGCAGACCTCGTCCTGGAAGCCGCCGGCTCGCGCTCGCGGATCGAGTACCGCCCGCTGCCCACCGACGACCCGACCCACCGGCAGCCCGTGATAGCCCGAGCCCGCGAACAACTCGGCTGGTCTCCGGCGATCTCCATCGAGGAGGGCTTGGAGCGCACCGTCGCGTGGTTCGCCGACCAGCCCCGGCAGCCGGAGCGGGCCCCGCGGCGCGTCCGCCCGGAATTCGTGAAGGCCTGATCGCCGTGTCCCGGTCGACGGCCGCCACCGGGTTCGCCCACGTCGTGCCGTGGGCCGTCGCCGCGGTGGGCCTGGCGATCGCCGCGAGCGCCTGCTCCGGTCTGCCCCACTACGCGCCGTCGGCGCACACGTACTACATCAGCCCGAGCGGCCAGGACAGCGCCTCCGGTACCTCGGCCGGCACGGCATGGCAGTCCCTGGCGCGCGTCCAGAAGGTGCAGCTCCGACCCAGGGACCAGATCCTGCTTCAGGGCGGGGCCCGCTTCTCCGGCACTCTCAAGGTGGCGGCCGGCGACGCGGGCAACGCCGGACAGCCCGTGGTGATCGGTTCGTACGGCACCGGAAACGCCGTTCTTCAGTCGTCCGGCGACGGCATCGACGTGCACGACACCGGCGGCGTGGACATCCGCGATCTCACCATCACCGGGATCGGTGCGCCTTACTCGCACGGCAGCGGCGTCAACCTCTACAGCGACCTTGCCAGCGGGACGAAGCCCAACCACGTCACCATCTCCGGCGTCGACGTCTCCAACTTCCAGACGGGTATCGCGATCGGCGCCGCCGGCGATACCGGCTTCACCGACGTGGCGGTCCGCCAGGCGCGGTTGCACGGCAACGAGGATGCCGGGCTGAAGACGTACGGCCCGGCCTTCAACGCAGCTCGCCCCGCGTACGCGCACGAGAACATCGACCTCGAAGCGGTGCAGGCGTACGGCAATCCCGGCGACCCCTCGGTCGTCGCGCACAGCACCGGGAACGGCATCAGCCTGGGCAGCGTCCGAGGCGCGCAGGTGAGCGGATCCAGTGCCTACGACAACGGCGCGAATTCGGCGGCCCTCGCACATGACGGACCGGTGGGGATCTGGACGTATGACTCCACCGGCGTGGTCATCGAGCACGACACCGCGTACGACAACCACACCGCCTCCCTCGCCGACGGCGCCGGGTTCGGGCTGGACGACAACGTCTCGTCCTCGACGATCCAGTACGACCTGGCCTTCCACAACGACGGACCCGGCATATACGTCTACACCGACACGCCCACCGGCCTCTACACCGGCGACACGATCCGCTACAACATCAGCGACAACGACGGCCGCAAGATGCCGCAGAACGGCGGGCTGGCCGTCTACGGAACGTATGTCAGTGGTCTGCAGGTCTACCAGAACACAGTGATCATGACCGGCACCGGGGGGCAGGCCCCGGCACTGCTGGTGAGCGGGAGCCAGAGCGGCATCACCGTCCGCAACAACATCCTGGCCACGGACGGCTCACCGGTGGCCACCGTACTCGCACTCACCACCTCGCACGTCATCCTGCAAGGCAACGACTACTACGCCCCCTCCGGGCTGTGGTACGTGGTCTGGTCCAACACCACGTACACCAACCTGTCCGGCTGGCGCGCGGCGACCGGCGAGGAGCGGCTCTCCGACCAGCCCACGGGTCTGACCGTCGATCCCTGCTTCAGCGGAGGCCGGCTTCCCGACATCGGCTCCCCCGCCGAGGCACGCGCGGTCCTCCCCGGCTGCGCCGCACTCGCGGGCAAGGGCCTCGACCTGGCGAAGCTGTTCCAGACGAGCACTGGATCGACCGACTACTTCGGGCAGGTTCTCAGCACGCCGCCACCGGTCGGAGCCGCCTGAGCCGTACTCGCCGCGCGTCCCGCCCTCAGATGGCGGACGCCTCCCGGGCGGTCACCCGCGCCTGCACGCCGTCCAGGAACAGCCCCAGCGTGTATTCGAACACGGCGGCGTCATCCCTGGTCAGCTCCAGCAGCCGGGCGGCGCTGGCGTGCACCAGCGGGAACCGCTCGGCCGGCAGGGTGGCGTAGCCGACGGCCCAGGCCTGCTCGTCGCGGTTCTGATACTCGGGATCCAGCAGTGACCACGCGGCGCTGTACTGGGTGAAGGCCAGCGTCAGGTCCAACAACGCGCGGTAGACCTCGGCCGCCTCGACCACCGGCAGCCCGGCACTGTGCAGTACCCCGATGATCTGCTCCACGCTCTCGGTCTCGGACTTGCTGGCGGCCGTGCGGCTGGCGGCCAGCACCGCGATCGCCGGCCGGTCCAGGTACACCGAGCGGACCGACTGCGCGATCCGCCGCAGCCACTCGCGCCAGCCGACCTCCTGCGGCGCGAGCCCGGCCATCCGCTCCACGGACTCGGTGACCATCCGGTCGGTGAGCGCCACCACCAGCTCGTCCTTGTCGCGGAAATGCCGGTAGACGCTGGTCGGGTCGGCACCCAGCTCCTTGCCCAGGCGGCTGAACGTCAGCGCCGAACCGCCCTCCCGGGAGCCGATGTTCAGCGCGGCCTCGATGATCACCTCGCGGGACAACGCCGCGCGGCGGCGGCCGCCGCCCTTTCTGGAGCCGGTGGAGCCAGTGGAGCCGGTGGACTCGGGCTCGGACTCGGTCGCGGCGCGCGGCATCGCGGTGTCTCCGTTCAGCACGGTATCGGCGGTCAGCGGTCAGCGGTCAGGGATCAGGGATCAGGGATCAAGAGTCAGGGGTGCAGCGATCACATCGTAGCGGCGACCGCGTTGTCAATGGCATTGACAGGGGCACTGTCATGAGTTTTGCTACTCCCCACGACGCACGCCGTGGCGCAGCTCACGGGAATTCCTTTCGAACTTCCTTGGAGGACCGGTGTCCCCTTCCTCGTTCGCAGACCTCGTCTTCACCGGCGGCCCGGTGTTCACCGTCGACCCGGCCCGGTCCTGGGCCTCGGCGGTGGCGGTGGCCGGCGGCCGGATCACCGCGGTCGGGCGGGAGCGCGACGTGAAGGACCTGATCGGCCCGGACACCGAGGTCGTGGACCTGGCCGGCAAGCTCCTGCTCCCGGGCTTCCAGGACGCGCACGTGCACCCCGTCCTCGGCGGCACCACACTGCGCCAGTGCGACCTGCACGAGCTGCACACCGCCGAGGAGTTCGTGGCCGCCGTCGCCGACTTCGCGGCACGCAATCCGCAGGCCGCATGGATCCGCGGCGGCGGCTGGAGCATGGATGCCTTCCCCGGCGGCATGCCGACGAAAGACCTGCTCGACGCCGTGGTCCCGGACCGGCCAGTGGCACTGCCGAACCGCGACGGCCACGGCATGTGGGTCAACAGCAAAGCGCTGGAGGTCTGCGGGATCACGCGCGACACCCCGGACCCCTTCGACGGCCGGATTGAACGCGACGCCCACGGCGAGCCCAACGGATGCCTGCAAGAAGGCGCGATGGCGCTGGTGGCCGCGCACGTCCCACCGCCGACCGCCCAGGAACTGGCCGACGGCCTCCTGGCCGGCCAGGCGTACCTGCACTCCTTCGGAATCACCGCGTGGCAGGACGCCGGAGTCGGCGCCGGCCTGGGCCCCGCCGACGTCTACGCGCCGTACCTGGACGCCTCCCGCTCCGGCGCCCTGACCGCTCGCGTCGCCGGGGCACTGTGGTGGGATCGCGAGAGCGGCATGGAGCAGTTGGAACTGTTCCGCGCCCGGCGCGAGGAGGCCGGGCACGGCCGGTTCCGGGCCCGCACCGTGAAGATGATGCTCGACGGCGTCGCGGAGAACCACACCGCCGCGCTGCTCGACCCCTACCTGGACGGCTGCGGCTGCACCACCGACAACACCGGCCTGACCTTCATCGACCCGGACAAGCTCAAGTCCTACGTCGCCGAACTCGACGCCGCGGGCTTCCAGGTCCATTTCCACGCCCTCGGCGACCGCGCCGTGCGCAGCGCGCTGGACGCGGTGGAGGCCGCGCGCGCCGCGAACGGCCCCGGCGGACGTCACCACCTGGCCCACCTGCAGGTCGTGCACCCGGACGACATCCAGCGCTTCCGCCGGCTCGGCGCGACGGCGAACATCCAGCCGCTGTGGGCGGCGCACGAACCGGCGATGGACGAACTGACCATTCCCTTCCTCGGCGAGGAGCGCGCGGCCTGGCAGTACCCGTTCGGCTCGCTCAGCCGTGCCGGGGCGACGATCGCGGCCGGCTCGGACTGGTCGGTGTCCTCGCCGAACCCACTGTGGGGGATTCACACGGCGGTGAACCGGGTGGAGCCGGGACTGTCGGCTGAAGAGTTCGCGGCGCGCAAGGTGTTCTACCCGGCCGAGCGGCTCGATCTCGGCCAGGCCGTCGCGGCGTACACGGCCGGAACGGCCTACGTGAACCAGATCGACGACGTCACCGGTTCGATCCAGGTCGGCAAGTACGCGGACCTGGCGCTGCTGGACCGCGACCCGTTCGACGGCCCGGCGCACGAGATCGGCGACGCCACGGTGCTGCGGACGTTCGTGGAGGGCGTCCAGGTCTACGGCGCCGAGTAGTCAGCACGTCCACTTCTTCCCCTCAAGAAAGGACAGCACCGCCATGAACCGCATACCGGCCCGCCTGGCCGTGCCCCTGGCCGTCACCGCCGCCGCGTCGCTGGCTCTGTCCGGCTGCTCCGGCAAGAGCAGCGGCACCAAGCAGGCCGCCCCGAGCGCGAACATCTCCACCAACGAGCTGACCACCGGCACCGCCACCGGCCCGCTCGACGCCGTGACCTGGTCCGGCGACTACCGCGCGCCGTACTCGCTGGACCCGCTGAAGACCGCGGACTATCCGGAGGAGACGATCCTGGGCAACGTCTGCGAGCCGCTTCTGCGCACCAATCCGGACTACTCTCTCGCCCCGGGGCTGGCGAAGTCCTGGCAGCAGGTCGACGGCACCCACATCGTGTTCGACCTCGACCCGTCGGCGCACTTCAGCGACGGCAAGCCGGTCACGGCCGACGACGTGGTGTTCAGTCTCAAGCGCAACCTGGACCCGAACGTCGCCTCGAACTACGCGGACTCCTACAACCAGGTCACCGACATCGGCGCGACCGGGCCGAGTCAGGTGACGATCACACTGTCACAGCCGAACTACGTGTTCATCCACAACATGGGCATCCTGGCCGGCGCGATCGTGGAGAAGGCGAACACGGTGGCCGCCGGGCAGAACTTCGGCAGCGCGACCGGCAAGCTGGTGTGCTCCGGGCCGTTCACCGTCGAGTCGTTCGACGGCACCAACTCGCTGGTGCTGAAGAAGGACCCGAACTACTGGGACCCGACGCACGCCGCCAAGGTCGGCAAGCTGACGTTCACCTTCCCCCAAGACCCGCAGAGCTTCTCCAACGGCCTGACCCAGGGCACCATCGAGGGCGCGTTCGACCTGCCGGTCAACGTGGTGCCGACGCTGCAGAAGGCCACGAACGGCAAGCTGTACGTCGGCGGCGAGGGCTCGACCACGCAGAACGTGGACCTGATCGTCTCCAAGCTCGACGGCGGCCTGAAGGACCCGGCGGTCCGGCAGGCGCTGTCGCTGGCCATCGACCGCGCCGGCATCGCCGGGTCGATCTTCGCCGGCGCCGCCGATCCGCTGTACGCGGTGGCAGGCCCCGGCTTCTTCGACACCCAGCCGGACCCGGTGAAGGCCGTCTACCAGGCCGCCTACGACAAGCTGAAGGTCACCCCGGACCTGAAGAAGGCGGCGGACCTGGTGAATCAGGCCGGCGCCAAGAGCAAGACAGTCACCGTCGCCTACTCCGCCGACGGTTCCACGTTCGCGCAGCTGGCGCAGGTGCTCCAGCAGACCGGCAACGCCATCGGCCTGACCATGAAGATCGTGGCCCTGCCGCCGCAGCAGTACGGCAACCTGTTCACCGATCCGAAAGCGCGCGCCGACTACGACGGCTTCCTGACGCTGAACTACCTGGAGTTCCCCGACGTCTCGACGATGTACGCCAGCTACGCGACCAAGAGCGGCGTGCAGAACTTCAACGGGTACGAGAACGCCACCGTGGAGAGCGCGGTACAGAAGGCACAGGGCACTGACGACCTGATCCAGCGGGCGAACTTCGCGGTGCAGGCCCAGGCCCAGGCGATGCAGGACCTGCCGTGGATCCCGATCGTGGCGCCGCGGGCGCTGGTGTGGCAGAACACGAAGGTGACCGGGGCGCCGCTGACGTTCTCGTACATGTCCTACGCGTGGGGCGCGGCGGTGGGCGCGCCGTGACGGTCCGATTCCTGATCCGCAGGCTCGGCGGGCTGGGGGTGACGCTGCTGCTGGCCAGCATGCTGATCTTCTCCTCGCTGTACCTCGCGCCGGGGAGCCCGGAGAACATCGTGTTCGGGAACCGGACGCCCTCGCCCGCGGCGCGGGCGGCGGTGCGGCACCAGCTGCACCTGGACGATCCGCTGCCGGTGCGGTACTGGGACTGGCTGACCGGGGCGCTGCACGGCGACTTCGGGCGGTCGATGGTCACGGACCAGCAGGTGTCCGACCGGGTCGGAGCGGGGCTGGCGACGACCGTGACCCTGGTGGTCCTGGCCGCGCTGATGATCGCGGTGCTGGGCCTGACGCTGGGGGTCGCGGCGGCGTTGAAGCCGGGGTTCGTGGACTCGGCGGTGAACGTCTACACGTCGGTGTCGGTGACGGTGCCGCCGTTCGTCGCCTCCGCCCTGCTGATCTCGACGTTCGCGGTGAAGCTCGGCTGGTTCCCGGCCTCGGGGGTCGAGAACGGGTTCTGGGGGCGGATCGACAGTCTGGTCCTGCCGGCGGCGGCGATGGCGCTGATCTCGTGCGGGTTCCTGGCGCGGGTGACGCGCAACGCGATGCGGGAGCAGTTGGCCAAGGAACACGTGCAGACGGCGACGGCCCGCGGGCTGCCGCGACGGCACGTGATCCGGCGGCACGTGCTGCGCAACGCGCTGCCGCCGATCGTCACGGTGATCGGGCTGCAGGTGGCCGGGCTGTTCGCCTCGACGCTGATCGTCGAGTCGGCGTTCGGGGTGCCGGGGATCGGGCGGCTGACGATCCAGTCGGTGGCGCAGAAGGACTTCCCGGTGGTGCAGGCGGTGGCGCTGCTGCTGGTTGCGGCGTTCGTGGTGGCCAACGCGGTGACGGATCTGGTCCAGGGCCTGGTCGATCCGCGGTTGAAGACGGCGGGAGGTGCGGCGTGAGGAACAAGAAGCAGGGCCGGATCCGGGCCGTCTACAAGTGGCTCGGTCCGTCCGGCACGCTGGCCGCGCTGTTCCTGCTGCTGATGGTCCTGGCGGCGGTGTTCGCCTCGGTGCTGGCTCCGGCCGACCCGAACACCGGCGACCTGCTGAACAACTATCAGGGCTCTTCGGCGAGCCACCTGCTGGGCACCGACGGCATCGGCCGCGACATCCTGTCCCGGCTGCTGTACGGGACGCGCACCTCACTGCTGGGCCCGGCGCTGGTCGTCGGCGTGTCGATGGCGATCGGGATCCCACTGGCGCTGCTCGGCGCCTGGTACGGCGGCGTCGTCGACTCCGCGGTCGCCCGGGTGCTGGACCTGGTGTACGCGCTGCCGGGGCTGTTGCTGGCGGTGCTGACCGTGGCGCTGTTCGGCCCGGGGCTGACACCGGCGGTGGTGGCGTTGTCGATCGCGTACGTGCCGTTCCTGGCGCGGATCGTGCGGGCGGCGGCGCGGCAGCAGCGGGTCAGCCCGTATGTGGACGCACTGGCGGTGCAGGGCTTCGGGGTGTTCCGGATCAGCGTCCGGCACATCCTGCGGAACATCGCGCCGGTGGTGCTGGGGCAGGCCGCGATCGCGTTCGGGTACGCGCTGCTGGACCTGGCGTCGCTGTCGTATCTGGGACTGGCGGTGCAGGCCCCGACGGCGGACTGGGGCGTGATGGTCAGCGACACCGACGCGCTGTTGAAGGGCTATTCGACGCCGGTGCTGCTGCCGGGGTTGCTGATCGTGGGCTCGGTGCTGTCGCTGACGGTGCTGGGTGCGCGGATCTCCGGCGAGCGTCCGGAGCCGCATCCGTTGTTCGGGCGGCTGTTCGGACGGGTTTCCGGATCAGGATCGGAAAGGAGGGCGGCCGATGCTCCGGCTTCGTGATGTGGACGTGGCGCTGAATGTCGAGGGCCGGATGCGGCCGGTGCTGACCGGCCTGAACCTGGACCTGGCCGAGGGCGAGGCGCTGGGGCTGGTCGGCGAGTCCGGGTCCGGCAAGTCGATGACCGTGCGCACCATCACCCGGCTGCTGCCGCACGGCGCGCGGGTGAGCGGCGCGGTCGAGTTCGAGGGACGCGACGTGCTGGCGATGCGGCCGGCCGAGCTGCGGGCGTTCCGCGACTCGGACGTCGGCGTGGTCTTCCAGGACCCGCGGGCCGCGATCAACCCGACGCACCGGATCGGGGACTTCGTCGGCGAGGCGCTGCGGGTGAACCGCGGCGTGTCCAAGGGCGAGGCGGCGCGGCGCTCGGCGGAGCTGCTGGCCGCGGTCGGCATCGACGACGCCGAGCGGCGGCTGCGGCAGTACCCGCACGAGCTCAGCGGCGGCATGCTGCAGCGCGCCATGATCGCCTCGGTGCTGGCCGCCGAGCCCCGGCTGATCCTGGCCGACGAGCCGACCACCGCGCTGGACGTGACGATCCAGGCCGAGGTGGTGGGCATCCTGGACCGGCTGCGCCGCGAGCGGGCGCTGAGCATGGTGTTCATCACCCACGACCTGGACCTGGCGCTGGCGGTGTGCGACCGGGTGGCGGTGATGTACGCCGGCTCCGTGGTGGAGGTGCGCTCGGCGCGGGAGCTGCACGACACCGCGCGGCACCCGTACACGATCGGGCTGCTGGGATCACGGCCGGCGATCGAGCGGCGGGCCGAACGGCTCACGGCGATCCCGGGGCGTCCGGTGTCGGCGTTCGAGGCCGGGCCCGGCTGCGCGTTCGTCAGCCGGTGCGCATTCGCGCAGGACGCGTGCCGGGCGAGCCGGCCGCGGTTGGAGGCGTTCCAGGGTGGCCTGGTCCGCTGCCACCGGGTGGAGGAGATCCATGAGCACTCTGTCGTCTGAACCGTCGTCTGAACCGCGGACCCCGCCGATCCCGGCCGACAACCGCCCCGCGATCGCGGTCAGCGGTCTGACGAAGGACTTCCGCGTCGCCGACAAGCACGGCCGGCGCTCGGTCTTCACCGCGGTGTCCGACGTCTCGTTCACGGTCCCGGCCGGCGGCTCGCTGGGCCTGGTCGGCGAGTCCGGATCCGGCAAGACCACGACCGCCCGGATGCTGGTCGGGCTCGAAACGCCGACCGCCGGCCGGATCGAGGCGCTCGGCCACGACCGCTCCCGCCCGGCCCGCAGCGCCGCCGAGCGCCGCCGCCGAGCCCGGGAGCTGCAGATCGTGTTTCAGGACCCGTACACCTCGCTGGACCCGAGCCAGACGGTGCGCGCGGCCGTCGACGAGGTGCTGCGGGCGCACAGCGGCCTGGAGGGGCCGGCGCGCGCCGGCCGACTGGCCGAACTCCTGGACCAGGTCGGCTTCGACGAGCGTCAGGCATCGGCACGCCCCCGCGAACTGTCCGGCGGACAGCGGCAGCGCGTCGCGATCGCCCGGGCGCTGGCCGCCGACCCGCGGGTGCTGATCCTGGACGAGGCGGTGTCGGCGCTGGACGTGTCGATCCAGGCGCAGATCCTGAACCTGCTGGTGGACATCCGCACCGCGACCGGCATCGCCTACCTGCTGATCTCGCACGACCTGGCGGTGGTGCGGCACCTGTGCGACTCGGTGGTGGTACTACGACGCGGCCGCGTGGTGGAGTCCGGGGACTGCGGCGCGGTTTTGGACACGCCCGCGGACGAGTACACCCGGGTGTTGCGCGCCTCGGTGCCGGTGCCGGGGTGGCGGCCGGGGAGCGGGTGACTCCTTGAGCGACGTCGATCGCGGCAGGATGTCGACGCTCCTCCGGAGCCACCGCCGCGACCACGTCCGTCCGGGACGGCTTCGACGTCACTTTCCAGTGAGGGCGTCGAGGACGTCGGCGGCGACTGCCCGGGCGGAGCCGGGGTTCTGGCCGGTGATGAGGTTGCCGTCGCGGACTGTGAACGACTTCAGCGGCAGGCGGGCCTTCTCGTAGCGGGCGCCTTGTTGTTTGACGATTTCCTCGACGTTGTAGGGGACCTTCTTCGCGACTCCTGCGACGATCTCCTCGGTCCAGGAGAATCCGGTCATCCGCTTGTCCTTGACCAGGTACTCGCCGTCGGTGAGCCGGAGGTCGGCCAGCGCGGTGTATCCGTGGCAGACGCTGGAGACGATGCGTCCGTTCTCGAACATGTCGCGGGCGAGCCGCTGCAGGTGGGGGTCGTCTCGGAAGTCCCACATGGTGCCGTGCCCGCCGGTGAAGTAGATGGCGTCGTAGTCGGACCAGGTGAGGTTCTCGGCGTGCAGCGTGTTCTCCAGGCGTGCCATGAACGCCGGGTCTTCAAGCCGTCGTCGCACCGCTCGGTCGGCGGTGAACCGGCCCAGCGAGCGGGGCTCCAGCGGCGAGCGTCCGCCGGCGGGGCTGGCGATGTCCTGCTCGTATCCGTGGGCTTCGAGCAGGTCGTAGAAGTGCGTCAGCTCGCCCAGCCACAGCCCCGTCGGCTTGTCCGTGTCGCCGAAGGTGCCCTGGTTGGTGACGATGTTGAGGATCTTGCCCATGGTGGACCCCTTCGGTGGGTCGCGGCGCTCAGGCCTGTTCGGTGGGGCGGACGAGCAGTTCGTTGACGGTGACGTGCCGGGGGCGGGTGACGATGTAGCCGATGGCGTCGGCGACGTCCTGGCTCTGCAGCCGTTCGATGTCGCCCAGGCCGGCGGCGATCATCTGCTGGACGGCCGGCGAGTTCTGGGCGCGCAGTTCGGTGTCGACGCTGCCGGGTTCGACGACGGCCACGCGGACGTGCTGGCGGGTCAGCTCCTGGCGCAGCGCTTCGGTGAAGCCGTTGACGCCGAACTTGGTGGCGCTATAGACGGCGGACATGGCGAAGGCGGTGCGGCCGTTCAGCGAGCTGATGTTGACGATGTCGGCGACCTGGCGCGGCCCGTCGCCGGCGGCCTTGAGCAGGTGGGGAATCGCGGCGTGGGTGGTGTGCATCAGACCGGTGAGGTTGACGTCGACCATGCGCCGCCAGTCGTTCAGGTCCGCACCGGGGGTCGGTCCCAACAGCATCACGCCGGCGTTGTTGACCAGGATGTCCAAACGGCCCAGTTCCTCGGCGGTCCGCTCGACCGCCTCGGCGACAGCGCCGGCGTCGGTGACGTCGGTGGGCAGGGCCAGCGCCTTGCCGCCGGCGGCGGTGATCTGTGCGGCCAGGTCGGTCAGCCGGTCGGCGCGTTGGCCGACCAACGCCACCGACGCGCCTTCGCGGGCGAGTTCGGCGGCGGTCGCCTGGCCGATGCCGCTGGAGGCCCCGGTGACCAGGGCGACGGTTCCGTCAAGACGGCGTGTCATAGTTCAAGCCTTTCGATGATCGTCCACACGGCTGCGGACCGTACAAGCCCCAGGCGGCAACGCCTCGGTGGCCCGGCCAGCCGCTGTATGTATTCAAACAGTCACCCGGAGTTCCTGCCCGGGTGGGTTGTTTGCCCGATCGGCCACTCGGTCGTCCTGCCGAGGCGCGATTGTTCGAGGCCGACAACCAATCCATTCAAACAGCGCGACGGGCGAAGGTGTTAGAACAATTCTCCCGGGCACTTGCCTGATCCTCGCGCATTTAGAAGACCAGGTCCGACCAGGTACGTAAGGTAGCTCGCCGCAGAAAATGCAATACTTAGACATGGCGTTGGACGAACTTTGCACTCTTCTGGCCCGTCACGCCCGCGACGACGCGACGACCGCCATCGAGGATCTGCTGATCGGCCGGGAAGAGGCGGACACGTCGCTGCCGCCGGCCACCGGAACGCGCATGACCTTGATCGCCCAAGGCGCGAAACGCCTCGCGTACGACGACGTCGTGCACCACTTCCAGGCCGGCCAGTACCTGGTCTCCTCGATCGCCATGCCCCTCAAGTGCCATTTCATCGACGCCACTCCGGAGCGGCCGGTCCTGGGTCTTTGCCTGCTCCTGCACTCTTCGGAGGTCGCCGGACTGCTGCTGCAAGCCGCCCCCGACGCCGTCGCGCACAACGACACCGCGGCCACACCACCACCCGTCGCCTTCAGCGACGTCCCCGACGCGCTCCTGGACGCCTCAGTCCGCCTGGTCCGCCTGCTCGACCAGCCACGCGACCGGGACGTGCTCGCCCCCCTGGTCAAACGCGAGATCATCTGGCGGCTGATCACCAGCGAGCACGGCGCGACAGTCCGCCAGATCGGGCTCACCGACAGCAGGCTCTCCCCCATCGCCAGGGCCCTGCGATGGATCCGGGACAACTACAAGGAGCCGTTCCAGGTCGAGGACCTCGCAGCCCTGATCGGGCTGAGCGCCTCCGCCTTCTACCGGAACTTCCAAGCCGTCACCGGAACCACTCCCATCCAGTACCAGAAGAAGATCAGGCTCCAAGAGGCCCGACTTCTCCTGGCAGCGAATCCGAAGGACGTCGCACGCATCGGAAGCCTCGTGGGGTACAGCAGTCCCTCGCAGTTCAGCCGCGAGTACCGCCGTCACTTTGGAGCACCGCCCAGCCAGGACGCGATCCGATTCGCAGCGGACGCCGGCGACGCGAAGGGCTGAGCGGCTCGCCAGCCTCGGCGAAGAGGTGAGCCGATAGTCGGCTGGAGCGAAGCAGACTGTCGATGAGGGCACGCTCCAGCGTTCCCCTCCGGCAAAGCGCCTTGCCCAAAAATGGCTGCGCCGTGCCCGATTCTCGCTATCTACCCTTCGCAGGCAACGGACCGTTGCACGTCACCTGACTCTCATTCAATACTGCACACCACCACTCCGTAGCGGTCTAGACCACAAAGGTTCACGGTATAGACCACCGGGCACCTCTCGCCCTTCGCTCATACCCGCTCTCACACTCAGGGCCGAACATGCGAGCACTCAGATTCCTCGTCGCGGCGTCCCTCGCCGCAGCCGGCACAGCGCCGGCGACCCTCCTCATGGCGACTCCCGCCGCCCATGCCGCCTCCACCACCCCCCAGACCGTCCCCGCGCTCCAGTCCTGGTCACCCGGAACCGGTTCCTTCGCCTGGACGCCGGCCAGCCGGGTCGTCATCGATCCGGCGTACTCCGACCAGCTGTCCGGTGACGCGAACACGTTCGCCACCGACCTGTCAGCCCTCGAAGGCCGTACGGTGGCAGTGGCGCAGGGCACGCCGAATCCGGGCGACATCGCGCTGACCCTCGGCGGGTCCCAGCCGACCGAGGGCTACACCATGACGGTCGGCGACAGCATCTCGATCCAGGGCAGCACCACGACCGGCGAGTTCTGGGGCACGCGCACGGCGCTGCAGTTGCTACACCAGAGTCCGACGATCACTGCCGGGACGGCCACCGACGCACCCGCGAAATCGGAACGGGGCCTGATGGTCGACACCGGGCGGAACTTCTTCCCCGTCGGCTGGATCGAGAACCAGATCCGTGACATGTCCTACCTGAAGATGAACTACCTGCACCTGCACCTGTCCGACACCTACGGGTTCCGGCTGGAGAGCGATACGCACCCGGAGATCACCTCGGCGCAGCACTACTCCAAGCAAGACATCGCCGACATCGTCGCCCTGGGCAACCAGTACCACGTCATGATCGTGCCGGAGATCGACATGCCCGGGCACACGGACGCGATCCTGTCCGGCGAACTGTCGATCGGCAATGACTACCGACTCAAAGACTCCTCCGGCAACGCCTCCAGCTCCTACATCGACCTGTCGATCCCCGGCGCACGGACCCTGATGAGCGACCTGATCAACGAGTACCTGCCGTTGTTCACGAACAGCCCGTACTGGCACCTCGGCGCCGACGAGTACGTCACCGACTACAGCGCCTACCCCCAGCTACTCGCCTACGCGCAGCAGAACTACGGGCCGAACGCCACCGCGAAGGACACCTACTACGGCTTCGTCAACTGGGCCGACAGCCTCGTCCGCGGCAACCCCACCGCGCCGAAGACCATGCGGATGTGGAACGACGGGATCGGCTCCGGTGACGGCACCATCACCCCCAACGCCGACATCATCGTCGAGTTCTGGGCGAACGGAGCCCTGACCCCGCAGCAACTCATCGACGCCGGCCACACCGTCGCCAACGCCTCCTGGACCCCCACCTACTACGTCTACGGCGGCGCGAAACCCAACACCACGTGGATGTACCAGTCCTGGAACCCCGACCTGTTCGAAAGCACGCACACGATCGACAACCCCGCTGCGAACCTCGGCTCCCTGATCCACGTCTGGTGCGACAACCCGTCAGCGGAGACCGTCGACCAGACCGCCGAGAACCTGAAGTACCCGCTGCGTGACCTGGCCCAGATGACCTGGGGCTCCCCCAAACTCACCACGACCTACGCGGACTTCGTCCCCATCATGGACGCGATCGGCCGCGACCCGCTGTGGCCGGGCTCGCAACCGCAATCCCACGACCTGGCCCTCGGTCAGCCGACCACGGCGTCCTCGGTGGAGAACGGCACCAGCTTCACCCCGGACCTGGCCACCGACGGCAACCCCGCCACCCGCTGGTCGAGCGACTACTCCGACCCGCAGTGGCTGCAGGTCGACCTCGGCACCACCCACACCGTCACCGAGGTCAAGCTGTCCTGGGAGACCGCGTACGCCAGCGCGTTCCAAATCCAAGTCTCCGACGACGCCACCACCTGGACCACGATCTACTCCACCACAACCGGCACCGGCGGAACCCAAGACCTGACCGGCTTGAACGGCACCGGCCGCTACATCCGGATGTACGGCACCACCCGAGCCACCCAATGGGGCTACTCCCTGTGGTCCTTCGAGGTGTACGGAACGTAGAGCTCGTTCGGCTTCAGGTGCAGGCGGTACCCGCACGGGTACCGCCTGCACCTTGTTGCGAGTCCTCAGGTTGCAAGTCCTCAGAGGGATTCGGCGATCTTGGCCACTTCGGCGAGGATCGCGCCCGCGGTCTGCTCGACGATCTCCTTGGCCTCGGCGGCGACGCGAGTGCTGGAGGTGACCTCGGTGCGGCCGCCGCCCAGGTCGGCGAAGTCGACGGCCACTTCGAGCGTCTCGGGGCCGTTGGGGACCGTCATCACCACGCGGCGGTGCTCCACGACCTCGACATAGCGGCCCTCCAGCTCGATCTCCTCCCCACCGGGGGTGACGACGGCGCTCCACGTTCCACCGGTGCGCAGGTCGGCACGGACGGAACCGGGCTTGGCGCCGAACCACTGCGCGAAGTACTCAGGCTCAGTGTCGGCACGCCACGCCTTGTCGCAGGTGGCGTTGATGACGCGGGTCACGGAGACGGTGATGGTCTCGCTCGTGGTCTGGCTCGTCGTCTGACTCGTCGTCTCGCTCATGATCTGCTCCTTGGCCGAGGTCCGGCGTCCGTTGTGCTTGCCGTCGGGGGTGTAGACGAGCGGGGCGGCGGAAACTCATCGCTGGGCCCGCTTCACTGACACCCGCTACCTCGCCTCACGCAGTTGTCGCAAGGCATCGGCCGCGCTCGTTCGGACCTGGCCGTTGGCGCTGCGGCCGACGGTCTCCAGCAAGTCGAGCGCCTGCTCCACATAGCCCTCTTGAGCGGCCATGATGCCCAAGTGCAGATGCCCCTGGGCGGCGGCGTCGGGGTCCGTGGAGTACGCGGCCGCGCGGAAGCAGTTGGCGGCCTCGCGCGGGTCGCCGGTCTTGAGGTGCAGCAGCCCGAGACGGACCACCGCCGCCGGCGCGAAAGCGCTCGTGCCGGTCGCCACAGATTCCAGCAGTTCTCGCGCCTCCTCCAGCTCTCCTCGCCCGCGCAACAACTCGCCGAAGTAGAACGCCGCGCGGGGCGCCACCTCGGGAACTCTGGAGTCCACGGCCTCTCGGTAGTACCGGATCGCGCCTTCGATGTCGCCCGACTGCTCGCAAGCCGCTCCCAACTCGGTCGCTGCTTGCGCCGCCAACTTTCGGTCGCCGCACTCACGCGCCGCCTTCAGCGCCGCGACGGTCCCGGGGTGGTCTCCGCGCTGTATCAGCAGGCGCGCCAGCCCGAGCGCCGCCTGGCCGACCGCGCTTGGCCGCCGCGTATCCAGCGCCATTCGGTACTGCTGCTCTGCTTCCCGTACGCGGTTCTGCTGCTCCAGGATCAACCCGCTCAGCGCCGCGGCCTCGGCCCGCACGTCCGGATCGGCTGATGCCGCAACCGATTCCAGCTCCGACAGCGCACGCTCGGTCTTGCCCTCGGCCGCGTCGAGGAACGCGGCCGCGATCTGGCCGGCGGTGCGCACTTTGGCGTCGTGGGAGGCGGCGGCCCGTTCGGCGACGATGTGCGCGGTGCCGAGGTCTCCGCGGCCGAGCAGCCCGGTGGACAGTTCGAGGACGAGGTCGAAGTCGAGCTCGACCTCCCCTCGCGCCACCATGGCCTGAGCCAGCCCCGGCGAGTTCACCAGATCCTCCACCGACCGCGGCGCCGGTCGGCCCTCCATGCGTTCCAGGACCGCTTGGAACTCCTCGTCGATGGTGATCGTCGGCTCGCCGTTCTCGACGGATGTCACCTGGACGACTTTGCGCGGCCGCCACCAGTAGACCGACGGCGAGAGCGGATCGTCGGCCTGGTCGTAGAAGGTCTGGGCGGACTGGCCCATGGCGTTGAGGCTGGCTGCGAAGACCGATAGATCCTCAAGCGGGTGGACCAGCAGGTGCTGCCTGGTCGGTACCGCCACCAGCGCACCCTCCGGCGGCAGCGGACGACCGGTCAGAGCCGCGGCCAGCTGGCTCAGCACCGACACCAGGCTCGCGGTGTAGGGCGAGGCGTCGATCAGCAGGTGGAAGCGGCCACCGTCCTCGCTTTGCACGAGGTGACGCCCCCGGAACTCCAGCTTCGCAAGGTTCTCCATCGCCCGCTGGCGAACCACCGGGGATCCGCCGAGGTCGGCCTCACCGGAGGCCGACAGCACGTGGACTCCTTCGGGCAGGTTCAGCGCGGTGAACAGGCGGATGCCGGGCACGACGACCTGTGCGTGCGCGACCCGGCCGGGGTCGTCGAAGACGGACTCGTCGAGCAGGATCGGTATCAGGGTGCTGTGTGCGTGCTCCAGCCCGTGCGCTTCGAGGCGGCTCAGAGTACTGATCGAGCGGACCATGCCGGCCACACGTTCCCGCACCAGCACCGGCCAGGATTCGGTATCGGGCAGCGTCCGCACGCAATCGGCCACCAGCGACGGTAGCCAGAACAGGCGCCCGGCGCCGTCGATCGCGATCTGCCCCTTGAACGCGACCTCCAATCCGTCGGCCGCGAAGGCCGCCCGGACGAGCTCGTGCAGCTGCCGCGCCAACGGCTCGCTGAGCGCGCCGTACCCCTGCTCTGCAGACATTGTGCCTTCCCCGATTCCTGCTGCGTTCCCGACCCGCTGACAAGATCCGGATTCTAGCGGCGGCGGTGACCTGCTCCCCTGATGAGTAGGTCTTCGCATGCGGCGAAGACGAGCTGAACGCTAATCTCGACGAGCGTCATCCAAGGATGCAGTGAGACTTCGCGATCAATGAGCCGGGGGAACGCCAGTGCCAGGGCACAGTGCACAGCGACGCAGAAGGCGCACGGTCCACGGCATCGCGGCGGCCGCCGGCCTGGCGACCGCGGTGGCGGTGGTCGCGGGATGCGCGAGCAGGAGCGGGCTCGCCGCGCGGCCGGACAAGTCCGTCGGCGGAGCGATCCAGTTCGCGGCCGCGCGAGTCGTCGCGGCGAAAAGCGTCCACGTCCACGGGGCGATCTCCGGAGGTGTCTCCGGAACGGTCGACGGGTCGGTCGTCTTCGCGCCCGCCTTGCAGGGCGAGCTGACGGTGAAGCTCAGCGATGCGGCGGACATGGTTCCCACCCGCGTCCTCTACGACGGCACGACCTTGTACACGTCGATACCGAAGGGCTACCACGCCACTTCCAAGGCCAAGCCGAACGCCTCGTGGTTCGCGATGAACGCGGCCGATCTCCTGCCGAAGAACTCGCCGGTTCTCGGCATGCTGAGGTCCGACCCGGCGGCGCTGGTCAAGCAAGTTCTGGCGAAGGGCAAGTTCGCCCAGGCCGGGACGGGCACGGCCGACGGCGTCGCCGCGACCCACTTCACCGGCGACCTGGCCGGCGACACCGCCGGCCACGTCGATGTCTGGCTCGACGCCACCGGCCTCCCGGTCGAGATCGTCTTCCAGTCCACCGCGGACAAGCAACCTTCTGGCCGCACCGAGCTCCATTTCAGTCAGTGGGGCCAGCCGGTCACGATCACGCCTCCACCGGACGACCAAGTCCTCACGGAACAGGATCAGATCTCGTTCGCGATCTCCGGCCAGCAGTTCAAGGTCTCCGGCGGCAAGTTGAACGGTTCGACATTCCCGCAGAGCGGCGGCGGCGTCACCATCGGCAGCCCTCCGTCGGGCGGCTCCGGTCAGCAGGTCTGCGTCCCGGTCACCCTCCCGTCGTCGGACCAGCCGGACCAGCCAGATCAGCCGGCCCAGCCGGCTCCGACGAGCGTGTGCGTCACCGTCACGCTACCGGCGGCGCCGACGCACACCTGAGTGAGAACGGGTGATGTCGGAGGGATCTTCGCGGGTGCGCGGCGCCCCGACGTGGCGCGGTTCGGAGATGACCACCGCCAGGGCGGTCACGAGAAAGATCATCCCAAGGATCAGCAACGTGGCGAGAAGACCACCGGCATACATGACGACGTCTCCCTTCGTAGGGGTCAGACATCCCTTGTAGCCGTGATGCGCAGGTTCAAACGATGTCCGCGATATGGCGGGCGATCTCCAGCGCGCTCGTCGCGGCCGGCGACGGCGCGTTCAGGACGTGCACCTGGTCGCGCGTGGTCTCGATGAGGAAGTCGTCGACCAGCGAGCCGTCGCGGCGCATGGCCTGCGCACGCACGCCTGAGCCGTGGCGCACGATGTCGTCCTCGGTGACCGCCGGAACCAGCCGGGCCAGGCTCGCGGCGAACCGCCTCTTCGAGAACGAGCGGCGGACCTCGTCCAGACCCGTCGGGATCGCGTACTTGCGGGCGAGCCGCCACGTCCCGGGGAAGGCCGCCACCTCGGCGACGTCCTTCGCGGAGAAGTCGGTCCAGCGGTAGCCCTCGCGACGCAGGGCGAGCACCGCGTTCGGCCCGGCGTGCACGCTGCCGTCGAGCATCCGCGTGAGGTGCACGCCCAGGAACGGCAGCGTCGGATCCGGCACCGGGTAGATCAGGCCCTTGACCAGGTGGCGGCTCTCCGGCCGGAGCTCGTAGTACTCGCCGCGGAAGGGCACGATCTGTGCCGAAGGCGTCAGCCCGGCCAGCCGCGCCACCCGATCGGAGTGCAGGCCGGCGCAGTTGACCAGAACGTCGGCGCGGACGATGCCGGCCGCGGTCGCGACCTCGACACCGCCGTTGCGCCCGGCCCGAATCCCGAGCGCGGCACTGTTCAGCCGTAGGTCGGCGCCGGCCTCACCGAGCAGCCGGACCAGCGCGGCACAGACGCCGGGATAGTCGATGATCCCGGTGGACTCGACCCGCAGCGCGGCGACACACGAGACCTCGGGCTCGTACTCCCGGGCCTCAGCCGGCGTGATCCGCCTCGCCGGCACGCCGTTGGCCACGGCCCGCTCGGCCAGCACGTCGAGCGCCGGGATCTCCTCCTCGCCGGTCGCGACGACGAGCTTCCCGCAGACTTCGACCGGCACGCCGTGCTCGCGGGCGAAGTCCACGATGGACCGGTTGCCGGCGACGGACATGCGCGCCTTGAACGAGCCGGGCTTGTAGTAGAGCCCGGCGTGGACGACGTTCGAGTTGTGGCCGGTCTGGTGCGAGGCCCAGGCGGCCTCCTTCTCCAGCACGGTGACGCCCAGCCCCCGCCCGGCCAGCTCCCGGGCCACGGCCAGACCGACGATTCCGCCCCCGACGACTACGACACTGCGCACGATTGGTCAGGCTACGCGACTCAGTACCGACAGGTGCGGGAATCGGACGGTGGCGAGGATCCCGCGCAGCGGGACCAAGACGACTGGACGGTGTACACAAGAGCCCGGCCGAACCCGAAGGAGCGGTACTTCGGATCCGGCCGGCGCTCAGGTTGCCTTACCCCTGCCTAGACCGCCGCCGCAGGCTCTCCGCCGCCGGTCACCCGGAACTTCGCCCTCGCCCTCAACGTGTCGACGGCCAGCGGCCCCGGCCCGACGATCGCGACCATGAGGAACGCCCACGAGAACAACGCGGCGGGCTCGCCGCCGTTCTGCATGGGCAGCAGGGCCTTCTCCTGGTGCACGGAGAAGTAGGCGTAGGCCATGGTCCCCGAGAGCATCACCGCCGACGTCCGGGTGCCGAGCCCGACCAGCACGAGCACCCCGAACCCGAACTGCAGGGCCGCCGCGACCCCGCCGGGCCACATCAGAGGCGAGACCGTCTTGCCCGAGACGGGGAAGCCGAACAAGGTGGAGGCGCCATGGCAGGCGATGAGAAAGCCGACCACTATGCGGAACAGTGATGCGCCGTACTCAGGCACAGGTTTGAGGCTGGACATCTGGTTCTCCGCTTCCGTGTCCGTCCGCCGGCCTGCGCCGTCGGACCGTGGTGGTGTCCCCCGGAACGGCCAGGTGTGGCCGACTGTCACAGAACGTTGAAATAAGGGTCCTGGTTCAGTTTCGGAAGCGGATTCCGGCCGGGGATGAAAGTTCCGACCACCTCGGCGTTCAGCCGCGCCAGACGCCCGTCCAGTCGTAGCGCGGCGCCGAGGTCGCGTGCTCCCGGAGGTAGGCGATTTTTCGGCGCTCCTGCTTGATGTGTGGGTGTGGGTGTGGGTGTGGGTGTGGGTGTGGGTGTGGGTGTGGGTGTGGGTGTGGGTGTGGGTGGCTGGGGGTGTGGTGGGTGCGGTTTGTTGGTGGGTTTTAGGAGCTTTTTACGGCTTCGCGCGGGTTTAAGAAGGATCCGCTGGGGGGCGCAGTTCGGTGGTGTGCCGCAGGTTGCGCTGGCGGCTGGCGGTGTTCGTGTGCACGACCGCGCACAGGTTCGGGTCACTGCGCACGCGTTGCGTGGGCGGCGATCGTCGGGCGTGGTGGGCGCCGACAGTCAAAAGCAGGGCCTCCGGCGGCGCCTGCGCGGCGAGCGGCACTCGCTCCGGGGAGGGGGGCCGCGCTGTCTGCCGCCGGACGCTGCTTGTGGTCGCCTCGTCCCGGATTCCCCGTCGCGTCGTCGCCTGACGGAAGCAGACCGGTCCGGTGGTATCAAGTCGGATCACTGCTGCTTCGGTCGGGTTTCGTGCGACTTGACACCACCGGCCCGATCAGCTTGGCTACGCCCGCCGACGCGACGGGGAACCCGGGACAACCCCGCCTGTGGGAAGAATTCCCGCACCTCCGGCTCGACGGCTCACCGCCGCCTATGCCTGCCGAGTGGACCCCGTCCACACCACAGGCGGCCGCCGCCCGCCCACCTGACGCGCGCGCAGTGACTCGGACCCGCGCGCGGTCGTGGCCAGCACCACCGGCGGCCGCCTGCGAGACGATCTTCCAGTCGTCGACGGGGCCGCCGGCGTCGAACCAGGCGTGCATCCACTGCTCGACGCGGGCATGGCCGTGGTAGACCGGGCCGTAGCACTCGGCGACCACGCATTCCTCGGTCGAGGTGGCCCCGGCGGCGGATCTGCCGCGTTGATTCTCGCGGAAACCGGAGGTACAGCGGACCGTGAGTCAGGACATGCCGGCTGATACCAGTGGGGGTACCCCCTACGGGCATGGCGGCCACCCCGTCGAGTCAGTGGTTCGCGGCGGCGACTACACTGAGTGGCCAAGAATCAGGGTTCTGCCGAGCCCGGCGACGCGAGGAGGGGCGCCCATCGTGCCCGCAAGCGAAGGAAGAGGCCCGGCGGAGGCCTCTGACCGGCAGGTGAACAGTGTGTTCGACATCGACGAGGTGTCCGGGTACCGAACGGTCGTCAAGTGCATGGGCCGCACCTTCTCCGCCGTGGCGGCGGACGGTGAGGTCACCATCACCGACGTCACCGACATCACCCGTCCCGTCCGGCTCGGGGTCGCCCGGGGGCGGGGCAGCGACGGCCGATGGCGGATCATCGGCCCGAACGAGCAGGACGTCCTGACGACCGCGAGCCTGCTGCACGCCGCCATCGCCCTGCGGCAGGCGGTCGAACCGGCGTTCGCGGCCCGGGCCGTCCGGAGCGAGTGAGCGAGAGAGCGATCCGGCACTCCTGTCGCGCGACCCGCCGGGTAGCGGCCCGGGTGGCTGTGACTACCCGGCCGCCCACACCTCATACATCTGTGTCCCGTGGCTGGTCGCTCCCGGCACCTGCGCCACCAGCCGGTAGCCGGAGCCCTTCGCGCTGAGCGTCTTGTCCAGCTCGTCGTCGAGCGCCGCGGTCGGGCCGTGGTCCAGGATCACCAGGTTGAAGTAGTGGTCCTGCAGCGCGCTCTGGTACGCCTGGACGCCCTGCAGCGCCTGTCCCTGCTTCGTCGTGTATGAGAAGAAGAAGGTCGTGAACCACTCGTAGGGCTGCGTCTTGTCCCGGAGGTAGTACCGCGGAACCTCGTTCTCCTCCGCGAGATACCGCTCATGCCCCTCGTGCACGAGCGGGCGGATCGCGTCGACCATCTTCGTCGAGTTCGGCCAGCCGTCGTACAGCGGAACCACGGCGTGCGTCGCGTACAGGGTCAGAACGGCCGCGATTCCCAAGGCCAGGCCTGGGATGCGCTTGCGGACGTCCTTGTGCTGGAGACGCGCCAGACCGGCGATCGCCAGCCCGGCGACCGGGGCGGCGAACATCAGGCCGAAGCCGAGGTGCTTGTGCAGAGACTGCATCTTGTGCAGGTGGCCCTGGTAGATGGTGGCCAGCAGCGCGGAGCCCGCGAGGGTGGCCGCCAACCAGGTGCGAGCCCGCGAGCCGTTCCTGCGGAACGCCTCGAAACAGGTGCCGGCGACCGCCAGCACGAACACCCAGCCGCACCAGACCATCGACAGCCGGACGATCGCCGAGACGGGGTCGCCGCCCTGGTCGCGGCTGGTCGTGGTCTGTCTGATGCCGAGCTTCATATCAGGACTGAGCGACATGTACGCTGCGAGGAGGAGCGCCACGACTCCGGCCGTCAACGCGGCACCACGTATCAGGCCCTTGATCCACTGGGCGCGGCGAGGGTGTTCGCCGTCCGGGACGGTGAACACCGACACGGCGATGACCGTAGGCACGTATAGCAGCGCCGCGTACTTGACCGCCACTGCCAAGGCCAGTACCGGGGCTGCTGCCAGCACCGCGACGGCCGGCATCCGCGCCGTCCGCACCACGATCCAGAACGCCGTCGCCAACAGCAGGATCGCCAACGCGTCGTAGGTGGCGAACCGGCTGAGGAACAGCGTCGGCGCGGACGTCGTGAACAGCAGCGCCGCGAGGATCGCCGGAGCCTGCCCGTAGAGCCGCCGCGTGATCGTCCAGACGAGTCCGGTCGCCGCGAGCAGGAACAGCATGCTCATGGCCCGGGCCGCCTCCAGGCCGCCGAGGTAGTCGGCCCCGGCGGCGAGGATCGGATACAGGAACGGCGCGCCCGAGAAGTAGCTCGGGTAGGAGTCGTAGGTCGGCGTGCCGTGCAGCTCCAGCGCGAGTTCGCGGTGGCCGGCGTAGAGATACAGCGACTCGTCCTCGAACGCCGAGTTGGACAGCCGGTACGCCAGGACGATCTGCAGAATCATGATCAGCGCCAGCGGGAGCCGGCCGCGAAGCAGGATGCTGATGCGGTCGCCGAGGCTCGATCGCTGCGTACCCGCCGTTTCGGCGGTCTCGACCGCCGGCCCGTCCTCGGCCGTGTCGGACCGGGATTCCACCGTCGTCACCGATTCACCTTCAGAATGTCGATCCGCTGATCCCCGCTGCCGAAGGTCGCCACGACCCCGGCGTGCCCCATGGCCTCGCGCACCGTCGGCAGGCCGTTCGGGTCCTGCCGGATCACGGACGTCGAGACGACGTAGTCGATGTCCTTCCACCCGTCGGGCATGGTGTGCGCGACCGCCGGGTCCAGGTCCACCTTGTAGAACCAGATCACCCCGAGCCCGGGCTGGAAGCCCTGGTCGGCCAGGTCCGGCCACATCGCGTCGTCGACGACGATCCGGGTGTGCGCGTGGTCCGGGACGTGTGTCCTGATCCAGGCCGAGGCCTGGGCGTACTGGTCGTTGGAGAACGCCGTGTCGGCGGTCGCGTCGCCGGTCTGCCACTGCGGCGCGATCAGCCCGATCAGCACGACGCCGCCGAACGCCGCGACGTCGAGCCGGCGCCACGGCACGTCCCAGCGCCACCAGCCGCGGATCCAGGCTCGCGTCCGCTCGCGCAGGAGAACCGCGACGACGGCGTCGGCGAGCCCGGCGATCGAGACGGCGAAGAACGGGATCGCCTGGATCACGTACATCGCCGGCAGGTAGCCGTTCGGCCGGGCCCCGACGATGATCAGGATCACCCCGGCCAGCGCGATCGGCCGTAGCCGCCGCACCGCCAGCGCCAGGAACGAGCACGCCGTCCCGGCGTACATCAGGATCGGGTCCCGGACCAGCCACCAGTGCAGCGTCAGGTTCGACACCGATCCCGAGCGCAGGATGTTCCCGGAGCCGGTCCGGCCCAGCTGATAGGAGATGGCCCCGAACAGCGAGTTGTGCCCGGGCCCGGCGAACAGCTCGCCCTTGAGCAGCGCGTAGAGCGGGTACTGGAGCACGATCAGCCCGGCCGCGGACAGGAACCCGACCACGGAGAACTTGCGCGTCGCCTTGTCCGAGCCCCGCCACAGGGCCAACAGCAGCGCCGGCGCGACGACCAGCATCGTCTCCTTCGACAGGATCGAGACCGCCGCGCAGGCCCCGGCCGCGACGTGGTGCCACAGGTGCCGCTTCGGCGACAGCGCCAGCACGAAGGCGGCGACCATCCACACCACGGCGAAGTTGTCGAGGTAGATCTCGCGCTGCATGGTCACCGACAGCGGCGACAGCCCGAAGACCACGACGCCCAGCGCGGCGGCCCACCGCGCCATGCCGACCCGGCGGCAGAGCACGTATACGAGTGCCGAGGCGATCGCCGTGACCGGCAGCATGATCACCCGGGCGTGCATCACGACCATGGTCCCGTGGTCGAACAGCGCCGGGATCCAGGACAGCGCCGCGATCTGGATCCAGCCCAGCGGCGGGTGGTCGTACCAGTAGCTGTAGTGCGCGAGGCCGTGGCCGTGCTGGATCGCCCAGGCCTGCGCCAGGTAGGTCCCCTCGTCGTCGCTGACGGTCGGGAAGTTGGCGATGTTCTTGCCCTGCACCAGCACGATGAGCGCCACCAGCGGCAGGCAGACCGACAGGTCGGGGTGGCGGCGGACGAAGTCCATGAACCGTCCCCGCATCAGAGTGCGGCCTCGGCTTCCAGGTGCGCGCCGACGTGCTTGGTGAGCTCCCAGTCCTTGCGGCCGCGCGCCTCGCGCCACACCGCGCGCAGCGCCGCCCAAGCCAGGATCAGCTGGTAGACCGGGCCGCCGAGGAGCAGCTTGACGTAGTGCTGCGGGCGCACCGGAAGCTGGTACTGCTTGCCGAAGTCGTGCAGCCCCACGGCTTCGAAGAAGAACGTCGCCAGCATCGGGATCACCGGCAGGAACGAGATCAGCGCGACCCCGATCGGCACATTCGTGATCAGCGCGACGGTGAAGCCGAGCATGACCAGGATGCCGGAGAACGCTTGGAAGAACGGCGTCATCAGCGTGTAGCGGGCCAGCATGCGCTGGCGTCGCGAGGGGAGCCGCTTCCAGTCCTTCTTCCGCAGGACCTGCAGGAAGCCCTGGTTCCAGCGGGTCCGCTGCTTCATCAGCGCGACGACCGAACCGGGCGTCTCCTCGCGGGTGACCATCTCCGAGTCGTAGGCGACGACCACCTTCGCGCCCTGCGACGAGAGGCGGACGCCGAGGTCGCAGTCCTCCGCCAGGCACTCCTGGTCCCAGCCGCCGTTCGCGCGCAGCAGGTCGGTCCGCACGAACACCGTGTTGCCGCCGAGCGGGATGAAACCCTTGCTGGCGTGCAGATGCAGCCGGCTGCGGAACCAGAAGAAGTACTCCAGGCAGTTGCGCAGGCTGTACCAGGAGGAGTGGTAGTTGATGAGCTGCACGCCGCCCTGCACGACCGCGGCACCGGTGTCCCGGAACGCGTGGTCGACGTGCGCCAGCAGCTCCGGATGCACCTGGTCCTCGGCGTCGAAGACCCCGACGACCTCGCCGCGGCAGTGCGGGAGCGCGTTGTTCAGGGCCTTGGGCTTGTTCTTCTTCTCGTGGTAGTCGGTGACCACCCGGACCCGGTCGGCGTTGCGCGCGGCCAGGCCGTGCGCCACTTCGGCGGTCTCCGGGTCGTCGTGGCCGACGATCACCAGGACCTCGTAGTCGGTGTGCGTCGACTCCAGCAGCCGGGTCACCGTGTGGTCCAGCACCTCCTGCTCGTGCCGCGCCGGCACCAGGAGCGAGAACGACAGACCGCAGTCACCGTCGGGGGCTGCGAACTTCGTGGATTCGAGCGTCTCCGGCGTGCGCCAGGCGTGCAGCATCCACCACAAGGTGAAAGCCGCGACACCGAATTGGAACGCGGAGAACAAGATGATGGCGATTGAGAACATTGAGTGGATCCCCCTGAACGACCGGTCGACCCGGCGTGGCCCGCACTCAACACTTTCGCATGCCCAAAGCCAACCCTCTGGGAACGGAGTGTAAATTGTTGCGCATCGCGATCGCCGACGGGCTTGGGCGCTGGTAGTTTCCGGCTTCCGGCACAATCGCCGGGATCGGGATCCGCGCAGGGGGTAAAGTGCTTCTTTCGGGCAGAATCACGCGAAGGCGCGCACGGCCGGCGATCGCCGTCGCCGTTGTCGCCGTACTGGTCTCGGCGGTTCTCAGTTTGCCCTCGACCGCGGTCCGCGCCGACGTTACCACAGTATCGCAGGACACTTATAGGACCGGATGGGATCAGAACGAACCCGCGCTGACCCCGGCCGGAGTCGCGTCGTCCTCGTTCGGGCAATTGTTCAGCACTCCCGTCGACGGCCAGGTATACGCACAGCCGATCGTCGTGAAGAACACCGTTGTCGCCGCGACGGAGAATGACAAGATATACGGCTTGGATCCCGCCACCGGGGCGATCAGATGGACCGACGACGTGGGTCCGGCCTGGCCGATCACGAAAGTCTGGAGCCAATGTACTGACCTTTATCCGAACATCGGCGTGACCTCGACCCCGGTCTACGATCCGGCTTCGGGCTACGTCTATTTCACGGCCAAGGTCAACGACGGCACGGATATCAACAGCCCCAACTGGTATATGCACGCGGTCTCGCCCGTGGACGGCACTGAGAAGGCCGGCTTCCCGGTGCGGATCGGCGGCTCGCCATCGAACGACCCGCAGAACGTGCCCTTCGACGCCGAGCACCAGATGCAGCGCCCCGGCCTGCTGCTGCTCAACGGCGTCGTCTACGCCGCGTTCGGCTCGCACTGCGACAACGGCCCCTACCGCGGCTACGTCGTCGGCGTCTCCACGGCCGGGAAGCAGACCGCGATGTGGGCCTCCGAGGTCACCTGGGCCGGCGGCGGCGCCGGGATCTGGCAGTCCGGCGGCGGCATCGTCGCCGACTCGGGCGGCGGAATGTACGTCGCGACCGGCAACGGCGTCTCGCCCACCCCGGCGCCCGGAACCAACCCGCCGCCGTACCTGTCCGAGGCGGTCGTGCACCTGAAGGTCAACGCCGACGGCTCGCTGTCGACCTCGGACTTCTTCGTACCGTCGAACGTCAACGACCTCAACACCGCGGACAAGGACCTCGCCTCCGGCGGCCCGATGGCGCTGCCGGACAGCTTCGGCACCGCCGCCCACCCGCACCTGCTGGTGCAGCAGGGCAAGGACGGCCGGGTCTTCCTGCTCGACCGCGACAACCTGGGCGGCATGGCGCAGGGTCCCGGCGGCACCGACGCCGATGTCAGCACCATGACACCGGGGGCCGGCGGGCAGTGGAACCACCCGGCGTTCTGGGGCGGCGACGGCGGCTACGTGTACGTCGTCGACAACGGCGCACCGCTGCGGGCCCTGAAGTACGGCCTCGACGGCGCCGGGACACCGGTGTTGAGCCTGGCCGGCACCAGCAGCGGCGGCGGCTTCGGCTACACCTCCGGCGCGCCGGTCGTCACCTCCTCGGGCACCACCTCCGGCACCGCGGTGGTGTGGGTCGAGTACTCCGGCGGCTCCTTCGGCACCGGCGGCCAGCTGCGCGCCTACAACGCCGTGCCGGACGGCAACGGAACCCTGGCGCTGCTGGGTTCCTGGCCGATCGGTTTCACGTCCAAGTTCGCCACCCCGGCCACCGACGGCGGGAAGGTATACGTCGGAACCCGCGGCGACGTGCAGAACGGCTCGACGCAGGGCACTGTCATGGGCTTCGGCTCGCCGACCACGGCCGCGCTGACCGCGTCCACGGTCGACCTCGGCAAGGTGAACGTCGGAGCCACCGGCACCGCCACGCTCACGGTGACCGCGACCAAGCCGGTGACGATCTCGCGGATCACCGCGGCCGCGCCGTTCTCGGCGACCGCGCCCACGCTGCCGGTGACGCTGACCACCGGCGGCACGCTGTCGCTCCCGGTGTCGTTCTCGCCGACGGCCGCGGGCTCGGTGACCGGCATCGTCGGCTTCACCACCGACTCCGGCACCGTCGGCGTCGGCGTGACCGGCTACGGCGTCAAACCCGGCTTCAGCGCGGCGCCGGGCACGGTCGTCTTCAACCAGCAGCCGACGGGGACGACGGACACGGTCAACGTGACCGTCACCAACACGGGTACGGGCCCTGAGACGATCAGCGGCACGACCGCCCCCGCGACCCCGTACACGGTCACCGGACTGCCGGCGGCCGGCACCGTCGTCCCGGCCGGCGGCACCTTCGCGTTCAGCATCACCTACGCCCCGACGGTCGCGGCCACGGACAACGCCTCGGTCACCGTGAGCTCCACCTCCGGGACGCTGACCGTGCCGATCTCCGCCTCGGCCGTCACCGGTCAGGCGAACCTGGTGTTCAGCCCGTCGACCCTGGCGTTCGGGAACGTCCCGGTCGGGGCCACCGCCTCGGCCTCGTTCACGGTGTCCAACACCGGCAACATCCCGACCACGCTGTCCAAGGCGAAGGCACCCGGCGGCGACTTCAACGTCCCGAACCCGGTCCCCGAGGGCCTCGTGCTCGGCGCGGGGCAGACCATCACGGTCACCGTGCAGTTCAAGCCTTCGGCGAGCGGGGCGCAGACGACTCAGTACACGCTGACACCCGACAGCGGGCAGGGCGTGATGAACGAGCCGATCACCGGCACCGGCGTACCGGTCCTGCCGACGCCGCCGACCTCATGGCACGCGAACGGCGCCGCGACGCTGCCGAGCAGTGCGGCGGGCACCATCCAACTGACCCCTGCGACGAACAACCAGCGCGGGTCCGCGTTCTACACCTCGGCGGTGCCGACGAACGGCCTGACCGCGTCGTTCACCGCGCGGATGAGCGGCGGCACCGGCGGCGACGGCTTCAGCTTCGCGCTGGTCGACGCCACCAAGGGCACCGCGACCGGAGTGGGCGCCGCGGGCGGCGGGATGGGCTTCTCCGGCCTGACCGGGCTCGCGGTGGTCGGTGCCTCGTCGTGGAACGGCAAGCTCGGCTACGGCGACTACGTGTGCGTCGCGCAGGGCCCGGGCGACGGCGGCCAGGACGTCAACTGCCTCGCGGCGGCGAAACTGCCCGCGGCGTGGGGGTCGTCGGCGCACCAGCTCGCGATCACCGTCACCGGCTCCTCGGTGAAGGTGTCGGTGGACGGGACCCAGCTGCTGAACTACGCGCCGGCCGCCGGGGTCATCCCGGCGAGCGCCTTCGCCGGGTTCACCGGGAGCACCGGCGGGCTGAACAACGTCATCGCCGTCAGCGGCCTGAGTATCGCGCCGGGGACCTCGACACCGGTCGGCCAGGCGCTGACCGCGAACCCGAGCTCGGTCGCGTTCGGCAACGTCGCGACCGGCGCGACCGCCTCGCAGAACGTCGTGCTGACCAACAACGGCGGCCTCACCGAGACGGTGAACTCGGTAACGTCCCCGACCGGCGCGTTCACCGCGACCCTGCCGGCCACGGGGGTGACCATCGCCCCGGCCGGGACGGTCACGGTGCCCGTGACGTTCGCACCGACCTCGTCCGCGGCCGGGTCGCAGAGTTCGTCGTTCGGCGTCACCACCACCTCGGGGACCGTCACCGTGGCCCTGTCCGGCTACGGGGGCACCGGCGGCGCCACCGCGAACCTGCCCGCGCTGACGGACGCCACCTGGCGGGCGAACGGCACGGCCGTGGTCGCCGCCGGCACGACCGCCGCACCCGGCGGTACGGCCACGCTGACCGCCGACGGCGCCACGGGTTCGGCCGGGACCGTCGTGAACAGCACCGCGGTGAACCCGATCGGGTTGACCGCGTCGTTCTCAGCGACCATTTCCGGGTCGGCGACGCAGGGCGCCGACGGCATGACGTTCGCGCTGCTGGACGCGTCGCAGACCACGAACACCGCACTCGGCCAGACCGGCGGCGGGCTCGGCGTCGCGGCGCTGCCGGCGACGTTCGTCTCCCTGAACACCTATGGCGACATGGGCATCTACGGGCACTCGGCGTGGTGCGCGGTCGGGACGGCGACCTACGGCAACGCCAATCTGAACGCGGTCGCCTCCAACACGGCGATCCCGGCAATCCGGAACACCGGGGCGCACGCGGTCACCGTCACCATCACCGCGGCGTCGCACGTCGTCGTCACCCTGGACGGGACCCAGGTGCTGGACGCCGCGGTCACGCTGCCGCCGAAGGTGCTGGTGGCGTTCACCGGCGGGGACGGGTCGCTCACCGACACGCATCTGGTGACGAACCCGGTGGTGACCTACACGCCGTAGTCGGCTGCCGGTCGGGCGCCGCCGTGCTGGAGTAGCGCGGCGGCGCCCGGTCGAGAACCGAACCCGGGATCGGGGGGGTTTCTCAGCCCTGCTCGAAAGTCCCGAGCGGGTCGTCGTGCGTCGGGACCCAGCCTAGTTCGCGGCGGGCCTTGGCCGAAGTCAGGCGCTGGTCCAGCGCGAACGCGTCCGCGACGGGCCCCATCTGGGCGCGGGCCTGTTCGATGGTGATCGACACCGTCTTGCCACCGAGGCCGGCACCGCGCGACGTCGCCTCGGCGACCTCCTTCATCGTCGGGTGCGTCTCGCCGACGCCGATGTAGACCGATCCGGCCTTCGCCGCGAGCGCGGCGACGTAGAGCGTGGCGACGTCGTCGACGTGGATCAGCGACCAGCGGTTGGCGCCGTCGCCGATGTACGGGACCGCGCCGTCGCGCTTGCCCGGCGTGATGAAGAAGTGATCGATCAGCCGGTTGTCGCCGCCGTAGAGCAGGCCGGGCTGCACGACGACCGGACGAGCGCCGTCGGCGGCGCGGGCCAGGACCTGGTCCTCAACCGACTTGCGCCACGCCACGACGCTCGGCGGATTCCACGGCGCGGTCTCGTCCTGCACGCCGTCGGTGTCGCCGTAGACCCAGCTGCCGCCGGTGTGCACATAGGTTCCGGCCCCGACGCCGTCTTGCATGGCGGTGGCAGCGGCGAGCTCGGTGGCCGGGGAGTCGGCCTGCGCGAGGTGGATCACCGCCTCGGCGCGGGCGGCCGCGTGCTGGAGCACGTCCAGATCGGCGAGCCCGCCGCGTACCGCGACCGGGCCCACATTCGCGACGGCCCGCGCCGACTGCTCGCTGCGCGCCAGCGCCTCGACGACGTGGCCGTGGCGCACCAGCTCGGCGATCGTGGCCCGGCCGATGTAGCCGGATCCGCCTGTCAGGAAAATCCTCATTTGTCATCCTCCGTCACTCTTCAGACCCGTCTCCACGATGCGGCCTGATCAACGGCGGCGTCCAAGACCTCTTCGGCTCTCTGTGATACCCGCAGGGCATCACACGCGCTGATACCCGCAGGGCATCACAGGACACGGAATAGGTCTTGGACAGCACGGGGTCGGGAGATCGAGAGTGGATGTGTCGCGGCGGCGGCTGCCGCCGGCGAATCTCGAACGCTTTCCAGAAGGTGCAACCATGGCTCACGTCCTGATCACCGGGTCCTCCGACGGACTCGGCCTGATGGCCGGCCGCCTGCTGATCGCCCAAGGCCACTCGGTCACCCTGCACGCGCGCAACGACAAGCGAGCCGAGCAGACGCGTGCCGCCGTGCCGGGCGCCGAGGACGTGCTGGTGGCCGATCTGAGTTCCCTCGACGGGATCCGGTCCCTCGCCGCGGCGGCCGACGCGGCGGGCCGGTTCGACGCCGTCATCCACAACGCGGGCATCGGCTACCGCGAGCCGCGCCGCGTCGAGACCGCCGACGGCCTGTCCCATCTGTTCACGGTCAACGTGCTCGCGCCGTACCTGCTGACCGCGTTGATGACGCGGCCGGACCGGCTGATCTACCTCAGCTCGGGCATGGCCCGCGGCGGGGATCCGGACCTGTCCGATCCGCAGTGGACCGGCCGTCGCTGGAGCGGTTCGCAGGCTTACAGCGACAGCAAGCTGTTCGACGTCCTGCTGGCGTTCGGTGTCGCGCGCCGGTGGCCGGACGTGCTGTCGAACTCGGTGGAACCCGGGTGGGTTCCGACGAAGATGGGTGGGCGCGGCGCGCCGGACGACCTGGATCAGGGCCCGGTGACTCAGGCGTGGCTGGCCGTCAGCGACGACGAGGCCGCGCTGGTCACCGGCCGGCACTTCTACCACCAGCGGGAACGCTTCGTTTCCCCCGAAGCGCAGGACGCGGCGGTTCAAGACGCGCTGCTCGACTACTGCGCCGAACTCACCGGCACAGCGATCACGGCGACCACAGCGATCTCGACGATCGACGGCTGATGGAGCTCACCGTGGCCGTCTGAGTAGTCGCGGTCCCCCATTTGGCCGAGCGCGACAGTCTGCTCGACTCCCGTAGAACAAGTCCGATCAAACGCTCACAATTACGGTGTGCGTATGCCGCTCGTTCCATGGTGGACACTGCTGTCATCCGGTGCAGCCCCGATCCTGATGATCGGCGGCTGGACGGCCGCCGCGGCTCTTCAGCCCACGGGGTTCGATCCGCTCAGCCACACCATCAGCGCGCTGGCCGCCGACCGGGCGACCGACCGGTGGCTGATGACCTGGGCGTTCGCCGGCATCGGGGTGTGCTACTTCGTCACCGCGTACGGGCTCAAGCGCATACGGCCCGCGGGTCGGATGTGCCTGCTCCTCGGCGGTGTCTGTTCGGTCGCGGTGGCGGCTTTTCCGGAGCCCGGCGACGGCGGCACCACGCCCCAGCACGTCGTCGCCACCGGGATGGGCTTCGTGACGCTCGCGGCGTGGCCCTGCCTGGCCGTGGAAGACGGCCCGTCGGTGCCGTGGCCGCTGCGACCGGCGTCCTCAGCCGTGTTCACCGCGCTCGTACTCGTCAGCGCGGCCTGGTTTCTGTACGAACTGAACGGTCACGGCTATGCCGGGGTGGCCGAGCGTGTCGTCACGGGGCTCCAGTCGCTGTGGCCGTTGATCGTCGTCACCGGGCTTCGGTACGCGGCCGGTCAGCAGGGTCGCAGTCATCCCGACTACGAATCCGGCCAGCGCGGGCCCCGGCAGGCGCCCGCCTGGCGCGAAGCCGTCCACGGCGAAGGTGGCCAGGCTCTGAGCCGCGGCCGCAATGCCGACCACCAGCAGCACCGGTGACCACCACCCGGCCGGGCCGACCCCGCCGGGCAGACGCAGCATCGGCCGCTCGGCCCAGCTGACGGCCGCGACCACCGGGACCAGCAGGACGGTCAGCAGGGCCAGCCAGACCACCCGCACCTCCCACCACCACCCGCTGCCGATGGGGGGCTGCGCGAACACGCCGGTGGCGTAGAAGGCCACCGCGGCGACGAGCGCGGGCACGAAGTGCCACAGGTAGACGTTCATGACCACGCTGTTCAGGCGCTTCACCCGCGGCCACAGGCGCGGCCCGGCCAGCCGCCGGGAGACCCACGGCTCCGCCGCCAGCACCAGGCCCGACTGGGCTGCCGCGAACGCCAGAAGCGCGATCGACGGCGGGTTGGTGTTGCCGGACCCGACCATGTCGACCTTGAAGGTGCCCGACGCCACCAGCCCCACCAGCAACGCCGCCCCGACCACCGCCAGCGCGTAGGGGCGCCACCGCGGCGCGGTCAGCCGGCCGTCCAGCCACGCGAAGCCCCACTGGTGGATGCCGCCCCACACGAACAGGTAGTTGGCGTAGCCGACGAAGTGCAGGCCCGGGGCGGTCCTGACCACCTCGACCAGCGCGGTCGCCACAGCCATCGCGGCCGGCACCGCCAGGCCCCACCGCCGGTGCGCGGCCAGCAGGACCGGCGTGAGCGCGTTGAGCAGCAGGTAGACAGGCAGGAACCACAGGTGCAGGGCCATCAGCCAGGCGATCTCGGCGAGCTCCGCACGGGGCACCCCCGCCGCCTGCGCGATCACCACCGCGACGATCGCCACGGCGATGTAGGCGGCGGTCGGCCACAGCAGCCGCATGACCCGGTCGCGGACCCACCGGGTCCAGCCCTGGCCCTCGGCGTGGTGCGTGCGCCAGGACCCGGCGTTGACGTACCCGCCAACGAGGAAGAAGACCGGCATCACCTGCATGGCCCAGGTGACCCACCGCCCCCAGCCGATGTGGTCGATCGCGTTGACGCCGGACAACCGCCCGTGCTGATAGGTGACCGAGACCAACAGCCAGTGGCCGTAGACCACGCCGCTGATGGCCACGACCCGCAGCAGGTCCGCGTAGCGATTCCGCGCCATGTCGTCCTTCGGCCGGCTTTGGGCGAACTTCGAGATGAAGGGGGCCTACCCGGGTCTGGGGGAATTATTGGAGCTTCGCACACCGGTTCACCCGTTCACGGGTTCACGGCGGCGGCGGCAGCAAATCGCTGTCGCTGATGGTATACGTCAGCGGAGGGTAGACGAAGTCCGTCTCGTTGTTCTCGCGGCGTCGCAGTCGGTAGAACTCGCGCTGCTGCTCGTCGTCGGCCGGCGTGAGGCGCGCGTCGTGGGGGAGGTACGCGTGTCCGTCACGGAACCGGATGAGGGTCTTTGATGTTCGAAAGGTCACGCCCAGCCAGTGGTTTTCGGCCGCTGGGGCGGGCGCGTCCAATATGATCTTGTGGCGGAGTCGCCGGTTCGCGTCGGCTGAGAAAGCGACGACGCTGTTGTGGGCGAGAGGGATCTCGAACTTCTCGCCGCTGGACTCCTTCGGTTCGAAGATCAGCTTTCTCGGCGGGCCCGCTTCGGGATTCTGGTAGCACGAGAAGACAGCGATGAACGACTCGGCGGCCAGATCGAGGGCCTGGTCGGAGTGGCCGCCCATGGTTGTGTAAGCGTTCGTATAGGTCTCGATGAGGGCGTTGTTGAAGCCGGCCGAGAGCCCCGTACGTTCTTGGATCTGTTGCGCCAGCCGCTCGTGCACCGGCCGGAAACGCTGCGCCGGGCTGCGGTATCGAGTGGTGGTGCGCACTAGAGGTACGCCACCCGCCTCGTCGACCCTCGTGAGCACGGCGCCTCGCCGACCTTTGCCCACGTCTTCCCAACTCACCGAGGCGAACAACTCTGCAAAGAGGTTCTCCTCGACTGGCAAGGCGCACAACAGGATCTCTTCGGAGATCTCAGACTCGGGGGGCATCGTAGTCTCCCGCATTCATGCTGAAGAGAATCTTGTCGCCGTAATCAATGAAGGACGCGGTCCTGTTCTCCTCCGCGTACAGCCTGCGCAGCTCGTCCATGCCGTCCGGCGTGGGTGGCTCCAGTTCCACCAGATCCCCGGCGACTTTGAGGAACGTGTGGCCGTCCTTGTGCACGGCTTCGGCGTTCGAGCAGCGCACCACGTATCCCAGGCGGGTCGGGAGCAGCGCTGCGTCCAACATTGACGGCCGAATCTCGTGCGTATAGAGGCGGTTGGTGGACAGCGGCATGAAGAACACGGAGCCGGGATAGAGCGTCACAGTGAACTGTGACGGAAGCACGGACTCCTCGCGGTGTTCGGTCGACTCCTTGAGGCGAAAGTGGAGCTTGGTCAGCCCACTGACACCGTTCACGCCATAGTCGAACGCGTCCTCGGCTAGCGGCTGAAGCTTGTCAAGCTGGTCGTAGAAAGTACAGAAGGCCATGATGCCGTTGGCTGGCATGTCCTTCGTCTTGTCGGCGTGCGCCGAGATCTTCGCCTTGGCCTGCTTACGCTCAGCCGTGGCAAGGGTGTTGTGGTAGATCTGCGCGAGGACGTGATTCAACGTCGCCGGGCTCCGGAAGACAGCAGCGGCCTCGCGGTTCAGATCCTCGACGATGCGCGCGTCTGTCGGGCGAAAGTTCTCGGTCGGCCCCGAGAAGTTCGTGGAGCAGCGGAGCAGACGGAAATGGAGTTCATCAGCATCCTGCGTGACCGGCGTCAGATAGATCCCGCTGCGATGGGCCGTTCCCGGCTTGGTGGACTCCGTCAGGGACTGGAACTCGTGCTCCGCACTGATCCGTCCGAAGTGATCGTCGCCGAGTTCGAAGAAGCGACGGTAGTACACACCGGCGCCGCCCATGCGGATAGGGACCCGGCCGATATCAACGAGGGTCCACGGATCGTCGACGTCCTCGCGGTACCCCTGTGACAGCTCGCGGATAACGAATACCCGGGAAGCCGTGCGCAGTTGGTGGCCGCTGATCCCGGATATGTCACCACAGAGGTAGACGGTCTTCTGCCCGAGATCGGGCGAGCCCGTAGCCAGGTCCTCTGGCGTGATGGTGGACCCGAAGAAGTCCCTCACCAAGTCAATATCATGCAGTACGGAAGGCGCGACCAAGATGCTGCCCGCATCCTCGATGCACGCTTCCGTCAGCGCTGATTTGTCCATCAAACCCCCCGTTCATCGACTGGTAGCCGCAGACGAGCTACACGTTAGCGTTCACGCAGCTCGCGCCTCCAACCACCCGGAGTTCGCCTCAGTCGCGCCGCGCGACCACCCGGTACGCGTTGGAAAGCCGAAGGCTGCGTATCAGGGCCTTGGGAATGATCCGATCCAGGATCGTCGCCGCGACCAACGCCGGGACGCCGAGCGTCACGATCACCGCGCGCGCCGTGCGCTTCAGGCGGCCGGGACGCTGCGGGAGCCAGGGGGCCTCGTCGCGGGGGGCCAGGGCGTCCAGGACGAACCAGGTGGCGGCGAGGAGGTCGACGCGGTCGTGGGGTTCGGCGTGTTGTTCGGCCAGCACGGTGAAGCCGAGGGCGGTGAGGCGGGTGCGGAGGTTCTGGATCGGGGTGAAGTGCAGGTGTTGCGGTTGGAGCCAGGGCAGCCAGCGGCGGCCGAGGAGGCGGGAGTAGCGGCTGGCCGCGTCGGGGACCTCGATCAGCAGGTGTCCGCCGGGACGCAGAGCCTTGTGTGCCGCCTCCAGTTCCAGGCCGGGCTCCACGCTGTGTTCCAGGTAGTGGAACATGCTCACCACGTCGTAGGTCCCTGCGACTGACGGCGCGACGTCGACGAAGCTGCCGCGGTAGCCGTGCCGGACGCGGCCGGCGCGCTCGGCCAGTTCGGCGCCGTCCGTGAAGTCCAGGCCGTCGAACGCCGTGTCCGGGAAGACTTCGCGCGCCGCCTCGCAGAAGTGGCCGTGGCCGGTGCCGACGTCCAGCCAGGTGTCCGGTGTGCGAGCGGAGCCGGCGACGCCGGAGACGTGCGGCAGCAACGCTTTCGCGCGGCGGCGGTACGTCGCGCCGCGGCCCGCGAAGATGCCGCCGCTGCTCTTCTCGCCAAGTCCGTCGTAGAAGTCGCGGTAGTAGAACTCAAGTCCTTCTGAGCTTAGGCGCGGGTTCTGGAAGATGTGCCCGCAGTCCAGGCACCGGTCCAGGCGGAAGTCGCCGGGCTTGTGCTGGAGCAGATCGGTGGTGTGCAGGCGTTCGCGGAGCCGGTCCGAGGCGCACCACGGGCAGACGGTGCGGCGCGGTTCGAAGAACCGGTCGAGGCCGTCCTTGAGGTCGGCTTCGTAGGCGGGGCGGCGTAAGGCGATCGCCTCGGCGCGGCGTGGTGCGGTAGCGGCGGGTGCTCCGGCAGACTCCGGGGCTCCGGCGGGCTGGTGTGTCGGCTCGGGCTCTTCGGTCGGACCCACGCGAATTGAGTATCACAGCTCGCATCACGGCGCCAGGCCGGGCAAAGGCGCGAAATCAGCCCCCGAAGCGCCGATCAGGGCGTTCGAGCCGCAAGTTTCATCTCAGGGTCGGAAGACACCCTCTGTGTGCAATTTCGTTGATACAGCTTAACAGCGGACTATCTTCCGACATCACGTTCGATGTGCCAAACTCCCTACCCGTTGGTAACCATAAATCAGTGGCCTTACGGCCGCGCCGCGCAGGACGGAGCCGCGATGCCCGTTGCACGGGATCGACGAGACCTGGTCGTCGGGATCGGACCCTGCGGTATCCCGAACGCACGCCTGGCCGCTGCGGTCGGCCGGGGCGGGGGCACCGGCGTCGTGGACCTCGGCACCGGAGGGCGGGCGGCGCGGGAGGCGCTGGCGCTGGCCGCGGAATGGCTCCCCGACGGGTTCGGCGTCAGATGCGGGCGGGGCTGCGCACTGGAGTTCGCTGAGGTGGCCGAGCCGGTCGGCATCGGCGCGGGACAGGCCGGCCCGGGAAGGATCGACCTGGTAGTACTCGGGCCAGGTGCGCCGTGGGGCATAGACGAGCTGACCGCGACCGGCTGCCGCGTCCTCGTCGAAGTGACCGACGCCGCCGAGGCGCACGCCGCCGCGACCGCAGGCGCCCACGGGCTGATCGCCAGAGGATCCGAGGCAGGCGGCCCCGTCGGCGAACTGAGCACCTTCGTCCTGCTCCAGCGGCTCCTCGCCGAGCCCGGCCTCGACCTCCCGGTCTGGGCCGCCGGCGGCATCGGCGAGCACACTGCCGCCGCTGCCGTCATCGGGGGCGCGGCCGGCGTCGTCCTCGACACCCAGCTGGCGCTGCTTCCGGAAGCCGAACTCCCCGAAGAGATCCGCGCGGCGCTGCGCGTCATGGACGGATCGGAGACCGTCGTCATCGACGGCCACCGGGTACTTCGCGCTCTCGCATCCGTCCCCATCGGCCAGGACGGATTCCTCGCCGACCGCTTCCTGCAGCGTCACGCCGACGCCGCCGGCGCGGTGCGTGCCGTCCGCTCGGCGATCATCGAGGCGATCCGCGACAAGAACGGCGCCGAATCCCTTGCCCCGCAAGGGCCGCTCGCCGCAGCTCTCAATCTACGTATACCGATAGCCCAGGGCCCGATGACGCGCGTCAGCGACCAGGCGTCGTTCGCCGCGGCGGTCGCCGAAGACGGAGCGCTGCCGTTCCTAGCCCTGGCACTCGCGAACCGCGAACAGACCCGCGCGATGATGGAGCAGACAGCGGCCGCGCTCGGCGAGCGTCCCTGGGGCGTCGGGATCCTCGGATTCGCCCCAGCCGAGCTCCGGGCGGCACAGCTGGAGATCGTCAGGGAACTGCGACCGGCGTACGCGATCGTCGCAGGCGGACGCCCGACCCAGGCCCGCGCGCTCGAAGACGCCGGCATCGCGACGTTCCTGCACGCCCCCTCCCCCGGCCTGCTCCGGCAGTTCATCACCGCCGGGACCCGCAGATTCATCTTCGAGGGCTCGGAATGCGGCGGCCACACCGGCCCGCGCGCGAGCTTCCCGCTCTGGGAGGCGCAGCTCGGCGTCATCGAGGACTGGCTCGCCGAGCAGACAAAAGCCAAGACCAACGCAGATCCCGCAGAATCGGCCGACTGCCTCCAAATCCTGTTCGCCGGCGGCATCCACGACGCGCGCTCGGCCGCGATGGTCGCCGCGATGGCTCGATCGGTGGTCGGCGCCGGAGTCCAGATCGGCGTGCTGATGGGCACCGCCTACCTGTTCACCGAAGAAGCCGTCGCGTGCGGCGCGATCCAGCCGCTGTTCCAACGTCAGGCCCTCGCCGCCGAGGCGACCGCCCTGCTGGAATCCGCCCCCGGCCACACCACGCGCGGCATCGTCAGCCCGTTCACCACCGAGTTCCAGACCCTGCGGCAGGAGCTGCGCGCCCGCGACGTCCCCGAGCGTGAGGCGTGGGAACAGCTCGAACAACTCAACGTCGGCCGCCTGCGTATCGCCGGCAAAGCGCTGATACGCGAGGGCTCTGAGTTGCTCCCGGTCGACGAGGGCCGCCAACTCCGCGAAGGGCTGTTCATGGCGGGCCAGGTGGCGGTGCTCCGCGACTCCGTCACCACCGTCGCGGACCTGCACGCCGAGGTCACCGAGGGCGCGAGCGCGTTCTACGCCACGAACGCGTCCGAAGCGGCCCGCGAGCTCGGAGTACGCGCCGAATCCGACGACGCGCACGAACCCCCGGCGCCCCTGGACATCGCCATCGTCGGCATGGCCTGCGTCTTCCCCGGTTCCCCCGACCTCGCGGCGTTCTGGGCCACGATCCTCGACGGCGCGGACCGCGTCACCGAGGTCCCGGCGGAGCGCTGGGACCCGGAGCTCTTCTTCGACCCGGACGCCGTCGGCTCGGCGGCCGGCCGTGGCACGCCGTCCAAGTGGGGCGGCTTCCTCCCGCCGATCCCCTTCGACCCGCTGCGCTACGGGATCCCGCCGAACGCGCTGAACAGCGTCGAACCGGCGCAGCTGCTGGCGCTGGAGGTCGCGCGGCGAGCGCTCGTCGACGCCGGCTACGACCGGCCCGGCGTGGACCACGACCGCACCTCGGTGGTCTTCGGCGCGGAAGCCGGCAGCGACCTGTCCAACGCGGGAGTCCTGCGCACCACGCTGCCCGCCTACCTCGGCGTGCTGCCCGCCGAACTCGACGCACAACTCCCCCGGCTCACCGAGGACTCGTTCACCGGCGTCCTGTCGAACGTCATCGCCGGCCGCATCGCCAACCGCCTGGACCTAGGCGGCGCCAACTACACCGTCGACGCGGCGTGCGCGTCCTCGCTCGCCGCGGTCGACATCGCGTGCAAGGAGCTCACCCTCGGCACCAGCGACCTGGTGCTGTGCGGCGGTGTCGACATGCACAACGGGATCAACGACTTCCTGCTGTTCTCCTCGGTCCACGCGCTGTCCCCGACCGGCCGCACCCGCGCCTTCGACGCCTCCGCCGACGGCATCGCGCTCGGCGAGGGCGCGGCGTGCGTCGTGCTGAAGCGGCTCGCGGACGCCGAACGCGACGGCGACCGCGTCTACGCGGTGGTCAAGGGCGTCGGCAGCGCCAGCGACGGACGCGCGCTGGGGCTGACCGCGCCCCGGCCCGAGGGCCAGCGGCGCGCGCTGGACCGCGCCTACCGGTCGGCAGGCGTGTCCCCGGCCCGGGTCGGCCTCGTCGAGGCGCATGGCACCGGGACCGTGGTCGGCGATCGCACCGAACTCAGTACCCTGACGAAGCTGTTCGCCGAGGAGGGCGCCGAACCCGGAAGCTGCGCGCTGGGCTCGGTCAAGTCCCAGATCGGCCACACCAAGTGCGCCGCGGGCCTGGCCGGACTCGTCAAGACGGCGCTCGCGGTGCACACCGGCGTACGGCCGCCGACGGTGAACCTCACCAGCCCGAACCCCGCATGGAGCGCCACCGAGAGCCCGTTCGCGTTCCGCGCGGCCGCGACGCCCTGGGCCGTGCCGCCGGGCGAACGCCTCGCGGGCGTCAGCGCTTTCGGGTTCGGCGGCACCAACTTCCACGTCGTGCTCTCCGGCCATGAACGAGCCGTGGACCCGCGCCACGGCCGAGCCGAGTGGCCCGCAGAACTCTTCATCTTCCGTGGCCCCGACCGCGTCGCCGCGCATCGCGCAATCAGGACACTGCTAGACCGGACGACCACCGACGCCGCCAAGACCCCGTGGCGGCTCCGCGATCTGGCGCTGGCGGCAGCGCGGGCGTCCGACGCACGTACGGACCGCGCTTGGATCGCCCTGGTCGCCTCAGATCTCGACGAGTTCGCGTCCCTCGCCGAGCGCGCGCTGGCCGGTGAGCACGACCCGGTCGCAGGGCTGCACCAGCCGCCCGACGAGGTGTTCTTCGGGCCCGGTGCGCCGGAATCCGGGGGCACCGCGTTCCTCTTCCCCGGGCAGGGCAGCCAGCGCCCAGGGATGCTCGCCGAGCTGTTCGTCGCCTTCCCCGAGCTCCAGCACTACCTGCGGCTCGGCCGCGAGTGGGCCGACGTCCTGAACCCGCCGCGCGCCTTCGACGACGCCACCGCCGCCGACCAGGACCTGCGCGTCCGCGACACGCGAGTCGCGCAGCCGGTGCTCGGCATCGGCGGGCTCGCCGTGGACCATCTCCTGCGCAAGCTCGGCATCCGGCCCGACGCGGTGGCCGGTCACAGCTACGGGGAACTGGTCGCGTTGGCCAGCGCGGGCGCGCTGGATCCCGCCGCGCTTCTGGACGCCAGCCGGGGACGCGCGGAGGTGATCCTGGAGGCCGCCGGTGACGACCCGGGTTCCATGGCCGCGGTCGCGGCGGGGAGCCGGGACGTCGTCGCCGTACTCCAGCAGCACGGACTCGCCGACCGCGTGGTCCCGGCGAATCAGAACTCTCCGAAGCAGGTGGTGATCTCCGGTCCCACCGAGGCGGTGGACGAGGCGGTGTCCCGGTTGCGGTCCGCCGGGTTCGGGGCGAAGCGCATCGCGGTGGCGTGCGCGTTCCACAGCCCGGTCGTCGCGGCGGCGGGTGAGGCTTTCGCCCGGCTGCTGAAGGACGTTCCGGTCCGCGCCCCCGAGACGCCGGTCTACGCGAACCGGACGGCTGCTCCCTACGGCCCGAGCGCCGATGACGTGCGCGACGAGCTGACCGCGCAGATCGGCTCGCCGGTGCGCTTCGCCGACGAGATCGAGGCGATGTACGCCGCGGGCGTGCGGGTGTTCGTGGAGGCCGGGCCCGGCAGGGTTCTGACACGCCTCGTGGACGCGATCCTGGAGGACCGCCCACATCTGGCCGTCGCCTGCGAGGACAAGCCCGGCGCCGGGCTGCGCGGCCTGCTCACGGCCGTGGCCCGGCTGGCCACCTCCGGCGTCGCGCTGCGCACCGGCTGGCTGTTCGAGGGCCGCGACGCCCGGGACGCCGCCACCGCCACCGCGGCCCCACGGCCGGGCTGGACGGTCGACGGCCACCTCGTCCGCACCGCCGACGGGTCCTGCGTGCCCGGCGGTCTCACCCCGGCTCGACGAATCTCCCTGGAGGGGAGCATCTTGACGCCCGATTCCGTGACTCCGGCCGGCCAGGACGCGCTGCTCGCCGAGTTCCTGAGGACCAACCGCGAAATGATCGCCGCGCAGCGGGACGTGATGCTGGCGTACCTCGGCGGTGCGCCAGGGGCCGGGCGCGTGGTGTGGCAGGACGCTGAGAGACCCGCCATGCCGTTTACTGTTCCCGCGATCGCCGCGGCGCCGGCGGCCGCAGCGCCCGAGCCGCCGACACCGGAGCGGGTCGAGGATCCCGCCGCCGATCTGCTCGGCACGATCCTGGGGATCATTAGTGCCCGGACCGGATACCCGACCGACATGATCGAGCCCGACCTCGACCTTGAGGCGGAGCTGAGCATCGATTCCATCAAACGCACGGAGATCGCCGGGGAGCTTGCCGAGCGCCTGGGGCTGTCGGCTGCCGAGCTCGAAGACGAGCAGCTGGAGGAACTGGCGAAGGCACGGACGGCGCATGCCATCGCTGATTGGCTACGCGCGCACCTCAGCGGCGGGTCCGAACCCGATGTGTCGAGCAGCGCTCCGCTGTCGTCGAGCTTTGACATTATGGCGGCTGCTGCGCCGAAGCGCTTCGTTATGCGTGAGGAACACTACGGCTTCGCAGAACCCGTTGATACCGGCATCCTGGCCGGGACCCGCTTCGCGATCGTCGGTGCGGCCGGTACCGGCGCTGTGGAGCAGGCGCTGGCCGGCCGGCTCGCCGAGCTCGGCGCGACCGTCGACGGCGGGGCGGGCGCCGACGGGATCGTGCATCTCGGGGCGCTCGGCGCCGAAGACAGCGAGGAGGCCCGGCTCCTCCCCCACGGCTTCGCCGAGATCAAGGAGGCGCTGGCCGGATCGCCGCGGTGGTTCGTCGGCGTCGCGCCGGTTCAGGACCGCGTCGCCGGTGCGGGCCTGCGCGGCCTGTGGCGCACCATCAGCCGCGAATACCCGCAGACCACCGCGCGTCTGGTCGAAGTCGACCGGGACGCGTCTGCCGAAGACCTCGTGGCGCAAATTATCGAGGAGATCGTCGGGGCGGACCGGGAGCCGGTCGTCCTACGGTCCGAGGGACTGCGGCGCCGGATCACTCCGGTGGAAACGCCGCTGGGAACGCTGGCCGCGAGCGGCGCCGGACCGGCTGGCGACGGGGCCGCCGAAGTGCAGGCGCTCGGGCTGGACCGGGACTCGGTCGTCGTGCTTGTCGGGGGCGCGCGCGGGATCACGGCGCATGTCGCCGAGGCGGTGGCGGCCGCGGGTCGCTGCCGGGTGGAACTCGTCGGCCGGACGCCGTTGCCGGACAGTGCCGAGCCCGCGGCGACGGCGTCGGCCGCCGACGGGGTGGCTCTGCGGGCCGCGCTCATCGCCGGCGGGCTGAGCACGCCGGCGCGGATCGAGCGTGAGGTCGGCCGCATTCTGGCCGGTCGCGAGGTGTCCGCGACGGTCGCGCGGATCAGTGCTCTGGGAAGTGCGGTGCGGTACCACTCGGTGGACGTGCAGAACAGTGAGGCGCTGCACCGGCTTTTGAAGGGGATCCACGCCGAGCACGGCCGGATCGACGCGGTCTTCTACGCGGCCGGCGTCATTGAGGACAAGCTCATCGCCGAGAAGGATCCGGCGTCCTTCGCTCGCGTTTTCACCACCAAGGCCGACGGTGCGCAGGTGTTGCTGGCAGGGCTCGATGATCTGCCGGAGCGGCCGCGGTACACGGTGTTGTTCGGCAGCATCGCGGCGGTGTTCGGCAACCGTGGGCAGGGCGACTACGCGAGCGCCAACGATGCGTTGGAGGCGTTGGGGGCGGATTGGTCGGCCCGGACTGGGGCACATTGTCTGACTGTTCATTGGGGGCCATGGGCGCCTTCGGCCGAGCACGGCGGGATGGTGACGCCGGAGCTGGCGCAGTCATATGGCAAGCGGGGTATTGCGCTGATCGATCCCGAGGAGGGGGTGTTGGCGCTGCTGCGTGAGCTGGCTTGGGGCGACGGCCCGGCGGCCGTGGTCTACACGGCTTCGCAGTGGTGAGCACGGGCGCGGCGGCGGGCGCATCGCCGGTCGCCGTCGTCGGGATGGCGGTGCTGATGCCCGGGGCCCGGGACCTCGACGCCTACTGGCGCAACCTGGTCGCCGGAACCGACTGCGTCACCGATGTCCCGGCGCACCGGTGGGACCCGGAGTTCCACGACCCCGCGGCGGATCCGTCGCGGCCGGACCGGGTCTACGCGCGCCGCGGCGGGTTCGTGGACGGGCTCGCCGAGTTCGACCCGCTGGCGTACGGAGTCATGCCGGACTCGGTGGCCGGCGCCGAGCCGGACCAGCTGATCGCGCTGCGGGTGGCGGCCGAGGCCATCGCCGACGCGGGTGGTCGGGAGCGGCTGCCGGGTGGGGACCGGGTCGGCGTCGTGCTGGGGCGCGGCGGTTACCTGACGCCGGGTCTGGTGCGTTTGGATCAGCGTGTCCGTACCGCCAATCAGCTGGTCCGGACTCTTCGAGAGCTGATACCCGGGTTGCCGCAGGAGCAGGTGGACGCGGTTCGGGCGGCCTTCGCCGAGGCGCTCGGCCCGAACCGTCCGGAGGCCGCGATCGGACTGGTCCCGAACCTGGCGGCGTCCCGGATCGCGAACCGGCTGGACCTGCGCGGTCCGGCGTACACCGTGGACGCGGCGTGCGCCTCGTCGCTGGTCGCGGTCGACCAGGCGGTGGCCGAGCTGGTGTCAGGACGCTGTGACGCGATGCTCGCCGGCGGGGTGCACCACTGCCACGACATCACGTTCTGGAGCGTGTTCAGCCAGCTCGGGGCGCTTTCTCGGACGGGGCAGATCCGGCCGTTCCATCGTGGCGCGGACGGGATCCTGATCGGCGAGGGCACCGGTGTGGTGGTGCTCAAGCGGCTGGCGGACGCGCTCGCGGCCGGCGACCGGGTATACGCGGTGATCCGTGGGACCGGTGTGGCCAGCGATGGACGGGCCGCGAGCTTGTTGAACCCGGAGCCGGCGGGACAGATCCGGGCGGTGCGGGCGGCGTGGGCTGCTGCCGGGCTGGATCCGCTGGCCGCTGACGCGATCGGGTTGTTGGAGGCGCACGGTACGGCGACGCAGGCTGGGGACCGTGCGGAGTTGGTGACTATCGCAGAGGTCTTCGGGCCGGCACGTACCGACGAGGGTGTGGGCGGCGCGCCGGTGCTCGGGTCGGTGAAGTCGATGATTGGGCACACGATGCCGGCTGCGGGGATCGCCAGTCTGGTGAAGGCTGCGCTGGCGGTGCATCACGGCGTGCTGCTGTCGACGTTGCATTGTGAGGATCCGCACCCTGATGTGAAGGGCACGCGGTTTCGGACGCTGTCTGTAGCTGAGGAGTGGCCTGATGCCGAGAGCGGGGCGCCTCGGCGGGCTGGGGTGAATGCGTTCGGGTTCGGGGGGATCAACGCGCACGTTGTTTTGGAGCAGGCGCCTAAGCAACCTCGGCCCCGGCGAAGCGCTGCGGTTGCTACAGAGACTGAGAAGGAAGTGCGGCTGGCGGCCGACGATCTCGGCGCACTCGCGGAGCTGCTCGATGCGGTGGAGTCGGAACCGAACCCTGGATCCTTCCTGCAGCGCGGCAGCGGTACGTGCCGGATCGCGATCGTCGGCCCGACGCCTCGGACCTTCAAGCTGGCACGCCGCGTCATCGCCAACGGCCAACCGTGGCACGGTCGCGCCGATCTGTGGTTCACTCCGCGTCCGCTGCTCGCTGAGCGCGGCGAGGAGCGGATCGCGTTCGTCTTTCCAGGGCTCGAAGTCGATTTCGCGCCGCGCGTCGATGACGTCGCCGAGTTGCTGGGGGCGGCGTCTGCGGGGCACAGCGCGGACAGCGTCGGTTCGCATGGGCTCGGCGTGTTCGAGGTCGGGCGGCTTCTGGAACGTGCGCTGCGGGAGGTGGGGATCCGGCCGGCGGCGGTCGCCGGGCACAGCGTCGGCGAGTGGACCGCGATGGTGAGTGCGGGCATGTTGGCCGGCTCGGCGGTGGACGATTTCGTCTCGGGCTTCGATCCGGATTCGGTGCGCGTGCCCGGGCTGGTCTTCGGGGCTGTGGGAGCGGGGGCCGAGCGGGTCGCGGCGATGCTGCCGCAGTATCCGGGGGTCGAGCTATCGCATGACAACGGGCCGAATCAGTGCGTCGTGTGCGGGCCTGAGGACACGATGGACGGGTTGTTGCGCGCGCTTCGGCGACAGAACGTGCTGTGTCAGGTGCTGCCGTTCCGGTCGGGGTTCCACACGCCGATGCTCGAACCGTATCTGAGCCCGATCGTCGAGGCGTTCGAGGGCTTCGAGCTGCGCGATCCGGTGGTGCCGGTGTGGTCGGCGACTCTCGCTGCGCCGTTTCCGCGCGAGACGGAGGAGGTGCGGCGGATCTTCATCAGGCACCTGGTGGAGACGGTTCGGTTCCGGCAGACGATCGAGGCCATGTACGGCGCCGGGATGCGGGCGTTCGTGCAGGTGGGCACCGGCGCGCTGGCGACGGTGATCGGCGACGTGCTCGGGGAGCGGGATCACCTGGCCATCGCCGCCAACGCACCGCAGCGGGACGGGGTGGCTCAGCTTCGGCGGGTCGCGGCCGCGTTCTGGGCTGAGGGGTTCGAGACGAGCGACGGGTTTTTCGCCGGTCGAGCAGGGGTTTCGACGCCACGGCGCGGGGGTGCGGCTTCGGTTCAGCTTGATCTCGGCGGGTCGCTTATTAGCTTGGGAGACAAGGCTGTGGCGCTTGCGCCGGCGCCGGTTGTCAGGGAACTGACCGAGCTCGACGAGCTTGCGGCGCGGCATCCGGTGGCGGCGGAGGTCGCGCTGCTGCTGCGGGAGACGGCGGCTAGCGCAGGTGCTGTGTTGGCTGCGCGGCAGGCTGGGGATGTGGCGGCGCGGCAGCGGGAAGCGGGTACTGACGCGGGCGCTTTGCCGGCTCCACGGCACGCCGGAGACGCCGCGGCGCGGCAGCGGGACGCTGCGGCTGGCGCGGGGGCGGTGTTGGCTGCGCGGCAGGCTGGGGATGTGGCGGCGCGGCAGCGGGACACTGCGGCTGGCGCGGGTGCTGCGGTGGCTGCGGTGGCTGTGCGGCAGGCCGGGGATGCGAGTACGCGGGAGCGGCGGATCTCGCTCGCAGTCGATACCGAGTCGATGCCCTATCTCCTGGACCACTGCTTCTTCCCGCAGCGTGCGGACTGGCCGGATGTGACCGACCGCTTCCCCGTCGTTCCGGCGACCACGGTCATTCAGCACATAATGGATGCCGCGGGCCCTGGCGCGATCGCGGTGCGGGACGCGCGTTTCGACCAGTGGACCGCTGCGGCGCCGGCGACTGTGGTGGAGGTTGTCGTTCGGCCGGGTAAGGATGCCGAGTTCGCGGTCGAGTTCGGGCGGTACGCACGCGCGACGATTGAGACCGGGGCTGCGTTTCCTCGTGCGCCTGAGGTGTGGCCGGTCGATCCGGTCGGCGAGCGCCCGGCTTCCATCGCCGCGAGGGACCTCTATGAAGACCGGTGGATGTTCCACGGTCCCTTGTTCCAGGGAGTCAGAGAGCTGACAGCCATCGGGGATCGGCACGTGCGGGGTGTGATCGCCGCGTTGGATACTCCGGGCGCCATTTTGGACAACGTCGGTCAGTTGCTCGGCTACTGGGTCATGGACACGTTGCCTGAGCGGACCGTGGTGTTCCCGATGGGGATGAAGCGGATCGCGTTCTATGGCCCGACGCCGCGTGAGTCAGTGGCCTGTCATGTGCGGATTCGGAGCGTTGAGGACACTGTTGTGGTCGCGGATGCTCAGCTCGTCAGTGGTGGTCGGGTGTGGGCGGAGATCTCGGGGTGGACCGATCGACGGTTCGGGAGCCATCCGGATACCAAGGCCGTAGAACATGATCCGGGCGGCGCGCTGCTGGCGCGACGGGAGGCTGGCGGCTGGTTCGCCGTCTTCGATCGGTGGATCGATCCGGCGTCGCGGCAGCTGCGGATGCGGAGTTATCTCGGTGCGGCTGAGCGCGAGTTGTTCGAGGCGCGGCCGCCGCGTGGTCGGCGGCAGTGGCTGTTGGGGCGGATCGCCGTCAAGGACGCGGTTCGGCAGGCGGTCTGGGATGAGAGCGGGGCGCGGAAGTTCTTCCCGGCCGAGGTCACGGTGGGCAATGACGGTGTCGGGCGGCCCTTTGTGGAGGGGACGCATGGGACGGCGTTGGCGCCGTTCGCGGTGTCGATCGCGCACGCCGGGGATGTGGGCGTGGCGATCGTGGGGCCCGCTGGCGACGGTCGAACGGCGGTCGGGATTGACGTCGAGCAGGTAATCGCGCGGGACCGGGCGACACTCGATTTCGCACTGTCAGAGGACGAATTCGCACGGCTGCGCCTGCTCGCTGCGGACGGCGACGGGGAAGACCTGTGGTTCGCCCGATTCTGGACGGCGAAGGAGGCCGTCGCGAAGGCGTTGGGGACCGGGTTGGCCGGCAATCCTCGGCGCTTCGCGGTCGTGGACGTCACGGCGTCCGAAGCCGTGGTCGAGGTGGACGGCAGCCGGTTCCGCGTGCGCGTGGAACAGCTTGCCAATCCGGACGATCTACCCGCACGAGAGTACGTGGTCGCCTGGACCCAGGGTCCGGAGGCCGACAACCATCAGGAGAGGGACACGTGACCACCGAGACGACGACCCCGCACGCACACACCCAGGACGCCGAGGCGGTGCTGACGGCAGTTGCCGCCATGCTGCGGTCGATCCTGGACGAGTACGGGCTCGATGACATCGAGGTCGAGTGGGACAGTCGGTTCCACGACGATTTGGAACTGGAGAGCGTGGATCTCGTCGCGCTGGCCGGGAAGCTCGCGGAGCGGTACGGGGAACGGGTGAATCTCGCCGAGTTCATCGCTGAGCTCGGGCTGGACGAGATCATCGAGCTGACGGTCGGGCAGCTGGTCGCGTACGTGACGGCGGCGCTCGTCGGCGCCGGCGCCGACGCCGACGGCGACGCGGGCTGACGCGCCATGCCCGCCGCCGTCGCCAACGGGATCCGCCAGAACCATGAGGTGCTGCTGCCGCGTGACGGGTCGCTGGATCCGCCGACCATCGTGTGCGTGCACGGGATTCTCATCGACAGCCTCGCGAGCTACTACTTCACGGTCGCACAGGCACTGCGGGACGCCGGATTCCGCGTCGTGCTCTACGACCTGCGGGGCCACGGCAAGTCGGAGCAGCCGGCGTCCGGGTACCGGGTCGACGACTTCGTCGAGGACCTGGCCGGCCTGCTCGACGCGCTCGACGTGAGCACGGCGTCCTTCCTCGGGAACTCCTTCGGCGGCACCGTGGTCTACGGCTTCGCGGCGCGGTACCCACACCGGGTCGCGGGCATCGTCGCCATCGAGTCGGAGCCGGCCACCGCAGCGTGGTCGACGAAGATGACCGCGAACCTGCACAAGGCCGCGACGCAACTCGGCACCTGGGAGGCGACGGCATGGATCACCGCACGCTACGGCCGCGACCTGGCGCGCCGCGCCAAACGCGCCGCGCGCCTGCTCGCGGCGACGACCCTGGAGCGCGACCTGCCGGCCAGCACGGTGCTGGCGGAGGCGGACATCGCCGCCATCGCATGCCCGACACTGGCCCTCTACGGCTCGAAGAGCGACCTCGCCGCCCAGGCCGCGCACCTGCGAGCCCTGATGCCGCGCTGCGAGCCGGTGATCCTCCCGGACCTGGAGCACTCGGTGCTGGTGGAGGCGCCGGCCCGGGTGCTGGACCTGATCCTCGGGTGGCTGGAGGCGCATCGGCTCGCTGAGCGAGGCTCGGCGTGACGGGGGCGGGGGCGGCGCGGCGGGCGGGGCGGTTTCTGATCGTCGTGCCACCGTTGGTGGGGCATGTCAATCCGGTCGTCGGTGTTGCGGCGGCGTTGGTTGCGCGGGGCCACGAGGTTGCGTGGGCTGGGCATCAGGACGTGATCGGGCGGCTGGCGGGGCCTGAGGCGAGGGTGCTGGAGTGTGGTGTGCCGGTCGGCGAGGCGGCGCGGCCTGCTGGGTTGCGGGGGCCGGGGGCGTTGAAGTTCTTGTGGGAGACGTTTCTTGTGCCGCTTGCGGAGGCGATGATTCCGGGGGTGGCGGCGGCGGTTGCGGACTTTGGGCCCGATGTGATGCTCGTCGACCAGCAGGCGGTCGGTGGGGCGGTTGTGGCGATGCGGCATGGTGTGCCGTGGGCGACGTCCGCGACTACGGCTGCGGAGTTGGGGAATCCGCTGGCGTCGATGCCGAAGGTTGATGCGTGGGTTCGGCAGTTGCTGCTGGAGCTTGAGGTTCGCAGTGGGTTGCCGACCACGGCTGCTTCCGCGCGGTATCAGAGTACGTATGGCGACCTGCGGTTCTCGCCGCACCTCGTGCTCGCGTACAGCACAGCCGTGTTGTCCGGGGAGTTCGACGCGCTGCACGAGACGCTCCGGTACGTCGGGCCGTCGATCGGCGAGCGGCCGGCGGATCCGGACTTCCCGTGGCGTCGGGTGCCGGACGACCGCCGGCTGGTGTTTGCCAGTGTTGGGACCGCGAATTCGGATGCGGGGGTGTCGTTTCTGCGGGCGTGTGCCGAGGCGATCGGTGAGCGGCCGGAGTTATTCGGCGTCGTCGCGGATCCGGCGGGCGCGGTTGGTCGGGCGGTGGCGGACAACGTGCTGACGGTGCCGCACGTTCCGCAGCTGGAGGTGCTGCGCCGGGCGAGCGCCGCCATCTGTCATGCGGGGCAGAACACGGTGTGCGAGGCGCTGTATCACGGGGTGCCGCTGGTCGTCGCGCCGATCCGGGACGATCAGCCGGTGGTCGCGCAGCAGGTTGTGGCTGCTGGGGCGGGGGTGCGGATTCGGTTCGCGCATGCGGGGGCGGTGCAGATCGGCGCGGCGTTGGATCAGGTGCTGGGGAAGCCGGAGTTCGCTGCTGCTGCCAGGCGGATTGGGGAGTCGTTCCGGAGTGCGGGGGGTGCGGATGCTGCGGCTGGGCACCTGGAGGCGATGCTTGCGCCTGACGGGCCAAAGCCCCGGCACATGCAAGGCGGGGAAGTCGCCGGTCAGTCGGCGCGGGAGTCGTAGGCAGGCCGAGAATCGTAGTCGTCGCGAGCATCGTCGATCTGCGACAGGTGCGCGATGCTCCACTCCAGCAGCGGCGCGGCGGCTTCGCGCAGCGTGACGCCCATCGGGGTCAGCTCGTAGGTCACGTGGGGCGGCATGACGTTGCGCACCGTGCGCGTCAGGATCCCGTCGCGCTCCAGGCTGCGCAGGGTGACGGTGAGCATGCGTTGGCTGATTCCGTCGATGGCTTTCTTCAGCTCGGTGAAGCGGCGCGGCCCGTCCCGGAGGTTGCGCACGACCAGCAGCGACCACTTGTCGCCGACGATTTCGAGCACCACGCGGGTCCGACACGCGTCGCCGTTGACCGCCTCCACGGTTACCTCCAGAGAACCGAGGCACTGAAAAGTGCCTTATTGCCCGTGGTGCCTTGAGTGCACCAGCATGGCGGTGGTTCTCAAAGAGTACCGAGGTATGAAAGGTAACCACCATGTCCACTTTCCTGCTCGTCCACGGCGCCTGGCACAGCGGCCAGTGCTGGGAGCGGGTGGTCCCGCTGCTGGAAGACGCCGGGCACCGCGTGCTCACGCCGTCGCTGACCGGCTACGGCGACAAGGCGCACCTGCTCAGCCCCGAGGTGGGGCTCGACACGCATGTCGACGACGTCGTCGGACTGATCCGCGACCACGACCTCACCGATGTGGTCCTCGTCGGCCACAGCTACTCGGGGCTGGTCATTTCCTCCGCCGCCAATCAGGTCCCGGAACGTCTCGCGCACCTGGTCTATCTCGACGCGATGGTGCCGGAGGACGGCGAGAGCGCGCTCGATGTCCTGCCGGTGACCAAGCACATGATCGAGGCCGCCGAGGGGTGGCGCATCCCGCCGATGCCCGAGCAGCCGGCGCCCTTCGGGCTGTTCGGCGTCACCGAGCCGGCGGACGTCGCCTGGCTGCGCACGATGCTCTCGGACCAGCCGGTGCTGTGCCTGACGCAGCCCGTGCACCTCGACAACCCAGCCGTGAACGCGATCCCGCGCACGCACATCCACTGCACCGGCGCCGTGCCCGAGGGCGTGATCCGCCGCCCCGTCGCCGCCACCCAGCCCAACGGCACGCCCGCGCAGGTATGGGAGCTGCCGACCGGCCACGACTGCATGATCACGATGCCGGTCGAGCTCAGCGAACTGTTCCTCAAGCTCGCAGACGTCTGACACGTCCGAGTGCGCGGCAACCCCGGTGCCGCCCGGCAATTCCGTTGCGGCGCAAGCCATCGACCTGCAAACATCGCGACCATGAACACGCGAAGGGTCGACGGCACCGCCGGAGCATGACCGAGCAAGAACGCCGGGAGGCGTTGCACCAGGCCATGATCGACCGGGACTTCCCGGTGATCGAGCAGGCACTACGGGGAGACGACCTCGCTCTGAGGCGGGCCGCGCTGCGAGCGGTCAGAACCCTCCCGGTCACCGATGTCACCGACGACGCGGCGGCGGCCGTCCTGACGGACGCCTCGCTGGACCTGCGTCGAGCGTTCTACCGAACCCTGTTCCACGCGCGGCGCACCGCGCTGGCCGACCGCCTGCTGCCGTCGGTGCGCCGACAGTGGGGCGACGGCGAGGCCGCGGCACTGCTCCCGGCCTGTTCAGCGGAGGTGGCAGCGCAGCGGCTGCCGGAGCTGGCGCACGCGATCGGCTCGTGGACCGCGCTGGCCCGCAGGCATCCGGACGCCGTGATGACCTACATCGAGAGCGGCGATCCGGCGCTCGGCGTCGCCGGCTACCACTTCTGGCGGCGGTGGACGAACGTTGTCGGCATCCTCGCGGAGTCGCTGCCGACGCGGACGATCGCGCTGCTGGAGAAGCAGCCGAACCGCTACGGGCTCCAGCTCCCGTCGCGCGCGATCACCGCGCTGGTGAAAGCCGACCCCATGCACGCCTGGCCCGTCGTGTCCTACGACGACCGGAAGAAGACGACCCGGCGACACTACGATGCCGTCGCCACCCTGGACGACGCGGGAATCATCGCCTACGTGAACGGCGGCCTCTACACGCTGTGGGCAGTGCTGCGACACCTGCCGCCGACGCGCCGCGAAGCCCTGGTCGACGCGTTCGCCGCAGCCGCCCCCGAGCTCCAGCCGATGTGGGCCGAGCCTCTTCTCGACGTGCTGCCGCGAGCGCGGGCCGAGGCCGAGGCCCGGCGGATGCTGGAGTGGCACCAGCCGCAGTGGCAGGCGAACCGGCGCCGGTCGCAGGCCGCGGCGGTCGAGCTGACGCTGGCTTCGTACCTGCCCTTCGCCGAGGCGGTCGAGGTGCTGACCGAAGCAGCCGCGTCGGGCACCTCGACGGTGCGGACGGCCGCACGGGCCCTGCTCCTGCGCCGCGCGGCGGAGACCGGTACGGCGGCGGAGGTCCTGCGGCAGGTCGAGGCATTGGCCCCGCGCGTGCTGAACGAGCCGGATCCGGTGCGCCGCGGCTACCTCGAATCGCTCGTCCGGCTGCCGGTCGCGGTGTTCGGGGACGCGTGGGTGCCGCTCCTGGAGCGGCTGACGGCGGCCGCCCTCGACTCGCGCGACTCGTCGACGGAGACGCGACGGACACTGAGGCTGCTGGCCCGCCGGACACTGCGGCATCAGACGTCGCCGGGCTTGGTGGCGTGGGCGTTGGACGTGCACCGGCAGCTTGTCGCGCGGTTCGGCACGGCGGGGCTGGACGTGCCGACCGAGGAGGAGCTGAACCCGCCGCCGCCGGTGCGGCGAATGCGCCGACGCGGTTACTGGCACCGCCCGGTCCCGCCGGCGGACCACTGGCGGCTCGACCTGGCGCTGCGGCCGGGCCAGGAACGCGAGCTGGTGGCGGTGCTGCGGCCGTGGCTCGGCGACGCCGCTGTTGTCAGGGATCTGCGACGGGCGCTGGGACGGCGGGCTGAGAACTGCCCGGAGCTCGCGATGCCCGCCGAGGGGACAGAGGCAACGCCGGACACCGCCGACACACTCGAACAGGTCGCGCAAAACTCAGGCGGTGCCGAGGAGAAAGACCTCGCGCAGCCGAGCACCGAACCGTCTGCCGAAGCAGCCAGGGCCGCCGGAGCAGCCAGAGCAGCCAGAGCAGCCGGGGCCGCTGGATCCGCCGGGGGTGCGGGAGCAGCCGGGGGCGCCGGAGCAACCGAGGCCGCTGGATCCGCCGGGGGTGCCAGAGCTGCCGGGGCCGCCGGAGCCGCCGGAGCAGCCGGGGGTGCGGGAGCTGCCGGGGGTGCCGGAGCAGCCAGAGCAGCCGTAGCAGCCGGGGGTGCCGGAGCAGCCAGGGGTGCCAGGGCCGCCGGAGCTGCCGGGGATACCAGAGCTGCCGGAGCTGCCGGAAAATCACTTGTCGCCGAACCCCCCGAAGCCGCCCTCCCCCGCCTCCTCGCCGAGGCCAACGGCCCGCAGTCGCCCGAAGCCGTCGCGGCGCTCACCGCGTGCTGCGCGCGGGTGCGTCCCTCGGTCCTCGGCCCGGCGCTCGAATCAGTGCTCTTCGCCCCGGACAGCAAGGTCACGCTGCGCAAGCAGGCGGTCCGCCAGCTCCGCCGCAACCGGACCCCCGGCCACCTGGACGTCCTCCTCCGCGCCTGGCAACAGCCTGACACCCACCGCGACGTGCGGGTGGCGATCGCGGTCGTGCTGCGCGAGGCCTCCGAGGACCCTCGCGCGCTGGACGCCGTCGCCGCGGCCGTCGGGCCGGAGATGAGCGAGCTGATGATCCGCACGCTCTTCCAGCCGCACCCACGGCAGTACCCGCCGGAGGCGCGCGCCGTCTACGCGGCGCTGGTCCGGAATCTTCTCCGCGCCTCGAACGACGGCGGTGTCCGGTTCCGGGGTCTGAAGGCGTTCGGGGTCTGGGCGCCGTGGTACCAGGGCGGCTTCGACGAACTCCTCGACACCCTTTTCGGGTCGGATCCCGACGAGGCCGAGCTGGCCTTGGAGCTCATCAGGTCCCTGATCTCGACCGGATCCGGCACGGACCGGGTCCCGGACGTGTTGCGCCGCCTCGCCGACGACCCGGCGCGGGCCAAACTCGCCTCGGCGCTGACCGGAACCCTCGTCAGTCTCCGGAACCGCTATCAGAACCCTGAGCCGTGGTCCCTGGACCTGGTCGAGCGATCTCTCACCGCGCTGGCCGGCGAGCCCCGGTACACGCGGTTCGCCGTCCGACTGGCGCTGGCGCTCCTGGACCCGGCGGCCGACGACCTCGACGAGCGTCTCATCGCCTACGCGGATCTGCTGGCAGGCCGTCCCTACCTGGCGGGCGTGTCCGAGCACCGGCTGAGGGAGCAGATCAGCCACCAGCTCGGGGCGCGGGTGCCCGCCGGGTTCCTGGCTGCGGCGCAAACGTTGGCCGACCGCCGCGATCTGGCCGGTGGTCTTGTCGCCGCACAGCTCGCGAACGTGGTCATCGGCAACGGAATCCGCAGCGAATCCTGGCACGAGGTCGTCACCGCACTGCGCGCCTCGCCCCATCCCGAGGTGGCCGACACCGCGCGCGACATCGATCTCCATCGCGAATAGCAACGGCAGTGCATATCAAGCAATCACAAAGAAGAAGGCCCGTAAATCGCCGCACTAGAGTAACGCTCCGACATGTCCGCAATTGCCGGAATAAGAGAGTGGACGATCGTGGCGAAGACAGTAATCGGACCCGACGAAATGGGCCGGCGGTACGACGAGTCGGCCTCCATGACCGATCTCCTCAACGAGGGGCAGGTCCACCTTTCCTACTGGTACGGCGAGGAGGACACCACGCCGTTGCGGGAAGCGTCGCGGCGCATCACGCGGAAGGTGGCCGACGCGCTCAACCTCCGGGCCGGGGACCGGGTCCTGGACGCCGGCTGCGGACTGGGGCTGCCCGCCCTCGACGTGGCCGAGGCCACCGGCGCGCAGGTCACCGGCGTCACGGTCAGCCAGGCCGAGGTGGACGCCGCGACGGCCCGGGCGGCCGCAGCCGGGATGCAGGAGCGGGTCCGCTACCAGCGGGCCGACTACATGGCGCTGCCCTTCGCCGACGCCTCGTTCGACGCGGTCCTCGCGATGGAGTCGCTCATCCACGCGCCCGATCTGGACCGGGTCCTGCGCGAGTTCCACCGCGTGCTGCGCCCCGGCGGGCGCGTCGGGTTGGTCGACTACACGGTGGAGTCCGAGGCGAGCGCGCGCGAGGTCGAGGAGTTCTTCGCCGCCCTCGGCCTGACCAACCTGCTCACCCTGCCGGGCTGGATCGAGAAGTTCACCGCGGCCGGGTTCGCGGTCGAGGAGTACACCCAGTGCGGGCCGCGAGTGTTCGGGATGGGCCCGAAGTACATCGAGGCCGCGCGGGGAGTCCGCGAGTCCGTGGTCGCCCGGTTCGGAGACGAGGCGTACCAGGGGTTGGAGGGCGGGCTCTCCGGGTTCTTCGAGATCAGCGCCGACCGGATCGGCTACGCCGTCGCCGCGTTCGGCAAGCCGCGCGCCTGACCGCTACGGAACGCACCACGTGCATCATGCGCACCACCCACGCACTACCCCACCCACCACACCACGACAGGCCGGCGCCCGCACCCCTCACAGTGCGCGGACGCCGGCCCGTTTCGTGAGTCGAGTCGGGGCGCAAGACGTGCCGACCCCAGATCTTCGAACCCGGATCACTGGACATGTCGGGTTCTCCGGATCTGCTCCGACTACCAGGTGAAGGCGCCACGCGCGGGGTGCCGACCCACTGTGGTGAGCGAGGAAGGATTTGCCATGAGTGACACGACTCCGGACGCGGCCCCGTTGGCCGGGCGCCGGGAATGGCTGGGCCTGGCCGCACTGGCGTTGCCCACGCTGCTCGTCGCCTTCGACATCGGCGGCCTGTTCCTGGCGCTGCCCCATCTGAGCGCCGACCTGCACGCGACCGGCACCCAGCAGCTGTGGATCACCGACGTCTACGGGTTCATGCTCGCCGGGTTCCTGATCACGATGGGCACGCTCGGCGACCGGATCGGGCGGCGCAAGCTGCTGATGATCGGCGCGGGCGGCTTCTTCGCCGCCTCGCTGCTCGCGGCGTTCTCGACCAGTCCGCTGATGCTGATCATCGCGCGGGCCCTGCTGGGCATCGCCGGCGCCACGCTGTCGCCGTCGACGCTCGCGCTGATCAGCAACATGTTCCGGAACCCCAAGCAGATGGGCACGGCCATCTCGCTGTGGGCGTTCTGCAGTTTCGGCGGGGCCGCGCTCGGTCCGGTCATCGGCGGCGTTCTGCTCCAGCACTTCTGGTGGGGCTCGGTGTTCCTGCTCGGGACGCCGGTCATGCTGCTCCTGCTGATCGTCGGGCCGATCCTGCTGCCTGAGTACCGCAGCGCCGACGCCAAGCGGCTGGACCTGGTCAGCGTGGTGCTGTCGCTGGCCGCGATCCTGCCGGTGATCTACGGCGTCCAGCAGCTGGCGGCCGGCGTCGGAGGCTCGCCGATGGGACCGGTCGTAGGCATCGTCGTCGGCGTCGTGTTCAGTGTCGCGTTCACGCTCCGACAGCTGCGGCTGCCGAACCCGCTGCTGGACCTGCGGCTGTTCCGCAACGTCAGGTTCAGCAGCTCGCTGCTGGCCATGCTGATCGGCTCCGGGACGCTGGCCGGGGCGGGCCTGCTGACGAGCCAGTTCATCCAGAGCGTGCTCGGGCTGGAGCCGGCCAAGGCCGGGCTGTGGCAGGCCCCGACCGGCGTGGGCATCGCGATCGGGGTCCTGGTCACCCCGGTACTGGTGCGGAAGATCAAGTCGAGCACCGCGATCCTCGGCGGACTCGCGCTGTGTGTCGTCGGCCTGGTCCTGCTCAGTACCGTGACGCGCACCAGCAGCGTCGTCCTGGTATCGCTGAGCGTGGCGCTGGTGGCCCTCGGCATCGGGCCGCTGTTCGTGCTCGGCACCAGCCTGGTCGTCGGGTCGGCGCCGCCGGAGAAGGCGGGCTCGGCGGCGTCGATGTCGGAGACCAGCAACGTCTTCGGCTCGAACCTCGGACTGGCCCTGCTCGGCAGCGTCGGCGCCGCGGTCTACCAGTCCGGCATGGCGCACTCGGCGGTCACCGGCGCCCGCCAGACGCTGGCCGACGCGGTCGCCGCCGCGGCCAAGCTCCCGGCCGACCAGTCCCAGGCGCTGCTGGTCAAGGCCCGCAACGCCTTCACCGACGGGCTGGACGTGGTGGCCGTCAGCGGCATCGTGACCATCGGGGTCGTGTTCGTCCTGGCGTGGACGACGCTGCGCCAGAAGCCGGCCGCGCAGGCGGCGCCCGGCGCGGCCGAGGAAGCGGGCGACGGAGCCGGCGAGGGAGCCGGCGAACCGGATCCGATCGGCGAGCCCGCCACCTTGACTGAGTCCTGACAACCGAGACCTGACAGCCGAGTCCTGACAGCAAAGTCCTGACAGCAAAGTCCTGACAACCGTTCCGCCCGCCACCCTCACCGGGTGGCGGGCGGAGCGCCGCGCTCGGCTCAGCCCGTGGTCGCGGCCTCGCTGACCTCACCGGTGCGGACCACAGCCACCGGCTGGCGCGACCGCGGCCTCGACCATCTCCGCATGATCGGCATCTCCACGAACCGGTAGAGCAGCCACGCCAGGAAGACGCTGACGGCCAGACAGCCCAGCAGGAACAGCACCGCCACCGGCGTGCTCCACGACGTCGGGTCGTAGTCGCCGTATCCCATCCACTCCCCCTTGAACGCCGCCTGCGCGGAGTTCAGCACGTTGAGATGGATGAGGAAGAACGCGTACGAGATCTCGCCCAGCCAGACCAGGGGACGACGGGTCAGCACCGTCCTGCGACCGGCGATGTCACTGGTGGCGACAGCCGAGACCAACAGCCCGAGCGGGAACGAGTAGGGCGCGGCGAACGTCCAGAGCTGAGGCATCCACAGGGACGGCACGTATACCGCGAGCACGATGAGCGCGGCCGGCCCCAGACCGAGCCGGACCCACCGCCCGCTGATGACGATACGGGCGAAGAGGATGCCGACGATGAACTCCAGGCAGCGCACCAGCGGGAACTGATACACGAACCACATCTGCGGCCAGGAGAACTCGGTGTACCCCGGGAACATCGGAGAGCCGGGCAGGAAGGTCTTCGACAGCAGCGGGACCGACAGCGACAACGCCGCCACACCGACGGCCCAGTACCAGAGCTTGTCGGCCCGGATCCTGGCGATGCCGAGGATCAGGTACGGGAAAAGCAGGTAGAAGACGATCTCCGCGGACAGCGACCACGTGACCCCGTTGACCGCGTAGAGCAGGTTGTTCATGTCCGGCGCCCACGAGTTCACCAGGAAGAGGTTGGCGACGGCCGGCTCGACCATGAACTTGGTGCCCGAGACGAGCAGCATGGCGACGATCACCAGCCAGATCACGGCGTGGTTCGGGAAGATCTTGAAGAACCGCCGGCGCCAGAACTGGACCTTCGTGTCGTCCGGCTTCGCGACCCAGGTCAGCACGAATCCGCTGAGGACGAAGAAGAACGAGACGCCGACCGCGCCGGCGCTGTTGGTGACGAAGCTGTAGTCCTTTTGCACCCTTGCGTCGCGGAACGCGCCCAAATAGTGCGAATGGTAGATGAAGACCATGAATGCGGCGACGAATCGTAGCGCGGTCAGGGAGGGGAGTCTGGCCGTACGGGCTGCCGTTGCCTCTGTCATGTGTGCCTGCCTCGTCAAATGGGGGCCGGGAGCGAGCCACAACGGGTCTCGGGTGTGGAGTCTGAGGGTGCTGAGTCAGGCGGGCATCTTCCAGAATGCGCGAAGCAGCCGGTGCTCCTGCGTTCGCAGAGCACACCGACTGCTTTCGGCCCGAGACCGCTACCGCAGGGGATTCGCACCGCGCGGCCTGCTGGACAGTTCCTGCGGCGTCCGCTCCAGCAGCAGAAGCGGGTCCTGCGTCTCGACCTGGCCCAGGCCGGGCGGACAGCGGTCCCAGCCGAGCAGCCGCTGCACCTCCTCGGGCAGGGTCTGCACCGTCTCCCGGGGGACGGCGAGGTACTGGTTCTCCTCCTGCCGCAGATTGCCCAGGTCGAGCCCGACGGACAGGCTGTAGCGCGGCGTGTCCGTGGTGTTGGCTCCGCCGCCGTGGTAGACGCCGCCCGGCCAGAGCAGCGCGGAACCGGTGGGCATGACCGCCGGGACGGTCTCGGCGTAGGCCGGGGCCCGCTCGTCGTCCCAGCGGTGACTGCCGGGGATGACCAGGGTCGCGCCGTTGGCGGCGGTGAACTCGGTCATAGCCAGCATCAGCTGCAGCCGGCACGGCGGGCCCGGGTGGCGCCACAGGTGCATCGCGTCGTCGCGGTGCAGCGGCTGGCGGCCCTGGCCCGGATCGATCCTGATCGCCTGGGTGAAGCTGACCTGGATGCTCGGCGTCACCTCCATCCGGACCTTGCCGATCCACATGTGCGTGGGCTGTTGCAGCAGGCGCCGGGCCGCGCCGAGGAACTGCGGTTGCAGGACCACGTCGGTCATGGGACCCGGCGAGCGGTGGAACAGGCTCGACAGCCGCTTGGTCTTCTGGCCGTCGTAGCCGCTCTCGCTGTAGCCGGCCGCCTCCAGGCCGGGTGCGAGATCCGCCCGGAGCGCGGCGAGCGTTTCGGCGTCGACGAAGTCCTCGACGATCACCGCTCCGTCGCGGTCCAGGATCTCGACGACGTCGTCGAGCGGGGCGGCGGGAGTGACGTGGGTCAGTTCGGGCATCGCAGCTCACCCCTCGAAACGGGCCAGGATGTCCCGGGTGAGGGTCTCCAGGTCCGGGTCCTCGAACAGGTCGCCGATGTCGAGCGTGACGCCCAGTTGCTCCTCGACCGCCGCGGCGATCCGCACGGCGGCGATGGACTGTCCGTTGAGCTCGAAGAACGTGGCGCCGGCCCGGTCGGAGCCCGGACCCAGGACGTCGGTCCAGATCGCGGCGACCCGCCGGGCGATGTCCGTGGTGGCCGGCTGCTGCTGAGTGGTCATGTCGCTGCTCCTCAAATGAAGTCAGAGGTGCTCCGGTGTTGGGGGGAGTCCCGACGCCATCGATGTCGACTTTCGCAGCCCCCGCATATGCGACACATCTCCTGAACTGCCCTGCCACCGGGCACCGTCGAAGAACCCTGCGACGACGGCCGCCGCCCACCATGGGAGGGATCTGTACCGATCCGTCCTCACAGGAGGTAGACGTGGACGACGATTCGCTGTTCGTCATCGATCCGGCCGGCACCGACATCCACGGCGAGGCGGCCCGGCTCCGGGCCCGCGGGCCGGTCACCCGGGTGTTGCTGCCCGGCGGACTCCAGGCCTGGTCGGTGACCGGCTACCACGCCGCCCGGCAGATCCTGGCCGACGAACGGTTCTCCAAGAACGCCCGGCTGCACTGGCCGGCCTACGCCGAGGGCGCTCTCGCCCCGGACTTCCCGCTGATCGCCTGGGCCCGCATGGACAACATGTCCACCGCCGAGGGCGAGCCGCACACCCGCCAGCGCAAGCTCGTCGCCGGCGCCTTCAGCCCGCAACGGATCGCCTCGCTGCGGCCACGGGTCGAGCGGGTCGTGGCGCGCGCCCTGGACGAGCTAGCCGAGTACGCGGCGAAGCAGCCCGGCGAGCCGGTCGATCTCAAGGCGCAGTACGCACACCAGGTCGCGACGCGGGTCATCGGCGAACTACTCGGCGTGCCCGAGGGCGACCCGGACGGCATCCTGGGCCTCGCGGGGTACGTCGAGCCGGACCCGCAGAAGGCACGCGCGGATTTCCTGGCGATGCAAGGCAAAATCTCTGCGCTGGTCGTGGAGAAGCGACGGGAGCCCGGGGAGGATCTGATCAGCGATCTGATCGCGGCTTCGCCGCCGAGCGGCGGATGCCCGGTGGCCGGAGTTCATGCGAGCTCTGACACAAGCTCTGATGCGGCGCCTGACGCCGACGCCGAGCTGGTCGGCCTGGCGCAGCTGATGTTCAACACCGGCGCCGAACCGGCCCGGAACCTCATCGTCAACGCCGTCCTGGCCCTGCTCACCCGGCCCGGCCAACGCGCCCTGGCGGCGAGCGGCGAGGTCGACTGGGAGGACGTGGTGGAGGAGACGCTGCGCGCCGACGCGCCGGTCGCGAACCTGCCGTTCCGGTTCGCGACCGAAGACGTCGAGGTGGCCGGCGTGACCATCTCCCGGGGCGACCCGGTGGTGGTCGCCTTCGCCGCGACCGGCCGCGACCCGGAACTGCACGGCGCCGACGCCGGGGAGTTCGACATCCTGCGCGCGGACAAGCGGCACGTGGCATTCGGCCACGGCGTGCACCGCTGCGTCGGCCCGGCACTGACCCGCATGGAGGTGCGCATCGCGGTGGAGGCGCTGTTCGCGCGCTTCCCCGGTCTGCGCCTTGCGGTGGAGCCGGACGAACTGGCCGGACAAGGCACGTTCGTCATGAACGGCCGCCGCACCCTGCCGATCCATCTCTAAGCACGGCTAAGCACGACTAAGCGCGACGGAGCACGACGGAGCCGGCGGTGGGACGTCCTCGTCCCGCCGCCGGCCTGTTGTAGGTCAACGACGCGCGCCGGCCAGCTTCAGCTGCGCGTATCCGCGGTTGGCCACGGTGGTGAGCAGCACGGCGGAGCTGGCGTGCGTGCGGCCGGTGGAGAGGTCGCGCCAGACCCGTTCCAGGCGGGTTCCCTCCCGGACCGCCGGGCTGCCGGCGGTCGGCTGGAGGATCTCGTCGACGGCCCGCCAGGCCAGTTCGGTAGCTTCCCGGCAGGTGATCGCGATCCGCAGGTCCTCTTCGGCGGTGAACGCCCCGACCGGTTCTCCGGCCAGTTCGTGCCAGCGCCGCGACGCCGCGAGCACCAGGGTTTCGGCGGCGTCGATCATGCCGCTGGCCTTGCCGTACCAGAGTTGGAAGTCGGGGTCCTCCGTTCTGGGTCCGAACGGCGGCAGGATCGTGGTGCGGGAGAACATCAGCTCCGTGTACGCCTCCAGCGCGCCCTGGCACATGCCGACCGCGATGTGTGCGCCCTCCAGGGCCATCGAGCTCGCCGGGGCGCCGCCGTACTGCGGGTGCTCGTGCAGCTCGCGGCCCGGGGTGCCCTCGGTGACTGAGATCTCTTCGAAGTTGACCTCGATGCCGAAGTGCTCGGGGATGCGTCCGCCGGCGATCCGGATGCTGTGCGATCCGCTGCCCTTGAGGCCGAGTTGGCCGCCCCAGTCGTCGAGCATCTCCCACTGGTCGCGGGGAGCGATGAAGAGCAGTCGGCGCGGCGGGGCTGTGTCGTCTGCGCCATCAGCGTCGTCCCCAACGATCATGGTGTTGCCGATCAGGTGGGTCGCATACGGCGCCCCGGAGCAGTACCGCCACACGCCGTCCAGGATCCAGCCGCCGTCCTCGGCGCGCCTGGCGGTGCCGTAGGGAGCGTTGACGAGCGGCGCGATGAAGTCGCCGCCGCTGAAGATCTCAGCCTGCGCCTTCTCGCCGAACATGCTGCCGGCGAACAGCGAGTGCGCCGCTCCGAGGCAGTACATCCAGCCTGTGGACGCGCAGGCGCGAGTCAGGGTCATCGCGATCTGCAGGAAGGTGTCGAAGCCGAACTCGTAGCCGCCGTAACGCTTTGGCACCGTGACGCGGTAGAAGCCCGCGTCCCGGAACGCCTGGTGGGTGTCCTCGGCGTAGTAGGTCCGCTGTTCGGTCTCGGCCTGGCCCGCCACCAGAGCGGGCACCATGGCCTTGGCCCGCTCGATCAGCACGGCCGGGGTGACGTCCGGCTCGGCCGCCACGGCCGCGTTCCGCACGACGTTCTCAGTGGTCGTCATCGCGTCGCCTCCCGGATCTCCGAGTCCGGGTCGGCCACCATCTCACCGATCACTCCGAGGAACCCGGCCACCTGTTCCTCGACCTCGGCCCGCTCGAACAGGTGGCGGCTGAAGCTGAGCCCGCCGACCACTTCGGTGTCGCTGAGGTGCATCGACCAGATCATGCCGTCGGGGGTGTCGGAGCCGAGCGGCTGCGGGATGACGCGCCGCCAGATCGCCGTGTACTCCAGGTCGCCGATCCGGTTGCCCTGCATCAGATACGGCGGCTGGACGGCCTGGAACAGGGTCGGCACCGCGTCGGGGCCGGCCGAGGACATCAGCTCAGGCACCTCGGCGAGCACGTGCAGCAGCGGCAGCTCGTGCGAGAACGCGCCGACGCAGGCCGTCCTGGTGCGGGCGATGACGTCGCGGAAGGTGCGGCAGCCGGCCAGGTCCACGCGCAGCGGGACGAAGTTGAAGAACGACCCGACCGTGGACTGGAAGCGGGGTTCGCGGCCGGGCCCGAACGTGGGCACGACGATGTCGGTCGCGTCGGTGCGGCGGTTGACGAAGACGGTGAACGCGGCGAGCAGGACCATGAACGTCGAGCTGCGCGTCGCCCTGGCGAGCTTGGACACCTCGGTGCTCAGCCGCGCTTCGGTGGTGAAGCGGTGGTAGCTCGTCGCAGGGGTCTGACCCGTGGGCTGCACCGGCGCGACCATGATCTTGGCGCCGCGCAGCGCTTCCCGCCAGTAGGCGCGCGAGGCGGCCACCTTCGGCCCGGCGGCCTCCTGCTGCTGCGCGGCGACGTAGTCGCGGTACTGGGTCGCCTCGGGCAGCTGCGGCTCCTTTCCGGCCGCGCGCGCCGTGTAGCTCTCCGCCAGGTCCTGCAGGATCACCTGGATCGACCAGACGTCGGCGGCGCTGTGGTGCGCGCACAGGACCAGGACGGAGTCCTGCTCGTCGAAGCGGCCGAGAACGGCGCGGATCAACGGGATCCGGTCGGCCGGGAACAGCCGGGTCTCGGCCTCGATCATCAGCTCCTCGGAGCGCCGGTCCCGGTCCGCGCCGGGCGAGCCGTCCAGGTCGATCAGCAGCAGTTCGGGCTGGACGGCGGGCAACACGCGCTGGGCGCCGCCGTTCTCCAGGTCCACCACGGTGCGCAGCGCCTCGTGCCGCTCGACCACGTCGGCCAGCGCCTGGCGCATGGCGCGCTCATCGACGCGGCCGCGGATCCGCCAGGCGAAGACCTCCGTGTAGTGCGGCCCGAACGGCCCGGATTCGAAGCCCTGGGCGAAGATGCACAGGAACTGCTGTTGCAGTGAGAGCGCCGCGGTTGTCGGCTGGGTGTCCGACGTCGTCGTCATGTGAGATCTCTCCTCGGTGAAGGCTGACGCTGGCGTTGTGGAGGGAATCGATCAGAGTGATGCGGCTCAAGTCCGTCACGGATGCGATCGGCCAGACGTGGAAGATCCCGGGGCAAGGTGTGAACGGATGATCAGTGCGCTGTTATGTGGCCGCGTCTCGATTCTCATCAGCGCCGGCCGGGGCGCGCATCTTCCTGATTGCCGCCGCGCGTCCTTCGAGATAGCGGCGTTCGGGCAGGCTGGTGGTGCGGTGGGCGGCGAGCAGGTAGCTGTCCCGCGCCGGGCCCGGTTCGCCGGCCATCTCCAGCAGGTGCGCGCGGACCGCTTCGAGGCGGTGGTGGTCTGCCAGCCGTCCGTCGGAGTCCAGGGCGCGCAGCATCGCGAGGCCGGCCTGGGGACCGTGGGCCATCGCGATCGCGACCGCGTGGTTGAGGGCCACGATCGGGTTGGCCGACACTCGCGACAGCAACTCGTAGAGGGCCAGGATCTGGGGCCAGTCCGTCTCCTCCAAGCGCGGCGCCTCGGTGTGCACGGCGGCGATGGCGGCCTGGAGCTGGTACGGCCCGAGGGGGCCGCGGGCCAGCGTGCTGGTGATGAGTTCGACCCCTTCCTTCAGCGACACCGGGTCCCACAGGCCGCGGTCCTGGTCGGCGAACGGGATCAGCGCGCCGTCGGGCGCGGTGCGGGCCGGGCGGCGCGCATCGGTGAGGAGCATGAGGGCGAGCAGGCCGGCCACCTCGTTGTCGTCGGGCAGCAGGCGGTGGACGGCGCGGGTCAGGCGGATCGCCTCGTGGGCGAGTTCGGCGCGCTGGAGTTCGGGTCCGGAGCTGGCGGTGTAGCCCTCGTTGAAGATCAGGTAGAGGACGTGCAGGACGACCCGCAGGCGGTCGTCGCGTTTGTCCGGCGGGGGCATCTGGAAGGGGATGGCCGTGGCCTTGATCCGCTGTTTGGCGCGCAGGATCCGCCGCGACATCGTGGCCTCGGGGACCAGGTAGGCCGCCGCGATCTGGGCGGTGGTCAGCCCGCCGACCGCGCGCAGGGTCAGCGCGATCTGCGACGACGGGGACAGCGCCGGGTGGCAGCACAGGAACAGCAGCAGGAGGGTGTCGTCCCGGTCGGGGGTGTGGTCGTGGTCCTCCGGGCCCGGCACCACCGGCTCCAGCGGGGTCTCCAACGCCGCCACCACGGCCTCGCGGCGCCGTCGGGCGCTCTCGCTGCGGACGTGGTCGGCCAGCCGGCGGGAGGCGACGGTCGTCAGCCAGCCGGCCGGACGCTCCGGGACGCCGTCGGCCGGCCACTGCACGGCCGCGTCGAGCAGGGCTTCCTGGACGGCGTCCTCGCAGGCCTCGAACTGTCCGTGGCGGCGCACGAGGGCACCGAGCACCTGCGGCGTCAGGCGGCGCAGCAGGTCCTCGATGTCGGTGCGGATGGTCACATCTCCATGCCGCCGGGATGCATCACGGCACGGACTTCCATGGCCCCGTGCCGGGCGTCCGGCCAGCGTGATGCGATCTCGACCGCGCGGTCGAGGCTGTCGGCCTCGATCGTGAGGTAGCCGGCCAGCATCTCCTTGGCCCCGACGTAGGGTCCGTCGGTGGTCTCCGGGACGCCGTCGACCACCCGTACGGTCTTGGCGGTCGAGGGGTGTGCCAGCGCCACGCCGCCGATCATCTCGCCGGATGCCGCGAGCTCCGCCAGGATGCTGTCGACGCCGCGCATCGCGGCCTCGCGCTCTTCCTCGCTCATGGCCTCGATGTTGTCCGGGTTGTTGTAGATCAGCAGCATGTACTTCACGGTGCTTTTCCCTCGCCTGCGGGCGCCCCGGTCGGGCGCGGCTCTGAGGTAGTCGGAGCAGACTCGCGGCATCGGACATCGAAGGTGGACGTCGGGTACCCGCGGCGAGGCGAATCAGTTCCAAGGCTTCTGCACGGTGATGACCGCGTAGCCGATCTGGCCTGTCTCCCCCGGCGCGAAGAAGGTCTCCAGCGTCTGGCGGAGTTCGTCGACGGCGGCGTCGCCGAACTGGGCGGCCAACTCGGCGCGCCGTGTCTCCACGGCGTGCACGTACTTGGGGCCCATGCCGAACACCCGCGGCCCGCACTGCAGGTACTCCAGGAGCTCGAATCCGGCCTCGCGCAACGGATCCAGCCACTCGGCCACCGACAGCAGCCACTTCGACCCGAAGTTCGCGGCGAACTGGCTGGCGGCCACGACGCCGAGCCCTTCGCGGGTCGGCTCGGTCAGGGACAGCCGGCCGCCGGGGCGCAGCACCCGGTGCAGGCCGCGGAGGGTGGGCCCGAGATCGCTGACGTAGACCAGGGCCTCCATCGCGACGAGGGCGTCGAAGCTGCCGTCCGGGAAGTCCAGCGAGCGGTAGTCGCCGGTCTGGAACGTGACCTGGTCGCCGAGTCCCGCCGCGCGGGCCCGGGCGTGCGCCTCGGCGACCTGGCGGGTGCTGATGTTGACGCCTGTGACCTCCACGCCGTACTCGGCGGCGAGCTGGATCGCCGGGGCTCCGAGGCCGCAGCCGACGTCGAGGACGCGCTCGCCCTTGCGCAGGCGCAGCGAGTCGGCCATTTTGCGGGTCAGGCGCTGCGTGGCCTCGACGAGCGGGGCCTGGTCCTCGTCGTCGTACCAGTAGGCCAGGTGGACCTGACCGTCGTTGAAGGCGTTCGACATGTCGGACGACTCGTCGAACATCTCGGCGATCCCGTCGGGCTCGGGCCGGTCGCCGGTGGTTGCCGCGCTCTCCATGGCTTCTCCTCTCGGGCTGGGACTCTCGGGCTGGGACCGGATCCACCGGGTCCTCGGTCGGGTCCTCGCTCAGGTCCTCGGTCCATGCTCGCGGCCGCGATCAGGGCCCTCATCTCCGTGCTTGCGCAGGTTGCGGCGGCTGTCGGCTCGCAATCCAGGAGATGCCCGGCGTCGGCTCGGGACCACATCGTGAAGCTGATACGCCATCCCCGGCACCCGATCTCCAGGAGGTGGGCGAGATGCCCCAGGAAGCAACCCGGCCGGCGGCCGACGGCGCCCCGACCCGCGCCGTCGTGCTGGGCGGCAGCATCGCCGGGCTGTTCGCGGCCCGCGTGCTCGCCGAGGCCTACGACGAGGTCCTGGTCGTCGACCGGGACACGGTAACCGGCGTCGACGGCCCGCGCCGCGGACGTCCCCAGGGCAAGCACATCAACGCCATGCACGTGCGCGGCCGGGTGGTGATGGAGGAGCTCTACCCCGGCATCACCGATCAGCTCATCGCCGACGGCACCCCGTTCGGCGACTTCTCCGGCTCGGTCCGCTGGTACTTCCGCGGCCGCCCGGTCAAGCGCGCCGACATCGGCTACATCGCCGTCCCGGCCTCGGCGCCGCTGATGGAACGCCGGATCCGGGAGCGCACGGCGGAGCTGGAGAACATCCGCTTCGTCGAACGCTGCGACATCCTGGGCCTGACCGCCACCGCGGACCACGCGCAGGTGACCGGGGTCAAGGTCCAGAAGAGCGGCGAGCCCGGCGAGACGATCGCGGCCGACCTGGTGGTCGACGCGACCGGGCGCGGCTCGCGCACCCCGGTGTGGCTGGAGGAGATGGGCTATCCGCGGGTCGAGGAGGAGCGGACCAACATCGGGCTGGGCTACGTCACCCAGAACTACAAGATGAAGGCCGACCCCTACGACGGTGACCTCGCCATCATCGCGGTCGCCTCCCCCGACGTCCCGCGCGGCTGCATCTTCACCAAGACCGAGGGCGACAAGACCCTGCTGACCGTCTACGGCATCCTCGGCGACCACCCGCCGACGGACCAGCAAGGGCTGTACGAGTTCGTCAAGGGCCTGCCGGTCCCGGACATCCACGAGGCGCTGAAGCACGCCGAACCGCTGGACGAGCCGGTCGCCTTCCGCTTCCCGACCACGCAGCGCCGCCGCTACGAGCAGATGACCCGCTTCCCGGCCGGCCTGCTGGTCATCGGCGACGCCGTGTCCTGCTTCAACCCGGTCTACGCACAGGGCATGACGGTCGCGGCGCTGTCCGCCCTGACGCTGCGCCACCACCTGCACTCCGGAGCCACCCCGGACTCCCGCCAGTACTTCCGCGACCTGGCGCGCGACGTCATCGACCCGCCGTGGGAGATGACCCGCACCGTGGACCTCGGCTTCGACGGCGTGGAGGGCAAGCGCGACTTCAAGGTCCGCCTGGGCCAGCGCTACCTGGCGATGGTCCAGGTCGCGACGACCCGCGACAGCTCGGTGACGCGCGGCTACATGCGCGCCGCCGGCATGCTCGACCGGCCGGAGCAGCTGATGCGACCCGCGATGGTCGCGCGGGTGCTGCTGAACGCGCTGCGCGGGCCGGCCGGACCGGCCGCGGTGCCGCCGGCGGTGGCGGAGGGGGCTGGGGCGGGGGCGGGGGCCGGGGCTGAGGCGGCGAAGGCTCCGGTGGCCGGGGCGCGGTAACGGATGCAGGGGGTTGGCGGCCGGTGCCCGTGGGCGGTGCCGGCCGCTGTGCTGCCAGTCTTCGGTCGCGGCCATCGGCAAGCAGGACACGAACATGGATGCCCAGAGAATCTCACAGTTGAAGCGGCGCCTTTCCCGCCGCACGCATGCCAAAGGGGCGCGGCAGCCCTCACTACCGCGCCCCAGCGCGTCCCGACCTGGACGCGCGCCGGCCGCACCGACTTCAATCGCGGTGCCGCCGATCCTCAGTGGTGGCCTAAGTGGTGGCCTATCGTGCGGTGGCTTTCGCGTTGTACGCGTCCAGCCGCTGCTGCGCCGTGGCCGTGGCCTGTGCGAAGCGGCGCGCGGGGTTGGCGCCTTGCTCCAGGACGTCCGTCATGGCCTGGACCAGGTCGGCGTGCGTGGCTGCGAGCTCGCCGACCAGCGCGCCGGTTGCGGCGGGGGATCCGTTGGAGGCGGCGAGTTGGGCTGGGGCTGTCAGGTGGTGCGGCTTCTGGGCGAACCAGCCCTCTGCTTCGAGCAGGCGGTGCGCGCCGTGGGTCACCGGGATGAAGCCGCTCGACTTGTGCCATGCGGCGGCGGCTGCCGGGTTCAGCAGGTATTGCAGGAACGCCAGCGCGCCGTCCTCCACCTCCGGCGGCAGTCCGGCGGCCAGCCACAGGGAGTCGCCGCCGAGGACGTCGCCGGCGTACCGGACGGCGCCGTTGCGCGGCAGGCGGGCGGCGACGGCGTCGATGCCGGCCTGCGCCGCGGCCGACATCAGCGGCTCGGCCATCACCGAGGAGTTGTAGAGGAACGCGACGCGGCCCTCGATGAAGGCCTCGAACGTCCCGGCCCAGTCTTGGGTCACGCCGGTGTGCAGGTACAGGCCGTCCTTGTGCAGTCGCTGCCACCACGTGACCCAGGCCAGCAGTTCCTCGGAGGCCAGGTCCACCGTCCGGGCCCGGCCGGACCGGCCGTTGTCCCGGTCCACCAGCAGGCCGCCCTGCTGGCTCACGAAATGCTGGAAGAACCAGCCGTCGACGGCCCACGCGACGCCGTGCGAAGGACCGCCGTCCAGCCGCGTGACGGCCCGGCACGCGTCCTCCAACGCCTCCCAGTCCTGCGGCACCTCCGAGATCCCGGCCGCCCGCATCATCGCAGTGTTCGCATACAGCAGGCCGGTGGAGACGCTGAACGGCATCGACACCAGTTCGCCGTCGTAGCTGTAGTAACGGTGCGCGGCCTCGACGAAGTCGTCGAGAACCACCGGCACGCCCAGGATCTCCCGCCGCCCGGCGACTGCGCGCTGCACCGGGGTGAACAGCGGCCCGCCGGTCGCGGCGACCGCGTCGCGGGCCCGCTGGGTCTCGGTGAAGAAGACGTCGACGATCGCCGGGACGCGCCCGGAGTCCAGGATCCGAATGAACTCGTCGCCCCCGGTGAACGTCCGGTACGTCGAAATGCGCACCTCGTAGCCGGGATGCGCCGCCTCGAACTCCGCAGCCCGCTGACGGACCGGGTCCAGGAACCCTCCTCGAACCGGGTGTTCAGCGAGCAGTATCTCAACGACGGTCGGGCTCTCCCCCACGCCTCAGCCCTCCCGCTCAGCGGTGATGAACACGAACGTCCCCGGCCCGGACTCCTCAACAACGCTCAACCCGGCGGCGGCCAACCACGACCGGATCTCCTCCCGCTCGAAGAGCTCATAACCCTCCGGGGCGGCCGGGAAGATGTGCGAGTGCTGGAAGTACCGGTACACCGCGTCATCGGCCCACCGGAACGTCATCAGCGTCAGCACGCCGCCGGGCCGCAGGCAGCGGCCGATCTCGGCAAGGGCTTGCGCCGCGTCCGGCACCGCTTGCAGCGCGTTCCAGAAGTTGACGGCGGTCAGGCTGCCGTCGGCCAGCGGCAGCTCCAGGGCACTGGCCCGCACGGCAGCGACCTGCGGCAGCCGACCGCGCAGCCAGTAGAGCATGGCGTCGTTGAGGTCCAGGGCGATGACCCGGTCGGCGCCGACGGCCTCGGTGACCACCCAGGTCCAGCGGCCGGCGCCGGCCGCGAGGTCCAGGACCGGTCCGTCGGCGCGCGCCTCGGCCGCCGCGCGCAGCCGGTCGGTGATGTAGGCGTCCTCGATCGCCGGGGTGACGCCGCCGTCCCAGTTCTGGCCCATGACGCGCAGGAAGGCCGGACGCAGCCCGGACTCGTAGTGCTGGCCGACGGTGCTCATCACGGCAGCGTTCTGCAGCACATCAGCCTCGACGTCCTCGGCGTCGTCGCTGACTCCGGCGCCGGAGCGCTCGCGGCGAGACAGGTCGAGGATCCCGCCGACGGTAACCGGGTAGAAGGTGGAGCAGCTCTGGCATCGGGCGCCCTTGGCCTGGAAGGTGAGCGCGCTCCCGCAAGAGGTACAGCGCAGCGCTTCTTCGTGCCGGCCGAACGACGTCGCGTCCACGGTTCCCGGTGCCTCGTGCAGAGCCGCCCAGTAAGGGCTCTGATCAACAACCGGGGTGGGCACCACGCCGTTCGCCACCGACCACAGAGCCTTGGCCCCGGCTGTGGCCCACAGCGTGCGGGTGTCGTCGTTCCAGGTCGTGGTGACCTGCTCGGGCGTCAGGGTCCTGATCCAAGCCCGATCGAACTCCCGCTCCTGCTCGTCGATGGCCCAGTCGAACGGCGAGGGCCAGGCCCGGCCCAGATCGGGGTCTTCCGGGTCGAGCAGCGACAGCCCGCGGTCCAGCCGGGTCCGGTCGTCGGGGTCCAGCGGCACGCCGTCGAAGGCGGACCAGATCCGGGCCCGCTCGTGCGGGAAGTGCGCGAGCAGATACAGCGACGCCAGCGTCAGCGGGGTGACGGCGGTGGCGCCGCGGACCTCGTCGAGGACGGCGTCCAGCCCCCCGCGCACGGCGGTCGCGACCGGGCCGTCGAGCGCCGGGTATTCGGCCTCGGCGAACAGGCCGAGGGCGATCGCCAAATAGCCGCGGTGCGCGGCGTCGGTGCCGTCCCAGGCGGCCAGCAGGCCGGGAACGGCGTCCCGCGCCGAGGCGGGATCGGTCAGCACTCCGCCGGTCCAGAACGTGCCGACCAGGCGGCTGAACGCCCCGGCCAGCGCTTCGGAATCGGCGTCCCTGAAGGCGGTCAGCGGTCCGGCGACGGTGGCCGGCTCGGCATGCGGAGCCATGGCGAATCCTCTCCTCGACTGGTCTGCCACCACGATCACGCGCTCGGCGCGGGCGGGACATCTTCGGGGATGCCGAACCGGTGGGCGCCGCTTCGCACGCAGCGAGAAGGTCCCGTGCCATGTCGTTGCTAGCGTCCTGGACCATGAAGACTGCGCTGCGGACATGTCCCCTGTGCGAGACGGCCTGCGGGCTGCGGCTGACCCTGGACGACGCCGGTTCCGTGCTGCGCGTGGAGGGAGACCAGGACGACCCGTTCAGCAAGGGCTTCCTGTGCCCGAAGGGCGCGGCGCTGGGCAAGCTGGACGAGGATCCGGACCGGCTGGCGCGTCCGCTGGTCCGGGACCGGATCGACGGGCAGCTGCGGCCGGCGAGCTGGGACGAGGCGTTCGCCGAGGTGCACCGCGGGCTCACCGAGACGATGGCGGCGCACGGCCGCGACGCCGTGGCGCTGTACTTCGGCAACCCGACGTTCCACACCATGGCCGGGTTCCTCTACCGGCAGCCGCTGACGCAGGTCCTGGGCAGCCGCAACGTCTATTCGGCCAGCACCGTCGACCAGATGCCCAAGCACGTCGCCAGCGGCCTGATGTTCGGCGACGCGTTCGCGGTGGCCGTGCCGGACCTGGACCGCACCGACTACATGCTGATCCTCGGGGCCAACCCGGTGGAGTCCAACGGCTCGCTGTGCGTGGCGCCGAACTTCAAGGGCCGGCTGCGGGCGCTGCAGGAGCGCGGCGGCAAGGTCGTGGTCGTGGACCCGCGGCGCACGCGGACCGCCGAACTCGCCGACGAGCACCTGTTCATCCGGCCCGGGACGGATCCGTACCTGTTGTTCGGCATCGTGCACACGCTGCTGGCCGAGGGCCTGACCGCGCTGGACGTGGAGGTCACCGGGCTGGACGAACTCAGGGCTCTGGCTCGCGACTTCACGCCGGGGGCAGTGGAGCGGGCTTGCGGCGTGCCGGCCGCGACGACGGTACGGCTGGCTCGGGAGCTCGCGGCGGCACCGTCGGCGGCGGTGTACGCCCGGATCGGCACCTGCACCGCCGAGTTCGGCTCGACGGCGCAGTGGCTGGTCGATGTCATCAATGCCCTGACGGGGAACCTGGACCGGCCCGGCGGCGTCTTGTTCGCCAAGACCGCGGCCCTGGAGATCTTCCGCAACGGACAGCCCTTCACCACCGGCGCCTGGCACAGCCGGGTGCGCGGCCTGCCGGAAGTCCTCGGGGAGTTCCCGGTCGCGACCATGGCCGACGAGATCGAGACGCCGGGCGAGGGGCAGATCAGGGCTCTGATCACGGTCGGGGGCAACCCGGCGCTGTCCGCACCGGGCGCGCCGCGCTTGGCCCGGGCACTGTCGGAACTGGACTTCATGGTCTGTGTCGACCCGTATCTGAACGAGACCACGCGGCACGCGAACGTGATCCTGCCGCCGCCGCGGATTCTGCAGAGCCCGCACTTCGACTTCCTCGTGCAGATCATCATGGTGCGCAACTACGCGCGCTTCTCTTCGCCGGTGCTGCCGCTGCGCGACGATCAGCGTTCGGAGGCCACGATCCTGGCCAAGCTGCTGCTGGTGCTGGCCGGTCAGGGTCCTGACGCCGATCCCGCCAGCGCCGAGGAGATGCTGCTCGGGCAGTTGCTCGCGGCGGTGCCGGAGATGCGCACAAGCTTGGACGGCGACGACGGGACCGAGCAGATTCTGGACGCGTTGCTGAAGCTGGGGTCCTACGGCCTCTCGCTGGAGGCAATGCGGGAGGCGCCGCACGGTCTGGACCTCGGTCCACTCCAGCCGCGGCTGCCGGAGATCCTGTGCACCGCTTCGGGCAAGGTCGATCTGGCGCCGCCGACGCTGGCCGCCGACGTGCCGCGCCTGCTGGAGCGGCTGCGGGATCCGGTGCCGGAGATGGTGTTGATCGGACGCCGGCACCTGCGGTCGAACAACAGCTGGATGCACAACGTGCCGTCGCTGATCGGCGGCAGCAATCGGTGCACGCTGCACGTCCATCCGCGGGACGTGGCGCGTCTCGGGCTCGGGGGCCTGGCGCGGGTGCGGTCGGCGGCCGGGGAGGTCGAGGTGGTGGTGGAGGCCACGGAGACGATCATGCCGGGGGTGGTGAGCCTGCCGCACGGTTGGGGGCACGAGGACAGCGGGCAGGCGGTGGCGCGGAAGAACGCCGGGGTCAATGCCAATGCACTGACGGATGAGGCAGTGGTGGATCCGATTTCGGGGAACGCGGTGTTCAACGGGGTGCCGGTGACGGTGCTGCCCGGCTGAGGTCCGCAGACCAGACGGCAGACCCGAGACAGCAGACCCCAGACACCAGACAGCTGGCGGGCGGGCAAGCGGGGCCGGGACGCCTGGCGACGGTCCGGCCCCAGCTCCGTGGGAATCAGTCCTGGTCGGCTCCGGCCGGGACGACGTTGACGTTCAGGTGGAAGACGTTGGCGGGGTCGTACTCCTGCTTCAGCGCCGCCAGCTTGCGGTACACCCGGCGGGGGTACACCGCGTCGATGTCCGACTGGAGGACGTTGCTCAGGAAGCCGCTGTACGCGCCGGACGCCGACGGGGCCACCGCGGACCAGAACGCCTCGTAGGCGGGCATCAGCGGCTCGTTGTCCTCCGGGGAGCCGAGCAGCACGCCCATGATCAGGGCCTGGGTGGAGCGGTGCGCGAACGCGGTCGCGTCCTCGGGCACCAGGCTCAGGGCGCCGCCGATGCTGCGGATCTCGACGTACAGGTTCTGGAGGTTGGCCTGTTCGGCGAGCATCGCCGTGGCCAGGTCCGGGGTCAGGTCCGGGGTGAGACGGTTGCGGACGTACGGCTGCCAGCCCGGGGGCAACTCGTTGGCGTCGGCCAGGACGCCGCCGTAGGGCATCAGGCGGACCTGGTCGTCCACGACGGTGCCGAGCTTGCGGATCGGATCGATGGCCAGCGCGGCGGCCGCGTCGTCGTCGCCGGCGTAGCAGACCATGACGGCCAGCGGCGGGGCCTGCTGGCCGAAGGTCGGCCAGCACATCGCGGTGGCCGTGAGCTCCTCGGGAGCGGAGTCCATGTAGGACACCCAGCCGCGCAGGACGGCCTCCGTCTCCTCGGGGGCGAAGGAGATCGCGCCGAAGAAGACCTGGGCGACCGGCTGCGCGATGACGGTGAAGGAGGTCACCACGCCGAAGTTGCCGCCGCCGCCGCGGATCGCCCAGAACAGGTCCGGGTTCTCATCCGCGCTCGCCGTCAGGATGCGGCCGTCGGCGGTGACGACGGTCGCGGCGACCAGGCTGTCCAGGGCCAGGCCGTACTTGCGGGCCATCCAGCCCACGCCGCCGCCGACCAGCAGGCCGCCGACGCCGACGCTGGTGGTGTCGCCGGAGGTGAACGCCAGGCCGTACGGCGCCAACTGCGCGGCGACGTTGGTCCACAACGCGCCGGCGCCGAGGCGCACCCGGCGCTCGGCCTCGTCGAGCACTTCGACGCCGTCCAGCAGCGACAGGTCCAGGACCAGGCCGCCGACGTTGGTGCTGAAGCCGGCGTTGCTGTGGCCGCCGCTGCGGGTGGAGATCTCCAGACCGTGCTCGACCGCGAAGCCGATGCCCCGGGCCACGTCCTCGTCGCTGTTCGCCCGCACGATCACGGCCGGGTGCCCGGTGTAGGCGAAAATATTAGCCCGGGCCTCGTAGCCGTCGTCGCCCGGCACGAGAACCTCACCGGTGACTTCGGCCCGCAGGGACTCGATGGCCCCGGGCTCCACGGCGCTGTCCATGGTGTACTCCTTCTTCTCCCGTTGAGCAGCACACGGCGGCGCTGTTCGCTTTCTACCCGGTGGTCGGAGCCGAGGCGCGGATCCGGACATGGCTGGGACGTGCCCGGGGGAACTGGTGTGCGCACGAGCGGAGATGCCGGGGTGCCGCCCTGTGGTGCCGTGCTGTGGTGCTGCGTGGTTGTGCTGCGTGGTTGTGCTGCGTGGTTGTGCTGCGCGGCGCGGGCCGCGTGCTGCCCGCCACGCAGCACGCGTCGCCGGCGGCGGACGACCGCCGCCGGCCCGGCCCCACCGGCGCCTCAGCCCTCCTCGGGCATCTCCAGGAACGGCCGGACCTCGACGGCGGACCAGTGCGCGTCCGGAATCATCGCGGCGAGCTCGACGGCCCGCTCCTGGCTGGCGACATCGACGATGTAATAGCCGCCGAAGTAGTCCTCACCCTCGAACAGCGAGCCCTCGGAGGTCACCGTCTTGCCATCGCGCACCCGCACCACGGTGCTCTTGGCGGGCTCGGCGAGGCCGTCCATCGAGACGAGCTCGCCGGACTCCGAGATGATCCCGATCAGCTTCTCGTGAGCGGGGCCCACAGTGGCCTGCTGCTCTTCGGTCAGAGACTCGGCGATCTTGGGGTTGATGATGATCTGCAGCATGTACTTCACGGCTTCGCTCCTTACGGTGGGGCGTCCGGCGTGGACGCTCTCGCCTGTAGGTCGGAGCCGGGACCGGGAACCGGACATCGGGCGGGGAGAGGTTCGTCGGGATGCCCGCGGGGCCGGCCCGGGGCGGCCGCCGCGCTGCACACGACCCGCGAAAGTGGTGACCGCCTGCTCCCCACCAGAGACTTCTGCACTTCTCGCAGGCGGTCATAAGCCAATCCGTTCAGCCTGAAAGCAGGCGCCTCACCTCCTTGAGCCGACCAGCCGTCGGTATCCGCGGCGGGGTCGCCGCGAACCCGGTGGAGCTCCGCGTCCCGTCGCGGGAGCTCAGATCTCGATGCTCTCGGCCACCACGCGCATCTGGTGGCGGGCCAGGGCGAGGTTGCCGCGGGTGCGGTCCAGGGCCAGGTAGAGGAACAGGCCGGTGCCGCTGCGGGAGGTCAGGGGTCTGATGATGTGGTACTGGCGGCCGAGGGTTATCAGGATGTCCTCGATGGTGTCGTTCATCTTGAGCATCTCCATCGTGCGCATCTTCGCGCGGACGACCTCGGTGTTGCCGGCGGCGGCGACGGTCAGGTCGAGCTCCTTGGAGACGCTGATCTCGCCGAGGGACATGCCGCTGCCGTAGTCGACCAGTGCGGCGCCGATCGCGCCCTCGGTGCGCATGGCTTCTTTCAACGCGACGTCGATGGTCATCGACATGGAGTACTCCTTCGCTGGGGTATGACCCGCCCCGCGGGCGGGGGGCCTGCGGGCGGGGACCGGGGCGGCCGGCTCTTCGGTCCTTCTCCGTGCTGGCACGCTTCACCACCTTCATCCCGGGTCGCGGGATGCGATCCGGGCGGACTCGACGTCCACGCCGCGGTGGGACGCCTTCACGGGCCACGACCCTGGCACCGCCGGGACGCGCGAGCGGCGTGTGCCTTCCGGAGTCCGCTAGGAGTCCGGTCGCGGTTCGGCGGTCTCGCGGCGGCGGCCGGCGGCGTGCGGCGCGGGTGCCTGCGAGGACGCGCCGTGCGGCGGCGGCGCGGGCCGGCGATCGCCTTCAGCAATCGCACAAACACACTGCGGGATCATCGTGGACTGCGATAGGGGTATGCGCTGTGACTCGTCGGCTGCGTTGGGTGACTGGCGGGTGGGGCTGGAGGCATCGATATCGGTGGTGGGGACGGCGATGGGGACAACGCTCGCGTTCTGCGGGGCTGTGGCCGGCTGGGGCGTCATGGTGCTGATAGCACGACGGCGCGTGGCGACGCTGCGGCTGCGCTGCGCCGAAGCCGAGGCCGAGAACGCTCGGTGGCGGCAGGCGCACAGCGGCCGGCTGCGCGAGCCCGGCGGCGGCAGCGGCAGCGCAAGCCGGGTCGAGCAGACGCAAACGCAGACGCAGACGAGAGACCAGGAACGAGACCGCGACCAAGCCCGTGAGCCAGCCGCCACCAGCCCCGACTTCACCGAGCGCGCCTTCGTGAACATCGGCCGCCGGGTCCAGGCGATCGTCCACCGCCAGCTCGGCGACCTCGGCGAGATGGAGGAACGCCACGGCAACGACCCGGCCGTCTTCGCCGACCTGATGCGCCTGGACCACGGCACCGCCCTGATCGGCCGGTTCGCCGACAGCCTCGTGGTCCTGGCCGGCGAGCGCCCGGGACGCCAGTGGAGCGAGCCGGTCCCGGTCTTCAGCATCCTGCGCGGCGCGATGTCCCGGATCGTCGACTACCGCCGGGTCGAGCTCGCGGCGGCCCCGGAGGTCGAGCTGGCCGGCACGGCGGTGGAGGCGGTCGTGCACGCCCTGGCCGAACTCCTCGACAACGCGACCCGCTATTCGCCCCCTGATTCCCGGGTCATCCTCACCGCCCGCCGCAGCGCCACCGGGGTCGTGATCGAGGTCGTCGACGCCGGGGTGGGCCTGGCGCCGCAGGCCGCCGAGCACGTCGCACGCGTCCTGGCGGACCCCGGCTCCCCGGGGCTGGACCTGGCCGACGTCGGCGGCTCCCCGAGGCTCGGCCTGGCGGTGATCGGCCGCCTCGCGCGTACCGTCGGCTTCCAGGCCACGGTGCGGCCCTCGGCGGCGGGCGGGGTCAAGGCCCAGCTGCTGGTGCCGAAGGAACTCGTGCTGGAGCACACCGGGAAGCCGGCCGGCGGACCGGTTCCCCCCGATCCGCGCTCCCCCGACGCACCGAGCCCGCGCGCCAACGGCACGTACGACGGCCGGCCCGGCGGGCTCCCGCAACGACGCCGCCGTCCGCCGACGATGACGCCGATGACCTCGACGACCTCCACGACCTCCACGACCTCCACGACCTCGATGACGGCACCGCGTGAGTCCCGCAACGGAACCCCCGCACCCGGACAGTGGCTGGACGCCTTCCACGGCGACGGGCACGACCCCGAATCAGAACACGAAGACCACGGCAGCGACCCCCGAACCGACGACGGACAGCGAGGTGCGGCGTCGTGACCCGACCCGGCGTGCAGATGGACTGGCTCCTCAAAGGCCTCGTCGAGGACGTCCCGGGAGCCCGCCACGCGCTGGTGCTCACCGCGGACGGCCTGCGCCTGGCGCACTACGCCGTCGACGAAGCCGTCGCCGACCGCCTCGCCGCGATCTGCGCCGGCCTGCAGAGCCTGTCGGGCGCGGTGGCCGAGCTGTTCCCCGGCGCGGACCAGCGCACTCGGATGATCGTGATCGAGGTCGGCGGCGGTTTCTTCTACGTGATGGCCGCCAGCGAGGGCGCGTTCCTGGCCGTGGTGGCCGACGACGGCGTGGACGCCGGGCTGATGGGACGGCAGATGCGCGATCTCGTGGTCCGCATCGGCGAGCATCTGGCGAGTCCGGCGCGTCGGGGAGGGCCGGTGACGCCGTGAGCACCGGATCGACGCCGCCCCGGACGTCCTGGCCGCAGTCCGGGCCGTTCCGGCCGCCCCCCAGGCCCGCGCTGCCTCGGCACGCCGCGAGCGATGCGGCCCAGGCCGACGCCGCGGAGTCGCCGGCGCCCGGGCCGGAGCCCTCAGCGGCCACTCCCCACCGGCGCGCGCGCCTGGAGCGCGTCTACGTCATCACCAACGGCCGCTCCGCCCCGGGCTCCGACCTCGACCTGGTCACCCTGATCGTGGCCACCGACGCCGCGCCGCCGGGGCTGCCGCCGGAACAGGCCACGATCATGCGCCTGTGCCGCCGTCCGCTGTCCGTCGCCGAGCTCTCGGCCCACCTGCGCCTGCCCTTCAGCGCCACCGCCGTGCTCGTCGGCGACCTCCTCGCGGCCGGGCTGGCCGTCCAGCGGCGGCCGGTCCGGCCCGCCGCCATCGACCACGAACTGCTGGAGCAGGTGATCAATGGCCTCCGGCGCCTCTAACCGCGCCCCCGCTGCTGACGCGGCCGACATATCCGATGCCGCCGACGTCTCTGCCGCCGCCGGCGTCGCCGATGCCTCTGATGATGTCTCTGACGTCTCCGATGTCTCTGACGTCTCCGGGGAGCCGGGTCTGGAGCCAGGCCTCCCCACGACCACCACGGTCGCCCTGAAGATCGCGGTGGTCGGACCGCTCGGCGTCGGCAAGACCACCTTCGTCACCTCGGTGAGCGACATCGCCCCGCTGACCACCGAGGAGCCCATGTCAGGGCCCGCACCGGCAGGAGCCCCGCCGACGAAGACCACCACGACCGTCGCCATGGACTTCGGCCGCATCAGCCTCGACGACCGCGTGGTCCTCTACCTGTTCGGCACCCCCGGCCAGGAACGCTTCTGGTTCCTGTGGGACGGCCTGGTCGAGGGCGCGCTCGGCGCGATCGTGCTGGTCGACGTCCGCCGCCTGGAGGAGAGCTTCGACGTCCTGGAACGTCTGGAGGACCGCAGCGTCCCGTTCATCGTCGCGGCGAACTGCTTCCCCGACGCGCCGCTCTACCCGGTCGAGGACCTGCGCGCGGCGATGGACCTGCCGGCCTCCGTCCCGGTCGTGCTTTGCGACGCCCGGGAACGGAGCTCGTGCCGCGACGTCCTGCTCGATCTGAGCACCTATCTCCTGGCCCTGACTCACCCGGCGCCAGGCGTCACCCCGAACACGATCCGGTAGTCGCAATCGCCCTTGCAGGACATGGTCGCCGAGTCGTCGAAGGCGTAGGAGTACGCGTACGGCTCAGCATCCTTATAAACGAGCTTCGCGTAGTCGACGGGCCACTTGGCCGGGTCGCAGTTCGCGCGTCCCGACCACGCGCCGCGGCAGCAGTACGCGTCGCCGCCGAACGCCGTGCAAGGGGTCGTGCACGCCACGACCTGACCGCCGGCCCTCACCTGCATCGGGCCCGGGCAGACGATCGGCTTGGTGCAGGCGCCCTGGTAGCAGCCGGTGGACGAGACCGGGTCCGCACCGACGCGGTGGCTGGTGTTGATGTACATCGGGAGGTTCGAGCCGTCGACGAGGCTGACGTCGTAGAAGTCCAGGCCGTCGAACGAGTCGAGGGTCAGCTCGGCGAGGGTGGCCGGCGGGGAGTCGCCGCTCAGGCAGTGGCCGCTGCCGTTCGCCGAGCAACCGGTACGTCCCCACACGCGGCCGCCCCAGCCCTGCGGCACCGCGAACGTGACGCTCTGGCCCGGGTCGAGACGCCAGCTGGTCTGCGGAATCGGGTGCTGGGCGTTGGGGTTCGTGGTCGCCCAGATGGTCTGGCTGACGGCGTTCACGATGGTGATCAGGTGCCCGCCGGCGGGGCGGGTCACCGAGGCCGGGTTGGACGCCGACTGCGTCGTGGTGCCGGCCGAAGTCGTGGCCGACGAGCCCGACGACGACGATCCCGACGTGGCGCTCGTGCTCCGGCTCGTGCTTGTGTGCGCCGAGGAGCTGGCCGACGCCGCGGACGACGACGATGCCGAAGACGAACCGGGCGCGCTCTGAGTCTGCGTCGGAAGCGTCGATCCAGTAGTGCTCTGCTGCGTCGTGGACATGGACTGCCCGGCCTGAACACTGCCGCTCCGGCTGGACCCGACGCCGGCGAGCCAGAGCACGAGGCCCAGGGCCGCCACGGCCGCCAGGCCGCCGGCGACGATCGGTTGGTACTTGCGACGTCCGCCGCGGTGGCCGGTCATGGGCTCACTCCCCAGGTTATGCGATAGCTGCACTCCCCCGTGCATGTCAGGACACTGGTGGCGTCGTCGTCCACGTAGGAGTACGCGAACGGCTCGGCCTTCTTGAACACCGCCGCCGAATCGACGGGCCACTTGGCCGGGTCGCACGCGGCCCGGCTCGACCACTGGCCCAGACAGCACATCTGGTCGCCGCCGAGGGCCAGGCACGAGCTCTTGCACGCGGTGACCGCCCCGCCGCGCACCACCTGGAGCACCGACGGGCACGACGCGCTGGCGTCCCGCGTGCAGCCGGCCTTGGTACAGCCGTCCGGGCTCATCGGGTCCGGCGCGCGGCCGCCGGACTGGTTGACGTACATCGGCAGGTTGTTGCCCTCGACGAGGCTGACGTCGTAGAAGTCCATGCCCTGCCAGGCGTTCAGATTGAACTCGGCGAGCGTGGACGGGAACTCGCCCCATGTGCTGCCGCACTGGAACTTGCCCTGGCAGTCCCCTGACAGGCAGTGCCCGGTCCCGCCGGCGCTGAAGACGCAACCGGCACGAGCCCAGACGCGGACGTCCCAGTGGTCGGGGATGCTGATGGTGACGCTGGCGCCGGGCGCCAGCACCCAGCCGGTGGCGGCGACGGGGTGCTTGGGGTCGGCGGCCACCGCGGGCCAGATGGTCTGGTTGAGCTTGTTGACCATGGTCAGGGTTCGAGGACCTGGCGCGGCTGTCGTCGCGGGGGCGCTGGACGTGGAGGCGGCCGACGTGTGAGGCGCCGGGGTGGTGCTCCGCGACGTGGTGGCGGTGGTCGGCGAGGCCCCGGACGCGCCTGCGGAAGACGAGGCAGGAGCGGATGGTGCCGACGTCGGCGTCTGCGTCGGCTGCGCAACTGTCGAGCCGGCCGAGGTAGAGGTCCCGTCAGCCGCCGTGGATGCCGCGAACGGCGACGAAGGCGATGAGCTCGAACAGCCGGCAACCGCCATGACACAGAACATTGCGACGGTCAGCGACAGCAACCACCGAGACTGCTTCTCAGGATCCTTCATAAGCCACCCCCATCGGTGTCGGGCCGCCGTTCTGGAACAGCGCGGTACCCGTCTGGGCCCCGGACGCCGCCAGGCCGAACCACGCGTAGCGCTCGACGTACGGCAGCGCATCGAGCATCGCCGCGGAATCGGTCACGAATGCCGCCTGCTGATCGGGGGCCGGGTATTGGGAGCCGCCGCCGGAGAAGGAGATGAGCGCGTACTCCGTGACCCAGATCGGCAGGTGGTAGCGGTCGTGAATGGATTGGAGGTAGGTCCGTAGCTGGTCGGTCGCGGGGCCGGGCCGGAAGTCCGAGCCGTACCAGTGCACGGTGATGAAGTCGACGCGGTAGCCGCGTGCCGCCGCCCCGGCCATGAAGCGGTCGAGCCAGCCCCCGGGCGTGGCGGCGTCATAGGCGACCGCTGGACTGCCCAGCCGCAGGCCGGTCGCCTGGAGCTTGGGCCACAGGTCCAGGGCCTGCTCGACGGTCATGTTCGACTGCCCGGACATGTCCGGCTCGTTGAAGCCGAGCAGGACGGAGCCCTGCGACTTGGCGGTGGCCAAGGTCGCGGAGTCGGTGTTCTTGGCTCCCCAGATCATCGGTACGAACTCCGGTCCCGCGCTCCCTATGTGATCCATGCGGCTCGGCGACCAGTCGTAGTACCAGGACGCCTTGGAGGCGCTCAACGCCGCGTCGAAGCCGGGAGCGCTCCAGGCCGCGACGCCCTTCTTCGGGCCGGTGACCGCCGGACGCGAGGGCGGAGGCGCGGACGCGGCCTTGGTGGGAGTCTGGGTCGTAGCCGGGGAGGTCGAGGGCTTCGGAGACGGCTTCGGCGACGAGGTCGAGGCCGGGATCGCCGACGGACTCACGGCCACGGCGCTCGGGGAGGTCGTCGTGGTGCCGGCCGCGACCGGTGTCGGCTTCGGCACGGTCCCGGACGTCTGCGCACCGGCCCAGACGGCGGTCGCGGCCACCCCGACGCTGCTCACCGCGACGACCGTGGCGATCACCGCCGGCGCCTTCGCGGGCAGGAAGCCCAGCAACTTGGTAGAGCTGTGCGCGAACCCCGCCGCACCGCCGGAACCGTGGGCGGCTCCCGTAGCGCCGGATGCACCCGCCGCGCCGGATCCCGTAGCACCCCCGACTCCGGCCGCCAGCACCGTCCGGAACACCGCCGCGGCCAACCCCGCCGGCACGACGGCCAACGGCAGCCCGGCCAGCAGCTTCTCAACCGGAACCAGGTCGCGCGACCGAGCGTCGCACACCTCGCAGTCCCGCGTGTGCCCGACGAACCGCTTCCGCCACAACGCGTTCCGATGGCCGTCCCACCGGCTCGTCAGATCCGAGAGGCCATGGCAGCGCTCCGGCGCACGCAACGCCCGAACGACGACACGGATCGCCGCCAACTGCTGCTTCAAGCGCTGAATCCGCACCGCAGCCTGGTTCTGCGGCACACCGAGCGCAGCGGCCAAGTCAGCCCGGTCCAGCCGCCCGTGCTCAGCCAGCCACCACAGCCCCAGCAGCTCCCGGCTCCCGTCATCAAGCCACCCGGCCGCCTCAGCAACCTCCCGCCGCTGCCCAGTGAGGTCCAGCTGCAGAACGGTTAGATCGGCGAAGTCCGCAGCCGGATCGGCAACCGCCACCGCCTCCTCCAACGGAAGAGTGCGGGCCTGCACCGCACTACGCGCACGCTGCTGATCGTGCACCTGCCGAACCGCCACCGCGACCAACCAGGACCGAAACGCCCCAGGATCACGCACGTCCCGCAGCCCACGCACCGCGCGCATCATGGTCTCCTGGACAGCATCGTCGACATCGGCATGCGCCCGCAGCGCAAACCCGATGATGTTGTAGACCAGCGGCAGCGCCTCAGCAACAAGGTCGCGCAGCGCCTCCTGATCCCCGCGCTGCGCCGCCAGCACAGTGGCGACATCAAATCCGCCCCGCGGTGCTCTCATGCCGAACCGTCCTCTGGGGTCGACGGTGGTGGTTGTGCGATGACCATATAGAGGAGACGGCACGCGCCCGGGGCGCATAACACGAATCTTTGGACGGTTCTGACTCGCACTTGGCCTAGCGACGCGAGTCGCACTGACGGCGAGCGGCAGTGGCGGCGCAGTCGGACTGATGCGACCGACCTCGGCCAGCCACGTGGTTCGCCGTGTCCGACCGGACCACGCGGGGTGTTGGTTCTGGGTCCCTCGCCGCGTCGGCGGGCTCTGCCAACCTGCCCGGGCCGGTGGTGTCCAGCCGGACGAAGCAGCACCACAGCAGCAGCGATGCGGCTGGACACCACCGGACCGGGCTGGTTCCGTCTACGGCGACGACGCGGCGAGGGGCACAGAACCTCGGCGACCACAAGCAACACCGCCAGCCGACAACGCAACGCAGGCAACAGCGGATAGAAAGCCGAGCAGTCGCGGGCCGCCGCCATCAAGCAGGTCGCGCGGGTCGCCCCCTCGCTGTAGAGCGCCCGCCGGAGGCCTCAAGGTGCCCACCACGCACGACGATTGCCGCCTACGACATGCGCAGTGACTCGGACCGGCGCGTGGTCTTGCACGCGCAAACCGCCAGCCGCCAGCCGCCAGCCGCCAGCCGCCAACGCGACGCCGCAGAGACCTGAACCGTCGCGCGGTCGTGTGTGGCAGCATTTTGTTAGGACATTATCGCCCCTTATCGATAGATATAGCACGCGCCACCGACACCAACGCCACTGCCGGCGGCCGCCAGCGCAACCCGCGACGCACAACCGAACTGCGTCCCCCTGCGAGGCCATCAACCCCTGCGCGAAGCCGTAAAAATCGCCTGCAAAACCACAGACCGACCGCACACACAAACCAGCCGCGTCACCAGCCTCAACTCAGCCCCAACTCACCCCTAACCCCCACCTCAACCCCGCCCCGGCGCATAAACCTGAATCCGCCCACCCTCAACCCGCACCGCCAACCGCGGCAGCGCCGGCAGCGGCGAACCCCCCGCCGGTCGAACCAGCGGCGCCCCGGCCAGTGTGAACGTAGCCCCATGGCAGGGGCAGGCCAGCTGCTCGTGCGGCGTGTCCAGCCGCAGCCGGCAGCCCTGGTGCGTGCAGAACCCCGACACGGCCTGCACCCGTCCCGACACCCGCCGGACAAAACCCGAAACCGCGCCGAGGTCGAACGACAGCACCGCCCCTTCGGCCAGGTCCGCGTCGTCGGCGACAGTCTGCCAAGTACCGACCGTAGGCGTCAGGTCCGGCTCCGCCGAAACCGGCGCCGCCGGCCCCACCGCCGCCTGGTCGGCGACAACCCCCGCGACCACCCCGGTCGCCGTGAGCGCCGTCGCCGTCAGAAACCGCCGCCGCCCCCGCCCCCGGTGCGCCGCCGGGAGTGCCGCCGCCGTCTGGGGCGCGTCCTGGCGGTCGGCGATGCGGCGGCGGAGGTCCTCGACGAACGCCTCGCGCGGGCGTTGTGCGTCGGGGGCGGCGGCGGCCAGGTCGATGGCGGCGCGGGCGACGGCGATGTCGTCCTCGGTCGGGGCGAAGGGTGCGGGGCGGCGACGGCGCAGCAGGCTGTCCACGTAGCGGTCGATCGGGCGCTTCATGACGCTTCCCCTTCCTTGTCGAGCCCCGCCGCGCGGCGGAGGGCGCGGTGTTGCAGGACTTTGGCGTTGGCCACCGTCACGCCGAGTTCGGCGGCGGCGGCCTTGATCGAGTACCCGCGCAGGAAGCGCAGGGTCAAGATGGCGCGGTGCCGCTCCGGCAGCCCCGACAGGATCACCCCGATCCGCTCGGCGGTCCGGCCGGCCCGCTCGTCCTCGCCCGGCCCGCCGAAGTCTTCCAGGCCGGCCTCGTCGACGTCGATCACGGTGACCTGGTGGCCCAGCGTCGAGCGCCAGTGCGTGGCCAGGACGGTGCGCGCCGTGGTGAGCAGGTAGGCGCGGACCTCGCCGACGCTGGCCGTGGCCCGGAGCGGACCGAAGGCGGTCAGGAACACCTGGGAGGTCAGGTCCTCGGCGTCGTGGCGGTTTCCGACTTTGGCGTACATGAGCCGATAGATCCGCTCGACGTTGTCGGCGTAGATCGCCTCCCAGCCGGGGTACGCGGCGGTGGGCAGGACCCGGGGCTGCGCGGACGGCGCGGGCTGCGCCGACGGCCCAGGCTGCCCGAGCTGCCCCGTTTGCCCGAGCTGCCCCGCCTGCCCGACCTGCCCCGCCTGCTCAGGCTGCGCGGCGGTCATGCCACGCTCCAAAGCCCTGACGAGCTGCGCCAGGCGCCTCCTGCTCACACCTCATCGTAGAGCGCCATCCGTGATCGACCTCGCAAAGCGTCCGTCGGTGCCGGTAGGTCCGGTCTCACGAAGAGATAGGCGACCGGGTTACACCGGGGCGCTGTAACCCGCCCCGCTATTGGTCATGGGGGACGCCGGCCGCTGTCCGCCCGCATCGGACACCGGCCGGTCCCGCATCGTGCAAACCAAATCAGGAGTCGAAATCACATGAAACCGAAAGTCGGCCGAAGCCCCGGCGACCCCGGCCGTTCGCGAGCCGCAGCCCTGGCCGGCCTGGCCGTGGCCACACTCGCCGTGACAGCCGCGTGCAGCAGCGCCGCGTCCCACCCGGCCGCGGCCGGCGCCTCCACGGCGATCGCGCCGGGCAGCGGGCAGTCGCTGCCCGGCGCGCCCGGCGCCACCGCGACCGGACCGGTCACCGGCACCGGCACCGGCACCGACGCCACGTCGATGCCGGGCATGACCATGACCATGGGCTCAGTCGGCTCCACCACCGCGCCGGCCGCGCCGGTGGCCGGCAACGCCGTGGCGATCATGAACTTCGCGTTCGCGCCGGCCGCGCTGACCGTGAAGGTCGGCACCACAGTGACCTGGACGAACAAGGACAGCGACGCGCACACGGTCACCAGCCAGGGGTCCGGCGGGCCGTTGGGGTCGGCGGCCCTGGCCACCGGACAGAGCTACTCGTTCACGTTCACCAAGCCCGGGACCTACTCGTACCTGTGCACGATCCACCCGTTCATGACCGCGACTGTGACGGTGACGCCATGACCGAAGAGCAGGCCGCGACCGAAGAGCAGCCCGTGAACGACGAGCACGGCATGACCCGACGCCAGCTGATCCGCCACGCCGGATGGTTCGGATCCGCCGTCGTGCTCACCGTCGCCGGCGGCGAGGTGATCAGCCACGTCGCGCACGACAAGGACAGCGCCGCGGCGGCGACGACGGCCGCCGATGCCAATGCCCTGCGATTCGTGCAGATCTCCGACAGCCACATCGGCTTCAAGGGACCGGCGAACACCGACGTCACCGCCTCGTTCACCGAGGCGATCGACCAAGTCAACACCCTGGGATTCCGCCCGGACTTCGTCATGCACACCGGCGACCTGACCCATCTGTCGACGGCGGCGCAGTTCGACCAGGTCCGGCAGATGCTGACCGGCGTACGCACAGAGCGGGTGTTCACCGTGCCGGGCGAACACGACTCCGTCGGCGACTCCGGCCGCGCCTACCGCCAGACGTTCGGCGCGGGGACGACCGGCGACGGCTGGTACTCGTTCGACACCCACGGCGTGCACTTCATCGCGCTGGTCAATACCCTGAGTCTGGAGAAGCTCGGGCATCTGGGCAACGACCAGATCGACTTCGTGCGCCGGGACGTAGCGGGTCTGAGCTCTGATACACCGATCGTGGTATTCAGCCACATCCCGCTGTTCGCCATGTATCCGGCGTGGGGATGGAGCACGGACGACGCATTGCAGGTATTGGCGCTGCTGAAAAGGTTCGGCTCCGTCACCTGCCTCAACGGGCACGTGCACCAGCTGTTCAGCAAGACCGAAGGCAACGTCACCTTCCACTCCGCGACCACGACCGCCTATCCACTTCCCGCTCCAGGCAAGGCTCCGGCCCCGACACCGCAGGTGCTACCGGCCGGGCATCTCAAGGAGGCGTTGGGAATCCGCACCGTGACGTACAAGACCGGCGACTCGGCGTTGGCCATCACCGACACGAGGCTGGCATGAAGTCCCGGACGGTACTCGACATCGGACTGCGAGTCGCGAGCGCCGCCACCTTGTCGATCAGCGGCTATATCCACGCTCAGCTGTACGTCACCGGGTACCGGTTCATCCACGTCGTGGGAGTGCTGTTCCTACTACAGGCCAGCGCATCCTTCGCGGTGGCGGCACTGGTTCTGATCGGCGGACCCGTGCTGCTGCGGCTGGCAGCAGCGGGAGCCGCAGCCGGAGCGCTCGGCGGGTTCGCGGCGTCGCGAACGGTCGGCGTGTTCGGCTTCACCGAGCGAGGTTGGCAGCCGTCGCCGCAGTCGCTGATCAGCGTTCTGGTCGAGGTCGCGACGTTGCTGCTGCTGGTTCCGACGTATGTGGCGGCGGTGAATTGGGCCCGCGTAAAGGCGGCACGGCTGCGAGCCTGATCGTCCAGCCGTACCAGTAGCCTGAGTCGTATATCAGTAGCCTGAGTCATAGTCGTCATCAGCGTCCGGCCAGGTCCCCGGACGCCGGGCGCCGAGCCGTTTGGCGCGCAGCATCAGCAGGTCGGCGGTGCGGAACGCGGCGGGCAGACCGCCGGGCCCGTCAAGCGGCGCGAAGCCGACGGTGAAGCTGACGGGGGTGCCGGGCGCCAGGTCGTTCCAGTCGTGGGCCTCGACGGCGGCGCGCAGGCGGTCGCCGACCGCGCGGGCGTCGTCGGCCGTGGCGCCCGGCAGGATGATGACGAACTCGTCGCCGCCGTAGCGGGCCAGGAAGCTGCCGCTGCGCAGCGTGCGGGACAGGATCGCCGCGACCTGTTCCAGGACCTGGTCGCCGACCAGGTGGCCGTGGATGGTGTTGACCTCCTTGAAGTGGTCCAGGTCGCCGACGCCGAGCATGGCGCTGCGGCCGGATCGGGTGAGTTCTTCGACGTGCCGCTCCAGGTGGCGGCGGTTGGGCAGGCCGGTGAGGGAGTCGGTGTGGGCCTCGTCGGTATAGCGGCTGACGTTGCGGCGCAGTTCGTCGAAGTCCAGGCGGGCGGTGATGCCGTCGACGAAGAGGTCGTAGATCGGGTCGGCGGCCTGCGCGATGCTCAGGGTGGCTTCGCCGGCGGCTTTGTAGGCCGAGGCGTAGTCGCCCTGGACGGCGTAGGCCATGGCTTTGAGGCGTGGCACTTCGGCGGCGCCGAGGCGGGTGTGGGTGGTAGCGGCGTCCTTGAGCAACTGGAGCGCGAGCGCCGGGCGGTATTCGGCGATGGCGAGGGCGGCGTGGCCGAGGCGGCGGATTTCGGCGTTCTCCACGATCGGCTCGGCGGTGCTGTCCAGCAGCGCGTGGACGTCGATGTCGACGCGTCCGCCGAGGGAGGCGTACCGCGCCGCCGCGTAGCCGAGGTAGCCGCGCTCCATCTCGATGAGGTCGTCGAGTCCCAGGTGCACGACGAGCTCGCGGAGCAGGGCTTTGGCGGCCACGGATTCGCCGCGCTGGTCGAGCCACACCGCGTGCCGGACTTTGATCTCGGGGTGCGAGGCGAGCTTGCGGTCCATGGCGGTGCCCAGGCGGCTGATGCGCTCGGCGTGGCCCTGCGCGGCGACGGCGTGGCGGTGGAAGCCGACGTAGGAGTAGGTGACGGCCATCGCGATCCAGGGCCGCAACGCGCGGACGTCGGTGGCGGTGACCTCCAGCGCGCGGGCTCCGCGGACGAGGTTGGTGACGCAGCGCTCCAGCGAGCCCTCGCGGTACGCGAAGAACGCGGCGAGAGCGTGGAACTCACCGAGGTCGGCGGGCACCGCGCCGTTGGTCTGCACGGTCTGCCACGCGGCGTCGATCACCACGGGGCACTCCCGCAGCCGGTCGGTGTTGAGCAGCGCCGACAGCTTGGCGAGCAGGACGCCCAGGATCTCCTCCGGATCGGTGAGCTCAGCGAGCAGCCGGTCCGCGAGGTCGATCGCCTCGGAGTGCCGACCCTCCCAGTTCAGGCGAGACACCGCGAGCCGAGGCCCGGACCAGACCGACGAACCACCCTCCTCGCTGTTCACCTCTGCAACTCCAGCATGGTCACCGCAAGGTCGGCTTTGTTCCATCGTGGGCCCGGGTGGGGGCGGGCGCCACGGCGGGGGGCCGGTCGGGGGGCTCGGGGGCCGGCAGGTGCTGCGGGCTCCTGTCCGTCAGGTTCGTAGCTGAGGTCCCGGGTGGCCCCGAAGGGGCGGGGAGCCGGCGCACAACGGCCCCCGCCCCGAAGAACTTTCCGGGTCTCACCGGCCGGTTCGAACGCCGGGGCCCCTCCTGCGCCCCTGGTTGTGACCATGACCGATTCCTTTCCGACGCGCGCCGAGTCTGCCTGGTTGGCGGCAGTTCGCCGTTCGCGGATGAGAGGATCGACGATGACGGAACCGAGCGTGAGCCGGGGTGTGGATTTGAGTTCAGCCTTCGACAGCACAATGGGCGTCCTGCGGAAGGTCGAGCCGCATGACTTGGCGAAGCCGACGCCGTGTGCGTCATGGGATGTGCGGGCGCTCATCAATCACATCATCAGTGCGGCGCGCTGGTGGGCGGCCATGGTGTCCGGCGACCCGGGGCTTGAGGCCGCGGAGGGTGCGGACTACGTCGGGGGTGACGGGGCCGGTGACTTCGTGGCCGCTTATGAGGAGAGCATCCGTGTCACGCTCGGTGCGTTCGGGGCCGAGGGCGCTGCGGAGCGGATGGTGACGGTGCCGTTCGGCGTGTTCCCCGGCGCGGCGCTGGCGCAGTTCGCGGCCAACGACCAGTTCACCCACGGCTGGGATCTCGCGCGCGCCCTCGGGCAGGACACCGACCTCGCGCCGGAGCTGGCGGTGGCGCTGCTCGGGCTGGCCAAGGTGTCCATCACCGACGCGCTGCGCGGTCCGGACACCGAGGCGTCGTTCGGGCCGGAGCGGGTGGCTCCGGATGGTGCGTGCGCTGCGGACCGGCTCGCCGCGTACCTCGGGCGAGAGGTGTAGGGACGCGCCTATGGCCGACGCTGCGGACGCCGACTACGGCGACGATGCCAACGATGCCGACCACGGCGACGAATTCGCCAGGGAGACAGAGCCCTACCGGCGGGAGCTGTTCGCCCACTGCTACCGCATGCTCGGCTCGGCGCTCGACGCGGAAGACCTCGTGCAGGAGACGTATCTGCGGGCTTGGCGTCACTATGGCGGGTTCGAGGGCCGTTCGTCGGTGCGTACCTGGCTCTACCAGATCGCCACCAACGGCTGCCTGACGGCGTTGGCCAAGCGGCGCGACGTCGATCGGCGGGTCCTGCCGTCCGGCCTGGGCCCGCCGGAGCAGTACACGCAGGCCGCGCAGCTCGAACCGGACCTGCGGGAGCAGTGGCTCCAGCCGGTCCCGGACGCGCTGGTCACCACCGACGCCGAGGACCCGGCGTCGGTGGTCGCCGCGCGCGAGGGGGTGCGGCTGGCGCTGGTCGCGAGCCTGCAGCACCTGCCGGCGCGGCAGCGGGCGGTGTTGGTACTGCGGGACGTGCTGGCGTTTCCGGCGGCGGAGGTCGCGGCCATGCTGGAGATCTCGACGGCGTCGGTGAAGAGCGCGCTCCAGCGCGCCCGGGCGACGCTGCAGGAGCACGCGCCGGCCGCCGACGAGATCGCCGAGCCCACCGCGCCGCAGGCCAAGGCGGTGCTCAACAAGTACATCAAGGCCTTCGAGAACTCCGACGCGGACGCGCTGACCCGGCTGCTGCTCCACGACGCCGCGATCGAGGCGCCGCCGATCCGCGCCTGGTTCAAGGGCCTGGAGAACTGCATCCCGGTGCTGCGGGACCGCGTCATGGGCACGCCGGGTCTGTGGCGCATGTTCCCCGTCGCAGGCGGCGCCAACGGCAGTCCGGCGATCGCCGGGTATCTGCGCGATGCGGAGGGGCGGTATCAGCCGTACGGGGTCGTCGTGCTCGACGTCGTCGGCGATCGTATCGGGCGGATCGTTTCGTTCGGGGATCCGCGGCTGCTTCCGGTATTCGGTTTCGAGAACACCGCGCTTCAGGAGGCGGGGTCGGCTACCAGCCCTCGATGACCATGCCTTCGAGCGGATGGTCCCAGTCGTACCGCGTCTCCCATTCCGGGACCTCCGGCCTGGAGCCGGGAGCAGCTCGCGGTCCATCGGGTATGCGCCAGTCACGAGGGCGAGCAAGAAGGCTGCGAATCTACCTTCGAAGGTGTCCCACTTCGCCAGCTGCCGGTACCAGATCGCGACTGTCCGGCCGTCAGGGTCCTCGCCCCGGGTCAGCCAGAACAGTTGGTCGGCGTTCCAGGTGTTCCTGTGTGGCCGGTGGGTGAGCCCGGAGAGCCCCACGCCGACGGCGAGTGGACGGCAAGTTCGTGCCGGAACTGACCGCCGCCGAAGTGATCGACGAAATCGCGGAAGTCGGCGGGAAAATCGATGTCGGCCTCGGAACGCGAGAGGTGCCACGGCACCGGTGTGACCGGTCTTTGAGGCGGTCCGAGAAGGGCCGCCAGCTTCGCCACCGTTTCGTGCACGTGTCTCTCCTACGGTCGCCGCGGTCGAAAACCATCGGCGTCCACTCTGCCCGGCGGCGCCCACAGAACCCTTACACGTGCGCGCCCGCGCACCCGAAAAAAAGGGGCGGGAACCGGCGCACGACGGTCCCCGCCCGAGCGCCCGGGGCCGGCTGCGATCGGCCCCGGGGCGCTTCCCGCGTCAGTCGTCGCCCAGGGGGCGGCGGGCGCGGGCGATCGTGTCGCGCAGCCAGAGGGCGCTGCGCTTGGGGGTGCGGGCCTGGGTCTCGTAGTCGGTGCGGACGATGCCGAAGCGCTTGTCGTAGCCGTAGGCCCACTCGAAGTTGTCCATCAGGGACCAGGCGAAGTAGCCGCGGATGTCGGCGCCGCGGCGGCGGGCCTGGACCACGGCTTCCAGGTGGTCCTCGATGTACTTGGTGCGGTCCTCGTCGTCGACGAAGCCGTCGGCGTCCGGGACGTCGTCGTAGGCCGCGCCGTTCTCCGTGATCACCAGCGGGATGCCGGAGTACTCGTGGCCGATGCGGACCAGGAGGTTCGCGAAGTCGTCCGGCATGACCTCCCAGTCGATGTAGGTCTTGGGCAGGCCGCCGAGATCGATGGTGCGGGTCACCGGGCGGCCGGCGGCGTCGGTGGTCGCGCCGTCGGCGGCGAAGCCGGTGGTCTTCATCGAGCGGTAGTAGTTGACGCCGAGGGTGTCCAGGGGCGCGCTGATGATCTCCAGGTCGCCGTCCTCGACCGGGATGGCCACCCCGACCGCGTCCAGGTCCTCCAGCAGGTCCGCCGGGTAGGCGCCCTTGAAGATCGGGTCCATGTACATGCGGAAGTGCAGGGCGTCGCCGCGCCGGGTGGCCTCGACGTCCACCGGCAAGTCGGAGGCCGGGATCGCGTTGCCCAGGATGTGCGTGATCGCCAGGTCGATCGGGCGGTCCGCGGCCTCGGCCGCGGCGCGCAGCCGCTGGGTCGCCAGGCCGTGACCGAGCAGCAGGTGGTGGATCGCGGAGATGCCGTCGGCGAACTCGCGGCGGCCCGGGGCGTGCACGCCCTCGACGTAGCCCAGCCAGGCCGAGCACCAGGCCTCGTTCAGCGTCGTCCAGTGCTCGACGCGGTCGCCGAGGCGCTCGTAAACGATTTCGGCGTAGTCGGCGAACCGGTAGGCGGTGTCGCGGTGCGGCCAGCCGCCGGCGTCCTCCAGCTCCTGCGGCAGGTCCCAGTGGTACAGCGTGAGCCAGGGCGTGATCCCAGCGCTCAGCAGCTCGTCGACCAGCCGGTCGTAGAACGCCAGCCCGGCGGGGTTCGCCGGCCCGCGCCCGCCCGGCTGCACGCGCGGCCAGGCCACCGAGAACCGGTAGGTGTCGACGCCGAGCGACTTGATCAGCCCCACGTCCTCCGGCATCCGGTGGTAGTGGTCGCAGGCGACGTCGCCGTCCTCGCCGTTGTCGATCGCGCCGGGGACGCGGCAGAACGTGTCCCAGATCGACGGGGTCCGGCCGTCCTCATCCACCGCCCCCTCGATCTGGTACGCCGAGGTCGCGACGCCCCACCGGAAGTCGCGGGGAAGGTCGAAAGACATGGTTCTCCTCAGTACTAAATATGCTGATACAGCTCACACAGAAGGGTGCAAGTAGCAGGCCACGGACCGCGCTCGGTCCGAGGCCGGCCGGACCAGCGGCGGCGGCGAGACGCCGCAGGGGTCGAAGGCCTTCGGGCAGCGCGGCTGGAACGCACAACCGACCGGCATGTCGCGCAGGTCCGGCGGGGATCCGGGGATGCCGGTCAGCTCCCGCCGGGGGCCGCGCAACGCGGGGAACGAATGGAGAAGCCCGTCGCTGTAGGGATGCAGGGACTTGTCGTAGAGCTCCGCGGCCGGCGCCTCCTCGACGATCCGGCCGCCGTACATGATCGCGATCCGGTCGCTGAACTCCACCAGCAGCGACAGGTCGTGGGTGATGAAGATGACGGAGAAGCCCAGCTGCTCCTTCAGCTTCGCCAGCTGCCGCATGATCTGCCGCTGCATCACCACGTCCAGCGCGGTGGTCGGCTCGTCCATGATCACCACACGCGGTTCCAGGACCAGCGCCATCGCGATCATCACGCGCTGCCGCATGCCGCCGGAGAGCTGGTGCGGATAGCTCTCCAGCCGGTCCCGGGCGATGCCGACCAGGGACAGCATCTCGGCGGCGCGCGCCAGCCGCTCGGCCTTGGTGGACTTGGGCCGGTGCTCGGCGATCACGTCGGTCAGCTGCGCGGCCACGGTGGCCACCGGGTTCAGCGAGTTCATCGCGCCCTGGAACACGATCGACAGCTCGCTCCAGCGGAACGCCCGCAGTTCGGCGGCCGTCATGCGCAGCAGGTCGACCGGCTCGCCGTCGTCCGGGTGGTAGAGCACGGAGCCGCCGGTCACCACGCCGGGCGGCGGCAGCAGCCGGGTCGCGCCGTAGGCGAGCGTCGACTTGCCCGAGCCGGACTCGCCGGCCAGGCCGAGCACCTCACCGCGGTTCAGCGTCAGGTCCACCTGGTTGACCGCGCGCACCGACTGCTCGCCGGTGCCGTAGTCGATCGACAGTCCTCTGATCTCCAGGACCGGGCTCATCGGCCCCCTCCTTCGTCCGTCCGCGGCGTGAGCACCGGGGTGAATCCGAGCCGCATACGGGCCTTGCGTCCGTCGGGGTAGCGCACCACGGCCTTGCTGCCGCCGCGCAACCGCGGGTTGACGATCTCGTCGATGCCGAAGTTGACCAGCGCCAGCGCGGTGCCCAGCAGCGCGATGCACAGCCCGGCCGGCACGAACCACCACCAGGCGCCGATCGCCAGCGCCTGCTGGCCCTGCGCCCAGAACAGGACCTCGCCCCAGTTCCACTCGGAGATGCCGGACACGCCGACGTAGGCCAGCGCGATCTCGGTCATCACGGCGAACATCACGGTGCCGATGAACGAGGAGGCGATGATCGCCGTGAGGTTGGGCAGGATCTCGACGGCGACGATGCGCCAGGTGGACTCCCCGCCGGCCTTCGCGGCCTGGACGAAGTCGCGGTTGCGCAGCGACAGGGTCTGGGCTCTGAGAAGCCGGGCGCCCCAGGCCCAGGACGTACAGCCGATGACCACGGCGATCGCCCAGTCCCCGGAGTTCGGGATGACGTTGGTGACGATGACGATCAGCGGCAGGGCCGGGATCACGATGAACACGTTCGACAGCGTCGCCACCGCCTCGCCGCCGAAGCCGGTGAGGTAGCCGGAGGTGACGCCGATGATCACGGCGATCACCGTGGCCAGGATCCCGGCGGCGAAGCCGACGAACATCACGCTGCGGGTGCCGACCAGGATCTGGCTGAAGATGTCCTGGCCCAGGTGCGTGGTGCCGAACAGGTGCTTGGCCGACGGGCTCTGCAGGATGTCGTTGCTGCGCGCCGAGGGATCGAAGGGGGCCAGGGAGGCGCCGAAGAACGCCACGAAGGTGAACACGATCAGGATCGCCAGTCCTACTGTGACTTTGGCGCTCGGCATCCGGAAACGGAACTTCACGAGGTCATCCCTCCTTCCGGGTGCGCGGGTCGAGCACCATGTACGCGAGGTCGGCGAGGAAGTTCGCGGCCAGCACCGCGATCGTCACGACCAGGAAGATGCCCTGGATCAACGGGTAGTCGTGCCCTGAGATGGCGTTGATGAGCTGCAGGCCGACCCCGGGCAGCGAGAAGACCTGCTCCACCAGGAACGTGCCGCCGACCACCAGGCCCAGGGCCATGCCGAAGCCGGAGACCGAGGGCAGCAGCGCGTTGCGGGCCGCGTACTTGGTCATCACGCGCGCCCCGGACAGGCCCTTGGCGTGCGCGACGGTGATGTAGTCCTCGGCGGTGACCGTGACCATCATGTTCCGCATCGACAGCAGCCAGCCGCCGACCGAGGTCACGATGATCGTCAGGGCGGGCAGGATCATGTGCTGGAGGATGTCGCCGGCGATGTTCCAGCCCGGGATGTTGCCGACCGTGTAGCCGCCGGACGTCGGCAGGCCGAGCGGCCCGGCGAGCCAGGCCACGGCGATCAGGCCGAGCCAGAAGTACGGGATCGACGACAGGAACGAGGTCGCCGGCAGCAGGCCGTCCACCCAGGTCCCGCGCTTCCATCCGGCGAAGACCCCGAGCAGGGTGCCGATCAGGAACGACAGGATCGTGGTGGTGCCGATCAGCCCGAGCGTCCAGGGCAGCGCCGAGCCCAGCACCGTGGTCACCGGCTCGGGGAAGTTGCCGAAGCTGATGCCCAGGTCGCCGTGCGAGAGCTGGACCAGGTAGTGCCAGTACTGGGACGGCAGGCTCTGGTGCTTGTCCAGGCCGAACAGGATGTTCAGGGACTCGACGGCCTTGCTGTCGACCTCGCCGCGGCGCTGCTCGATCAGGGAGTCGACGGCGTTGCCGGGGATCAGGCGCGGGATGAAGAAGTTGATGGTGATGGCGGCCCAGAGGGTGAAGGCGTAGAAGCCCAGGCGGCGGGCGAAGTACCTCACGGCGCTGCCTCCTCGCGGTCCGGGTCTTCGGTGTCGGCGGCTTCGGCCGCTTCGGGCTCAGCCGTTTCCGGCTCAGCCGCTTCGGTCTCAGCCTTCTCGGGCTCGGCCGTCACGGACTCGACCGTCGTGAGCTCAGTCAGCTCAGTCAGCTCAGTCAGCTCGGTCAGCGCAGCCAGTTCGACATCGACCGCGTCGGCGGACCCGTCGCCCTCGTCACTGAACAGCCAGCACGCGACCCAGTGATCCGGCGCGTCGCCGACCAGCGTCCGCTCCGGCACCTTCGCCTTGCACACCTCCATCGCCTTCGGGCAGCGCGGATGGAACCGGCAGCCGCTCGGCGGGTCGATCAGGCTCGGCGGCTCGCCGGTGTCCTCGTCGTCGTCCGGCATCGCTCCGCCGCGCACGCGTTCGGGATCCGGCGCCGAGTGGACCAGCAGGTGCGTGTACGGGTGCGCCGGCCGCTGGGTCACGGTCTCGGAGTCCCCGCCCTCGACCATCCGCCCCGCGTACATCACCAGCGTCTCGTCGGCGAAGTAACGCGCCGAGGCGATGTCGTGGGTGATGTAGAGGATTGCGAGGTCCAGCCGTTCCTTGAGGTCCCGCAACAGGTTCAGCACGCCGAGCCGGATCGACACGTCCAGCATCGACACCGGCTCGTCGGCGAGCAGCGCCTCGGGGTCGGCGGCCAGCGCCCTGGCGATGGATACGCGCTGGCGTTGCCCCCCGGACAGTTCGTGCGGGTACTTCTCCAGGTACAGCGAGGCCGGCGTCAGCTGGACCCGGCCCAGCAGTTCGGCCAGCGACTCCTCGCCGGTGTACCGGCCGTGGATCTTCAGCGCGCGGGTCAGGTGATGCCGCACGGTGTGCACCGGGTTCAGCGACGCGAACGGGTCCTGGAAGATCAGCTGCACCCGGCGCGCGTACGCCTTGAACTGCCGTCCGCCCTTGACCGCGGTGGAGACGCCGCCGATCCGGATGTCGCCGCCGGTGCGCGGGTAGAGCTGCGCCAGCAGCCGTGCGACCGTCGACTTGCCGGAGCCGGACTCGCCGACCAGCGCGGTGACCCGGCCCCGGCGCAGGCTCAGGGAGACGTCGTCGACCGCGTGCACCACCTTCGGCGTACGGGTCAGGGCCGCACGGCCGCGGGCGCGGACCGGGAAGTGCTTGGTCAGCGCCTCGGCTTCCAGGACCACCTCGGAGGTCATCGAATGGTTCCTTCCACGGGCCGGGCGGCGGCGCCCCTCAACGCCGCCGCCCGGCCCTGGTTCACAGTGGCTCGGTTGCTTGCCGGTGGCGGGTCAGGAGGACTGGGTCAGGTGCAGGACGATGTCTTCCATCCCCCACCGGGTCGGCTGCGGGGCCTCGTAGGCGTTGTCCGCGCTCGGCCAGCCGCTCCAGTTCTTCGTGGAGTACTCGGCGCCGAGGTTGCCGGCCGAGGTCGGGATCATCGGCATCTCCTGGACGAACAGCTGCTCCAGGTTGTCCATGGCGCTCTTGCGGCTGGCGTCGTCGGTGGCGTTGGAGTACGCCTTCAGAGCGGCGTCCACCGTCGGGTTCTTGTACCGGCCGAAGTCGCCGGTCGCGGCGGTGCCGATCGGCTCCAGGCCGGCCGAGTCCATGATCTGGTCGTACATGTCGTACGGCGTGGTCCCGGAGTTGGTCCAGTGCAGCGCGGCCTCGAAGTTGCCCTTGGCGATGTTGTCGAACCAGGCGTCGTCGTTGGCCTTGTCGATGGTCGCGTTGATGCCGATGGTGGCCAGGTTGTCCTTGATGATCGCCAGGTCGGTCTGGTAGTCGTTCCAGTCCGCCGGGTCGGTCAGGGTCAGCGTGACCGCCTTGCCGGTCGGGTCCATCAGGGTGCTGCCGCTGTAGGTGAAGCCGTTGTCGGTCAGCTCCTTCTTCGCCGCGTCCACGCCGGAGGTCGGCGAGACGCCCTTGAACTGCGCGGCGATGTAGGGCTCACCCTGCGGCGTGGGGACGCCGGTGACGTTGTCGATCAGCGGCTTGAAGTAGCCGGCCTCGCCCTGGTTGAAGATGTCGGTCCGGTTGATGACCATGCTCATCGCGCGGCGCAGGTGCGGGTTGTCCAGCGGCTTCTTGGTGGTGTTGAACCACAGGCCGTCGGCCGAGAGCTGGGCCGGGAAGTAGAGCTTGAAGTGCGCGGGGTCCTTGGCCACGAAGGTGCTCTTGGCGTCGGACATGAAGTAGTAGCTCCACTCGGCCGCGCCGGAGGTGAGAGCGGCGCCCATGGTGTCGTTGGAGCTGTAGGTGGTGAAGTTGATCGTCTTCACCTTCGGCGCCGTACCCCAGTAGCCGTCGCGCGCCGCGACGGTGACCGTCGAGGGCGTCGTGGTCTTGATGGTGTACGGGCCGGTGCCGACCGGGTTGGTGACCGTGTCCTTCGACGGGTCGGCCATCGCCGACCACTGCTTCTTGTTGATCACCTGGGTGGACAGGATCTTCGTGCGGTTCACGTACTGCGAACCGTTGAAGGACACGGTGACCTGGTTGCCGGCCGTCGACACGTCGGTGATCGGCAGCGAGTAGTAGTTGACCTCCTTGTGATCCTTCTGGATCTGGAAGGAGTACGCCACGTCGTCGGCGGTCATCGGGGTGCCGTCGGACCACTTCACGCCGTCGCGGACGGTCAGGGTCACCTTGCTGTAGTCCGGGGACCAGACCCACTTGGTGGCCAGCCACGGCTGCGGGTCCTGGTCCGGCTTGGCCTCGTCCTGCATGGCCAGCGGCTCCCAGATCAGCCAGGTGTAGCCGAGCTTCTTGGCGAACGAGGAGTCCAGGTAGGGGTTGTTGTTGGCGGGCAGGGTCGCTCCGTCGGGCATGCCGACGTTGAGCACCGTCTTGCCGCTGCCGGTGGAACCGCCGCCGCCCTTGGTGCTCGCGCCGCAACCGGCGGCGAGGGTGACGGCCAGGCCCGCGGCCAGCAGTGCGGCCAGCGGTCGCCGGGCTGCGGTGCCGGGTGTCGCGAGGGTCATTACTTCTCCTCCAAGCTGGGGGATCCGTGCCGCCGCCCTGTGCGGGGGTGTGCGGCATCGCGGCACGGCCCTGATGCGGGCGCGCCTGCCGGATCGCGATGGGATCTAGTCCTGATCTAGTCCTGAGGTGCGGTGGAGCCTCGGACGACGAAGTCGGTCGGAATGACGACCGGCTCGGCCGGCAAGGGCTCGCCGCCGAGGTGTGCCGTGAGCAACCGGGCCGCGGTGGCCCCCAACTCGCGCAGGGGCTGGCGGACGGTGGTCAGCGGCGGCTCGGTGACAGCGGCGCACTCGACGTCGTCGAACCCGACGACGGCGACGTCCCCCGGCACCTTCAGTCCGGCCTCTCTCAGCGCCTGCATGGCGCCCGCAGCGGAGAGGTCGTTGTGCGCGAAGACGGAGTCGAACCGGACTCCGTCGGCGACGGCCCGCGCCACTGCGGCACGACCCGACGCGATGCTGAAGTCGCCCTCCAGCACGGCTTCGGCCGGCAGCGGATGCCCGGCCTCCTCGAAAGCCTCGGCGAAGCCTTCGAGCCGTTCGGTGACACAGCCGAAACCCGGATTCCCGGTGACGACCACCGGGTGTCGGCGGCCGATGTCCAGCAGGTGGTGCGCCACCTGCCGTCCCCCGGCACGATTGGTGGTGGCGACCGAGGCGAACTCCGGCCGGCTCTCCCGGTCGTCGATCAGGACCACCGGCAGCCCGTTGGTGTGCAGCTCGGTGATGTAGTCCAGGGTCCCGTCGGGCTCGATGACGAGCAGCCCGTCGAAGGCCTTGGCGTTGACCTGACTGGCGAACCGCCGCATGGACTGGTCGCCCTGGTTGCAGGTGAAGAGCATGACCCCGAACTCACCGCTCTCCACCACGTCCACCGCACCCTGGATCACGTCACCGATCCACGGCCAGGTGAGCGAGGGCACCAGCATCCCGATGACCCCAGTGCGCCCGCGCGCCAACGACACGGCCCGCGCACTGGGCACGTAGCCCAACTCGTCGATGACGAGCCGCACCCGCGCCACGGTGGAGGCGTCGAGCTCGCCCTTGCCGTTGAGGACGCGGGAGACGGTGGTCTTGCTGACCCCGGCCCGGGCCGCGACGTCGGCGATGGTGATCGGCATGAACGGCGCCTTTCGGACGGCTTGGTGCCACTGGATGTGTCAGTGCTTTGGTGCGCTTGCGCTGTGGTGCCTTTGCCTCGGGCCCGTTGCCAGGGGCCCGGATCGGCCCGGACGGTACCGGAACCGGTCTCGCGACCGCTTACGGCACCGGTTCCGAAACCGGTTCCGGGGAGCAGTCAACACCCGGTCGGGCGGCTGGGCAATAACAGCGGGGTAACGTTCTGGAAATCTAAGGGCGGCGGGGGCGGTCGGCGGCGCGGCATAGCCCGCACCGATCCCCTGTCGGCCTAAAAAACCTTTCCCCAGTGGGTACTTCTCCCGTCGCGACACCCTCGCCGAACACGTCATGCTGTGCCGGACACCACCGGAATCAGACGAGGAGACGCCGTCGTGGCCGACACAGGCGCTTTCAGCATCGACCTGCCGCTCATGAGCGTGGTCACTGCGGACCTGGAGGGCCTGGTCTGCACCGGTACCAGTGCGCTGAGCGAGCTCGGTTCGCTGGTGCTGGGCGGGGAGATGTTCGGCGAGATCGGATCGCTGGTCGGCTCGGTCAACGGGCAGCTGCACGACAACCTGGTCAGCTCCCTGACTTCCGGCATGGGACTGTTCGGCACACTCAACGGCGCGGTGCAGTGCTGCGCCAGCGACTACGCCTCGCTGGACACCATGGTCTCCGACAGCTTCGCGAGCCTGGGGCTGGGCGGGACACTGCCGTCCACGCCGACGGCCGGGACCAGCCCCGCCGACGTGAACAAGTGGTGGAACGGACTCAGCAGCGACCAGCGCTCGGCGCTCGTGGCCAGCGAACCCTCGCAGATCGGGGCCCTGGACGGCGTCCCGGACACCGTGCGCGACGCCGCGAACCGGACAGTGCTGTCCAACCTGCAGACACAGACCCAGCAGCAGATCACCGATCTGAAGAACACGCCCCTGTCGCCGTACGACACCGAGGGCTTCGACGCGATGCAGAACCAGAAGCAGATCGACGCGCTGCAGGGCAAGCTCGACGGGATGAACGAGCTGCAGAAGGTACTCAACGACGGCGGCACCAACGGCGCGCCGCAGAAGTACCTGCTGGGCATCGACACCAACGGGGTCGGCCACGCGATCATCGCCAGCGGCAACCCGGACACCTCCGCCAACGTGGTGACGGTCGTCCCCGGCGTGAGCACCGACCTGTCGGCAGGCCACGTCGACCAGTACACGAAGGCCGCCGACAGCATCGTGGCCTCCGCACACAACGCCGACCCGAACCAGAGCACCTCAGCCGTCGCGTGGATGAACTACAACGCCCCGGCAACGGTCCCCGGCGCATTGTTCTCCGGACCCGCAGAGGCCGGCGGCCCGGTACTGGACAACTTCCAGCAGGGCCTCTACGCCACCCACGACGCGAGCGACCCCCTGCACACCACGGTCATCGGCCACAGCTACGGCACCACAGTCGTCGGCGAAGCCACCCAAGCCCCCGGCGGCCTCCGCGCCGACGACGTGGTCCTGGCCGCGAGCCCAGGCATCAACGTGGACAACGCGGCAGCGATGCACGTCCCCGACGGCACCTCACACGTCTGGGCCACCCGCGACGACAACGACCCCATCGTCTGGGCCGAAGGCTTCCACAACACCGACCCGGTGACCCCAGCCTTCGGAGCCCACGTCTTCAACGGCGGCGTAGGCCCCAGCTGGGACCCGATCGGCGCCCACGACTACTACTTCGACCCGTCCTCCCCCGCCATGGCCAACTTCGGCCAAATCGCCACCAGCCACTACAGCCAGGTGACCTCCCCGCCCCCAGTCGAGCCCGACCCGGCCTGGTCGTTCCCAATGGTGCCGTAAGCGCACACCGCTAAGACTTCGGGGAGAGAGGGCCTCCCCGACGAAGCGAGGTCCCGGTTCGGCTTCAGCCGCGCCGGGACCACGCTTTTGCGGGGCGGGGATTCGCCGGCAACGGGACTACGCGACCGGCCACGCGGTGAGTCGTGTCCGACCGGACCATGCGGGGTGTTGGTTCTGGGTCCCTCGCCGCGTCGGCGGGCTCTGCCAACCTGCCCGGTCCGGTGGTGTCCAGCCGAACGGAGAACGACCACAGCAGCAGCGATGCGGCTGGACACCACCGGACCGGGCTGGTTCCGTTTACGGCGACGACGCGGCGAGGGACCCAGAACCTCGGCGACCACAAGCAACACCGCCACCAAGCAGCGCAACGCAGGCAACAGCGGACAGAAAGCCGACCAGTCGCGGACCGCCGCCGAAGCGCCGGACGCTCGGGTCGCCCCCTCGCTGTAGAGCGCCCGCCGGAGGCCTCAAGGCACCCACCACGCACGACGATTGCCGCCTACGACATGCGCAGTGACTCGGACCGGCGCGCGGTCGTGAACACGAAAACCGCCAGCCGCCAACGCACCGCCGCAGCGACTCGCAGCGCCGCGCGGTCGTGTCCACGAAAACCGACAGCCGCCAGCGGAACCTTCGGGGCACAACCAAACTGCGTCCCCCTGCGAGGCCATCAACCCCTGCGCGAAGCCGTAAAAACCGCCTGCAAAACCGCAGACCAACCGCACCCAACCAACCGGCCCAGCCCTCCGCCAATGACAAACCTCTGACATCACGAAGTTACTTCCACGCCGTCCCGGAAGTGCGAGACCTCAGCCCACAACGCGAACCTGCCCGTCCCCCCATCCGCGTGTGTTCGCTAATGGACCGCCCGAACGCCCCCCGCCCGGACGAACCCCCACGTCTCACCTCACGGACGATCACATACCCCCTATGCCCCACTGTCGCAGAATGTTGTTTCCATCACGAAACATCCGGATGCGACCCTGACTGTTGTTCAATCATCTTTAGCCCCCATACACAGTCATCCGACCGATACCTCCGCTACATCCGCGCGCCACCGACGCTCCGCGTCGTCCACGGACCATGGACTTGGAAGGTGAAAGGGCATGTCTGAGACCCACACGCCGCTGGGAACCCGGTTGGCGATCGTTTCGACCTACGCGCCGCGCCGCTGTGGCATCGCCACGTTCTCGCAGGACCTGACCACGGCGCTGGCGCACTCGGCGCCGGACCTGGCCGTCGAGATCTGTGCGCTGGACCGGGACGGCCTGGACTACCCGGCCGAGGTGTCCACCGTGATCGGACAGGACTCTTACTCCGACTACCGCAAGGCCGCCGCGCGGCTGGCCGACTCCGGCGTGGACGCCGTGGTCATCGAGCACGAGTACGGGATCTTCGGCGGCAACGACGGGGCCTGGATCACCGGCTTCGCCGGCGAGTTGGTGCGGCGGGGCGTGCCCTATCTGGTGACTTTGCACACGGTGCTGTCCGAGCCGACGTGGACCCAGGCCTCGACCCTGAACCGGCTGTGCCAGGACGCCGCAGCGGTCACCGTCTTCACCGAGACGGCGCGCACGCTGGTCGTGCGGACCGGGATCGCGCCGCCGGACCGGATCGTGTACGTGCCGCACGGGGCGCCGGAGCCGGTGACCGATCAGCTGACGTCCTACGAGATCGGCCCGGAGGGCCGGCGGACGCTGGACGCGCTGGCCGGCCGGCGGCTGCTGTCGACCTTCGGCCTGATCTCGCCCGGCAAGGGCCTGCAGACGGCGATCGAAGCCCTGGGTCTGATCGCCGAGGAGCACCCGGACGTCTCGTACCTGATCGCCGGATCGACGCACCCTGAGATCGTGCGGAACAGCGGCGAGGACTACCGCGACAGCCTGATGCGGGTGGCCAAGGAGGCCGGCGTCGCGGACCGGGTGGTGTTCCTCGACAGCTTCCTGACCGAGATGGAGATCGGCGCGATCCTGGCGCAGACGGAGATCTTCCTGACGCCGTACCGCTCGCGGGAGCAGATCTCCTCGGGCGCCCTGACTTTCGCCGTGGCCGCCGGAAAGCCGGTGGTGTCGACGGCCTACCACTACGCTGTGGACATGCTCGGTGACGGTGCCGGGATCACTGTTCCGCCGGAGGACCCCGAGGCCTTCGCCGGCGCGCTCCGTACGCTGCTCGGCGACGACGAGCGGCTGGCCGCGGCGCGCCGGGCGGCGCGCGAGCGCGGGGCGGGGCTGCGCTGGGACGCGGTGGCGCAGCGGTTCGCGGCGATCGTGCGGGCCTGTGCCGCGCAGCGTCGCCTGAAGGGACCAGCGGCGCACGCGGCGGGTACCGCGAACACGGCGCACGCAGCGAGTACCACGGGTGCCGCGAGTACCGCGAGTACCGCGACCGCTGGGAACACGCCGAGCGCGGTGCGGCCGGATCGCTCGAAGCACAACGACCGCCCGAAGCACCCGAAGCACCCGGAGCCCACGAAGCACACAGAGCGCTTCGAACTGCCGCGGCTGAAGCTGAAGCACCTGACCCGGCTCACCGACTCCGGCGGCATCATGCAGTTCGGCCAGGGACTGCGGCCGGACCCGGCCTCCGGGCACTGCGTCGACGACGTCGCGCGGCTCGCGATCGTCGCGGCCGGGTTGTGCGGGGAGCAACCGCAGGCGCTGCGCGCGGCGGCTCCGCACACGTGGCTGGACACGAGCCTGGATTTCCTGCTGGCGGCTTACGACCCGGAGTCGCGAGCCGTCCGGAACATGCGTACCCTCGACGGCCGCTGGCTGGACGAGCCGCACTCCGGGGACCACGTCGGACGGCTGGTCTGGGGCCTGGGCGAGGTCGCCTCGTCCCCGGCGGTCCCGGACAAGTTCCGGGAGCGCGCCTCCGAGCAGCTGATGGACGTGCTGCCCGCCGTCGAGGGCCTGACGAGCCTGCGGAGCATGGCGTACGCGGTGCTCGGGCTGGTGCAGATCCCGGAGCCGACGCCGCAGCTCGACCGGTGCGTCGAGCGGCTGGACGCGGCGTGGCAGGACACTGCTACCAGCCAGTGGCCGTGGTTCGAGAAGCAGCTGACGTACGACAACGCGAGGCTGGCGCAGGCGCTGCTCGCCGGCGGGGCGCGGGCCGGAGACGCCGCGATGGCCGAGCGCGGCCTGATCGCGCTGGACTGGTACCTGGAGCAGGTGGGGCTGGACCCGGCCGGGTACTCCGCCGGGGACCCCGCCGAGGACCCGGCTGAGGGCCCCGCTCAGGACCCCGAGCGCGGCCAGCTCCGGCTGGTCGGGAATCTGTGGCGGCACAAGGGGAAGGGGGTGGCGCGCCCCGAGGACGAGGGCGACGAGCAGCCCATCGACGCCGCGGCCGTGGTCGAGGCGGGCGCGCAGGCGTGGCGGGTGACCCGGCAGGAGCGGTACGCCAGCCTCGCGCGACGTTCCTTCGGCTGGTTCCTCGGGGACAACCGGCTTGGGCTGCCGTTGTACGACGCCGGTTCCGGCGGGTGCCGGGACGGGCTGGCGTCCGGGGACACGAGCGTGAACCAGGGGGCCGAATCTACGTTGGCCTATTACCAGGCGCGCCTGGGGCTGATCCGGGCGGGTTTGGCCGACGCCAGGGGTACCGCCGATCAATAATGAGGGGGCGGCTTTGCCGACCAAAGACGACATCATCCGGGACCTGTTCCGACGGGAGCCCGCCAATCCGATCCTCACCGCGGAGGACTGGCCCTACCGCGTCAACACGGTGTTCAATCCGGGCGCGGCGACGCACGACGGCGAGACCGTGCTGCTGTGCCGGGTCGAGGACGCGCGCGGGATCTCCCACCTGACGGTCGCGCGCTCGCCCGACGGCGTGCACGGCTGGCGGGTGGAGCCCAAACCGCTGCTGGCCGAGGACCCGGGCGACCACACCTCGATGTGGGGCGTGGAGGACTGCCGCGTGACGTGGGTCGCCGAGCTGGGGAAGTACGTGATCACGTACACCGCTTACGGGCCGTCGGGGCCCTGCGTCGCGCTGGCCACCACCGAGGACTTCCAGTCGGTGGAGAAGCTGGGCGCGGTGATGCCGCCGGACGACAAGGACGCGGCGCTGCTGCCGCGCCGGGTGAAAGGCGAGTTCGTGCTCTACCACCGGCCGGTCAGCTCCCGGTACGGCAACCGCGGCAACATCTGGCTTTCGCGCACCACGGACCTGCACCACTGGAGCGCGCCGGAGCCGGTGATGGCCAGCCGCGAGGGGCCGTGGTGGGACGCGGCGCGCATCGGGCTGGGGCCGGCGCCGATCGAGACCGAGCACGGCTGGCTGGCGGTGTACCACGGGGTCAAGCAGATGCCGTCCGGCCCGATCTACCGGGCCGGGCTGGTGCTTTTCGACCTGGAGGAGCCGGCGCGGGTCGTGCGGCGCTCGCCGGCGTGGGTGATGGGGCCGGCCGCGGAGTACGAGACGCGGGGGGACGTGCCGAACGTGGTGTTCCCGACCGGGATGGTGCACGACGAGGACAGCGGGGAGTTGCGGCTGTATTACGGGGCCGGGGATTCGGTGGTCGCGTTGGCCACGGCGAATCTCGACGAGTTGCTCGACTATCTGTGGCAGTACGGCTGAGGGCGGCCTGAGGGTGTGGAGCGGAGCCGCTGCTCCGCGCTCGGGCTGGGGCTCGGGGCGGGGCGGCGGCTCTTTACGTACGCGGCGAGGCTACCAGCGCGTCTCGGCGCGTCTCGGCATGTCTCCGCGCGTCCCGGCACGTCCCGGCGCGCGGAGGTGGGTTCAGTCCGCGTCGTCGATCTGGAAGCCGACCTTCAGCCCCACCTGGAAGTGCCCGACCTCGCCGTCCTTCAGGTGGCCGCGGATCTGCGTGACCTCGAACCAGTCGAGCTTGTGCAGGGTCGCGCTGGCGCGGCTGATCGCGTTGCGGATCGCGGCGTCGACGCCCTCGTGCGAGGAGCCGACGATCTCGGTGACGCGGTAAGTGTGCTCGCTCATAGTTGCCAGGCTCGGGCAGGTGGCGGCGGCGCGCATCCGGGGAGGCGGCGGGCGGCGGGCCGAACGGGTGACGGCGGCGCGGCGGCCGGGGCGCCGACATGGTTCGATGGCGGCATGACGACGCGGTTCGCAGGGTTCGGTGATGAGGCGTACGACTTCTACCTCGGACTCGTCGCCGACAACTCGAAGACGTACTGGACCGAGCACAAGCAGGTCTACGACAGCGCGGTGCGCGAGCCGATGCAGGCACTGCTGGACCAGCTGGCACCCGCCTTCGACGGCACGCCGAGCCTGTTCCGGCCCTACCGCGACATCCGCTTCAGCAAGGACAAGACGCCGTACAAGACGCACCAGGGCGCGCTGCTGAACCTCGCACCGGGAATCGGCTACTACCTCTCGCTGGACGCCGACGGCCTGCACGTCGGCGGCGGCTTCTTCCCACAGCAACGCGAGCAGACCGCACGCTTCCGCGCCGCGATCGACAGCGACGCCACGGGAGCGGAGCTTGAGGCGATCGTCGCGAAGCTGGAGAAGCGCGGCTTCGAGATCGGCGGCGCGCAGGTGCGCACGCGGCCGCGCGGGGTGCCCGCCGACCACCCACGGCTGGACCTGATGCGGCGGGAGCACCTGACGGCCGGCCGCGCGGTGACGCCGGCCGTGGCCGAGGACGCCGGGTTCGCGAAGGTGCTGACGAAGTACTGGCGGGAGATCACGCCGCTGGTCGGGTGGGTGATGGCGAACGCCGCGCCGCGGGTTGAGGAGGACTGAGGCACAACGGCCGCGCTGCGCGGGGCGCCGAGATCGGCCGGACCGCGAACCATCCGGGCGCCCGGGCGAACGCAGGCCGCCGCCGACCGCTCCAGCAAACGACTGGTCGCGAGATCGCGTCCGCTGGCATGCTGGCTCCGTGGCGAAAGCGGACATCACCATCACCTTCGACCCCGGGCTGCACGTCTTCGTCTCGGCGGCGAACCGGAAGCCGGGCGCGCCCGTCGCGACCGACGCGACCTCCAGCCTCGGGCACGTCGTGGAGGCGCTCGGGGTGCCGTTGGTCGAAGTTGGGGAGTTGCTGGTGGATGGGCTGCCGGCGGTGGCCGGGCATGTGCCGGTCTCGGGTGAAGACGTCGAGGTCCGCAAGCTCGCCTTTCCGCAGCGGGTCGAGGGTCCGCTGCGGTTCCTGCTCGACATCCACCTCGGGACGCTCGCCCGGCGGTTGCGGGTGCTCGGCATCGACGCCGCGTATGAGACCCCTGACATCGGCGACGCGGCGTTGGCGGCCCGGTCCGCGCGGGAGCGGCGGGTGATGCTCTCGCGCGATCGGGGGCTGCTGCACCGGCGCGAGCTGTTCGCCGGCGCCTACGTCTACAGCCACCAGCCCGCCGTGCAGCTCGACGAGATCCTGGACCGCTTCCAGCCCGAGCTCGCGCCGTGGACCCGGTGCACCGCGTGCAACGGCGTGCTGCGGCCGGTGACGAAGGAAGAGATGCAGAGCCGGGTGGAGAGCGGCACTGCCAAGTCCTACGACGCCTTCGCCGAATGCGAGTCCTGCGGCCAGGCGTATTGGCGCGGCGCGCACTCGGCGAGCCTGGACGCGATCGTCGAACAGGCGACGCGGCACCGGTAGAGCCAGGAGCGACAGTCCCTGCACCGGTAGCGCCAACAGGGGTAGCCGGCACCGGTACAAATGCCCGGCCCGACCGCTCACTGCGGGTAATTCTGCCGGTGTGCCGCGCTGACGCCCCGCGTTAGGGTCCCGTGTCCAGCATCGCCCCGGCCCCGCCGAACGACCGTTCCGGCCACCCCGCGGCGGGGTATTCGGTCGGGTCATGGCAGGGGGAACGTCGGTGGGGATCTTGGGCAAGTTGAAAAACATGGTCGACTTCGGCTTCAAAGTACTGCCCGACGCACCCCCGCTGACCCAGCGGCAGGAGCGCGGCCTGGCGCTCGGCGCCGTGTACGCGGCGAGCGACTACCTGCCGATCAACGCCCTGACCGCCGCCGCCGACCCGAAGTCCGCCGCTCGGATCCTGGAGCAGTCCTGGGACGTGTACGACGCGCAGTCGGCGCGCGCGACGTACCGCTATCTGCTGGACGGCGGCGGCCATCGCAACGTCTACACCTGCGTGCGCGGCTACCTGAACGCGGGCTGGGACCTCAGCCGCGCCGAGGAGCGGGCCCGGGTCGAGCAGGCCACGCGGGAGATCCCGGCGATCGCGCTGCAGCGCGGCGAGCGGCCGGACGTGGCGTTGAACTACTTCCAGTCGGGCTGGCCGTACCGGGCCTCGATGCAGTGGTACTACCCGCGCCGGATCATCGAGAGCATCGCCGCCTGGGACGCCGCGCGGGTCGTGCACGTGAGCCGCTTCATCGTGGACGCCGGCTACCTGCACCCGGACGAGGCGTGGGCGGCGATCGACGCGGCGGTGCACATGGCGCTGCCGGAGTACCCGTCGTGGGAGGAGTTCCAGCTCGGCTTCCTGGCCGGCCGGGTGTTCTGGCAGGCCAACGTCGGGTTCGACGCGCAGCAGATCAACGCCGACTACCGCCGCTACACCAGCGGCGGGAAGTCGTTGCTCAGCAAGCCGGAGAGTCCCTGGATGCGCCTGCCCTGGTAACGCGCGGCCGGACCGCGGAAGCGGCCAAAAACCGGAAGGCTCAGCTCACGTCCGAACGACCCGCACCCCGGCGTCCCCGAACTCCCCCGCGGTCTCCTCGTCCAGCCCCTCGTCGGTGATGAACAGGTCGACGTCGTTCAGCCCGCCGAAGCGCGCCATGCAGTCGTTCCCGACCTTGCTGTGGTCGGCCAGCAGCACGGTGCGCCGCGCGGCACCGATCATCGCGCGCTTCACCGCGGCCTCGGTGATGTCCGGCGTCGTCAGCCCGCGGCCGACCGAGACCCCGTTGGTGGCCATGAACGCCACGTCCACACACAGCTGGGACAGCGGGGCCAGGGCCCAGTCGTCGACCGCGGCCATGGTCCGGCCCCGGATCCGGCCGCCGAGCATCAGGACCGTGAGGTTGGAGCGGGTCGCCAGCTGCGCGGCGAAGGCCGGCGCGTTGACGACGACGGTCAGCTCCCGGTCCACCGGCAGCGCCTCGATCAGGCGCCCGGTCGTGGTCCCGGCGTCGACGATGATCGAGCCCTCCTCGGGCAGTTCGGCCAGCGCCGCCTTCGCGATCCGCTCCTTCTCCCCGGTCATCACCGAGTCCCGCGCCGCCACGCCGGGCTCGAAACCCAGCCGCTCGACCGGGATCGCGCCGCCGTGCACCCGGCGCACCACCCCGGCGCGCTCCAGCACGGTCAGGTCCCGGCGGATGGTCTCGGTGGTGACCGCCAGCCCCTCGGCCAGACTCACCACGTCGACGCGGCCGTCGGCCCGCGCCTTGGCCAGAATGGCCTGCTGACGCTCCTCCGCGTACATCTCCCCACCCCCTGACGACCCGAGGCCGGACCCGTTGGTTTCGGCGCCGTTTTGCTGTGTTTCGCTGGCCGTATTCTAAAGGGGTGGCGCGGTCGAAGCCGAAGAGTCTCACGCAGCAGCTCTTCGAGGCGCAGCAACGCAGGGCGGCGCACAAGGCGGCGTTGGAGAAGGCTGCGAAGCCCCGGACAGCCACGACGGCGGTGTCGACGCGGTGGCCGTCCGCGACGACATCGCCATCGGCGGTGTCTGTGTGATCCAGGCCAAGCGCTACACCGGCCTGCTGAGGGATCACCTCGACAGGGACGCGGTGATCACGGGACGCAGGACAGCGACGAGCTGACCGCCAGCGCCATCGGGCCGCCGCCCCGCGACAGGCGCCGGAAGAAGCCCAGGATCCCGGCGACGCCGTAGGCCCAGGACGCGCTGTACTCGCCGGGGTCGTCGCGCACGAACAGCGGGTGGCCGGCCGGTCCGGCGCTGCGCACCAGCAGTTGGGCCACGACGGCGCGCGCCGCGCGCCAGTACCGTTCGTCGCCCTCGCGGACGGCGACGTCGATCAGCATGTTGCCGATCCCGGACAGGCCGCAGCACTGGGTCGGCTTGTCCATGCGCGGGATGAGCGCGATACAGGCGTCGGCGGTGCGGCGGGCGGTTTCGGTGTAGGCCGGGTCGTTCAGGTACTCGCCGGCGGTCAGCAGGCTGGTGGTGATTCCGGCCAGACCCTGGCACCAGGATGCGGCCAGCGGGGCCGTGGTGGGCCGGGCGGACTTCGCGGCGAGCCGGTCGGCGCGGCGCACGAGTTCGCGGGCGCGTTCGTCGGCGCCGGCCAGGACGGTGTCGTCGGCGAGCCGGCTGCCGATGACGGCGAGCGCGTCGACGGTGCCGGCCAGGCCGTGCCCGCGGGCGGTGGAGGGTTCGACGCCGGAGGCGGCGCCGAGCAGCCCGGGCTGGGAGTCGGCGTCGGGCATGGCGTTGGCCAGGACGTGCTCGGCGCACTGCCGGGCGATGTCCAGGTGGTCGGGGCGCCGGTCGAGGTCGTGGAGCAGCAGGTGGCCCAGGCCGATGCCGGAGGCGCCGCTGATCAGGTCGGAGTATTCGGGTTTCCAGTCCGCGTCGAGGGTTTCGACGGCGGCCAGGTCGGTTAACGGGTATCCGGCGGGGTCCGCGTCGGCGGCCGGCAAGATGCCGGGAGCCAGGCGCTGTGCGGCGCTGAGTCGGAAGATGTCCAGGCCGGTCCGCCCGGTCCACAGTCCGGGGCCCAGCCGGACCACGTCGGCTCCGCGCCGGCTGAACGGAACCAGCTCGGCGACCAGTGCCGGGACTCCCGGGGTCTCCAGGTGTTCCAGCAGTTCCATGCCGATGCCAGCGCCGCCCCGGTAGACGCAGCCGTCCACGCCGACCTGTTCGGTGCGCGGGACTTCTGTCAGGATCCTGCGGGTCTGGCCGGTGAGGTCGGTCAGCAGGTTCGCAGCGATCTCCTCGATCAGCGCGTCGGTGACGGGGGCGGAGACGGGCAGGGCGGTACGGGTCCGCCGGGTGGCGGAGAAGTCGCCGGCGGCCATGCGCTGTGCCGCCTGCTGCGCACGGACGTCGTTCATACCGAGCAGATCGCAGATCAGCCCCAGGACACCGCCCGGGGCCTCACCGCAGCGCGCTCGGATCATGCGTAACGCGATGCGGCGCGGCTCGTCCACGTCCTTGCTCAGGACCACCGCGGGCAGGGCCGACCAGGCGTAGCACAGGGTGGTTCCGAGGGCCAGAAGGTCGTCGCCGGTGGTCGGCTCCTGGTGCCGGAACTGCCGGGCGCTGGAGTAGCCGGAGGTGCCGCCGGGCAGGTACAGGCCGTTGTGGCCGGCCAGCCCGAGGTCGATCAGTTGCGCGGTGCCGTCCGGGGCGATGACCACGTTGCGCGGGTTGAGATCGCGGATCAGGACGCCCCGGTCGTGGACGGCCAGGATCACGGTCGCGAGTTGCTGCGCGAGCTTTTCCAGCGTGCGTCCGGGGGCCCGACTGTGAGACACAGCAGGGTCGGCTGTGGCGCGGGCCGCGGGGTAGCGGCCGTTCTCCATCACGTCGTCGGCGAGGTTGTAGCGGCCGACGTCGCGGGTGACCAGGAACTCGTCGGTGCCGGCGCGGAAGTGGTCGACGTACCCTGCGACGCCGTCCACGCCTTCCAGCACGGCCAGCACGCGCCGCTCGTTGCGCACCCGCAGCCGGGTGTCAACGCCGTCCTCGCCCTCGTCGACCAGGGCCCGCGACTGCTTGACGATGACCCGGCTGCCGTCGCGCACGTCCACGGCGCGCATCACGTCGCCACGGCCGGCGTGCACAATGCCGGAGTCGATCTCGTAGTAGTCCCCCAGGCGCGTGGAAGCCGTCGGCGGCCGCTGCCAGTCCCGCGCGCCGGGCTCGCCGGTGAACGGGTCCACGGCCCAGGCCGGCTGCCGGTAGCGCAGCGTCGCCAGGGCGGGGAACTCCTCACCGTCCGGGCCGGTCAGGGTCATGACCAGCTTGCCCTGCGCGTCGGCGCCCCAGGGCTTGTCGATGGGTCCGTAGCGGTAGTAGACCGGGGCGTCGGCGGCCACGCGGCGGTCGCTGAGCACGCGCGGCGCCGCCCGGCCGCGTAAAAGGCGCGCGAGCATCAGCCCCACGGCGCGTACGCGGTCCTGTTCGGGGTAGACGGTGAAGGCCTTGCCGATCGACGACGGCGTGATCGTGCCGTCGTTGAGCCGCGCCAGGGCGCCGGTGGAGGCGGCCATCTTGAAGGCGCAGCCCTCGGCCAGCAGGGCCGGTACGATCACCTCGGCGGTCTCGGCCAGAGCCCGGGTCCGGCTGGAGACGTGCAGCTTCCATCCTTGTTCCACGACGTGCGCACCCGGCGGCCGGACACCCAGCCAGGTGACGCCTTCCTTCAGCCCGATCTCGACGCCGGCCTCGGCGGCGTGTTTTCGGATCAGCCGCTCCACGTCCTGAGGCGACAGCCCGCCGTTCATATCGAACGTCCTTCTTTCGTGGTGCTGTGGTGCCGTGTCGCCGTGTCGCCGTCAGTCCTGACGCGGGTCGCCCCCAGCGCGCCGTCGTGCAGGACTACCAGGGGATGCTGGTCGCGAAGAACCAGTGGCTGACGTCATCACCGCAGCAGTGCAGGCACTGGCTGTGGTCCCGAGCGGCGTCGGCGATCCCGCTGAAGGCAGTGTCCACGTCGAGCTCGTCGGCATCGGTCTCGCGTGGCTCCAACTCAAGCAGTTCGTTCATCATTCGGCTCCTTGTGAGAGGCGTCCGATGCTCGGACTCTGCCCTGTCTAACCGCCCTCGGGGCGGGCGTCAATGGGTGATCGACTCTCCGTGTGAAGTCGGACCCCGGAGCTGACGACGCCGCGCGCCCTCCTCCGCGACCAGCATCAGGACCATGACAACGGCCAGCCCGAGAAGTTCCGCCGCCGCCGAAGCGCTCGCCAGCGGAATCATGGCGAGGACGGCCGCCGCGCCGACGGCCCGGAAGAACATGGGAGAAATCCGCAGGCTGAGGCGGAAACAAAGATCGCCGACGAGAAAAACGGCGACGCCCCCGGCGAGCGCGACCGCGGCGCCCGCCGGCAGCGCGTCACCGAGGTGCCCGATCGCCTTCTTCAGGCCGGCGGCGAGGATCGCGATGCCCAGCAGCATCGGGATGAAGCTGTAGTAATAGGCACGCATCCCGAGACGGAAGCGCTGGATGCCGGACGCGGCGGCGAGAGCGTGCTCGGCGGCGGATTCGTCGTGCCCGAAGTACGTCCACCACAACGCCGCGGCCAGCGTCAGGGCCAGCGCGATCCCAGCGGCCAGCGGCCAGTCCAGGCGGGTGCCGGAGGCCCCGGCGCCGATGGCGACGACCGACTCGCCGAAGGCGATGATCAGCAGCAGGCCGTGGCGCTCGACGAAGTGCGCGGGGTCCAGTTCCCCGACGGTCTCGGTGACGCGGGCACGGCCCTGCCCGTAGTCGCCGGTGACGCGCCCCGAGACGACCGGCGCCACCTGCTGAAGGACGACCGCCGCGAGCCAGAGCACGTCGGCGGCGGTACCGCCGTTCACGGCGCCGGCCGCGGTGACGCATGCGGCGGCGGCCAGGTTCGGGACGGCGAAGCTGAGCACGTACTGGCGGTGGATCAGGGCGTACAGGGCGCTGTGGACGGCGGTGACGAGGATGAACGCCAGGCCGAAGGCGACGCCGTCGACGCTGAAGACCTTGGGGATCGCCAGCGCGCAGGTGAGGAACCCGAACATGCCGACCATCAGGATCACGCGACGCGACAGGTTCTCCGGCGGGACCTGGTTGGTCAGGTAGGCGTAGGCCCCGTACATCCAGTAGAGGACAGCGAAGATCAGCAGGACGCGGCCGACCTGCGCGAAGGACAGGTCGCCGGCCAGCAGCACGGTCAGCTGCGTGATGGTGAACACGAAGACCAGGTCGAAGAACAGTTCCAGGGTGGTCACGCGGCGCGGGGCGGACTGTTCGTGTGCGGCGGCCTGGTCGGTGTCGTGGCCGGTGCTGTGGCCGTTGCCGTGGCTGGCGCTGTGGTCGCTGTCGGCGGGGGCCGGCGTGGCGGTCATGGGCTCACCCTAACCGGGGAACCCGCGCTGACGAGCGGCCCGCCATCCCCCGTGGACGGCGGGCCGCCGGCACCGCGGCAACTCCGGTCAGCCGCGCGCCAGGCGCTCGGTCAGGCGCTGCTTTGCGGCCGGCCACTCGTCCTGGAGCATCGAGAAGTAGACGCTGTCCCGGAACGTGCCGTCGGGCCGCACCCGGTGCCGCCGCAGGACCCCTTCGCGCTGCGCCCCGAGCCGCGCGATGGCGTTCTGCGACCGCTGGTTCAGGTGGTCGGTCTTCCACTGGACGCGCCCCATGCCCAGGTCCTCGAAGGCGTGGGTGAGGAGCAGGAGCTTGGCCTCGGTGTTCACCGGGGTGCGCCAGTAGGCGCTGCCGTACCAGGTCCAGCCGATCTCCAGGCGCTCGTCGACCGGACTGATGTCGAGGAAGGTGGTCCAGCCGACGGCGCGGCCGGTGGCCAGGTGGATGACGGCGAAGGCCACGAAGGAGTCGTCGGCGAGGAGCGCGTCCAGCTTCGCGCCGAGCTCTTCCTCGGTACGCGGCGTCGGCCCGCCCTGCCACTGCCAGACCGCATCGTCGTTGCCACCGGCCGCGAACAGGTCGGAGAGGTGGCCGCGGGTCAGCGGCTCCAGGCGGATGTGGGACCCGGTGAGGGTGATCGGCGCGGGGGTCTTCGCAGTCATGATCCGTAGCCTAGCGACCCTTTGAACTAGTGACAACCTAATATGTACTAGTTCAATCACTCCGCCGCCGCGGCCCAGGTGTCCGCGTGCTCGGCGGCGTACCGCGCGAGGCTGCGCGGCGCGTGGCCGGTGAGGCGCTGGACGACGTCGGTCACCGGGGCGTTGCCGCCGTCGCGGATGACCTGGAACAGGCCGCGCTGGGCCACGATGGTGCGCTCACTGGCACCGGCGGCACGGGAGCTCTCCTCGGCCTGCCGCGGCGGGACCGCTCGGTAAGTCAAGGTCCGACCGGCGGCTTCGCCGAGGATGTCGAGCGCCTGCTGGTGGGTCAGGCTCTCGGGCCCGGTGATGGTGAGAATCTGCCCGGCATGGCCGTCCTCAGTGAGCGCCACGGCGGCGACCTCGGCAATATCGCGGGTGTCGACGAAGCTGACGGCGCCGTCTCCGGCGGGGAGCTGCAGGACTCCGCGATCGCGCAGCGCCGGAGCGAAGCCGGTCCCGAAGTTCTGGAAGAACCAGTTCGGGTGCAGGATGGTCCACTCCTTGCCGGAGGCGCGGACGGCGCGCTCCCAATGAGCCATCATCGCCTCGGTCGGCAGGAGTTCGGCGCCGATCACCGAGAGCAGCACCACGCGGCGGGTGTCGTGGGCCTCGCCGAGGAGGTCGGCGACGAGGGTGTCGCCGTCGGGCTGGGCATAGGGGCCGACGATGAAGAGGGCTTCAGCACCCTGCAGGGCCGGGGCCCAGGTGGCGCGGTCGGCCCAGTCGAAGCGAACGGGGATGACGGTACTGCCGACACCCTCGCCCTCCGGGTTGCGGCTGGCGGCAGCCACCTTGACGCCGCGCGCGGCAAGCGCCTCCACGACGGGCCGGCCGGACTTACCCGTCGCACCGATCACCAGAACGGTCATTGCCATCAGCTCCCTGAGTTCGTTCTCTTGGCTACGTGTCCTAAGTTAGAACTCCCCTGCCGGATGATGAATGTCGTCGAGTCCAGGATTCATGTCTGATCGTCCGAGAAGGCGCTACCATTCGGCGCATGGACGTACTCACCGACGCCCTGGCGGCGATGCGGGTCGGGCAGACGCGCTCGGCGCGTACCGAAGTGCACGCGCCATGGGGCCTGCGGTTCCCCCGAGTCGGCGGGACGACGTTCCATGTACTGCTACGCGGGCAGTGCTGGCTACTACCGCCGGCGGGCGAGGCGGTGGAGATGGCGGCCGGAGACGTGACGCTGCTGCGACACGGAAGCTCGGTATCGCTGGCCGACGATCCCACTACGCCACTGCAGGACTTCCGACCTGCGGCGTGGCGCCCAGGGCAGACGATCGGCCGGGTGGACGTCGAGGGACCCGGGGAACGTTCGCTGCTGATTTGTGGTGCCTATCAGCTGGGACGGACGCGTCCGCATCCGCTGCTGGCGGAACTCCCAGAACTGTTGCTCCTGCGCGCCTCCGAGACACCAGGACTGGCCGCGACGGTCGCACTGCTCGGCGAGGAACTGGAGCAAGCCCGGCCAGGGCAGGACGGCGTGGTCCCAGCACTGGTCGACGCAATGTTGCTGCTGATCCTCCGCGGCTGGATCGAGCGCTCGACCCGCGACCACGCAGCGCTCGGCTGGCCCGGCGCCCTGACGGATCCCGCAATCGCCACCGCACTGACAAACCTGCACGACGATCCGGGCCACGCCTGGACCGTCGCAGAACTCGGCGATCGAGCCGGCCTGAGCCGCTCGGCCTTCGCGCAGCGCTTCACGACACTGGTCGGCGAGCCACCACTGACGTATCTGACATGGTGGCGCATGACGACGGCCGGCCGCCTCCTGCGGGAGTCGGACGCACCGCTGAGCGCGGTGGCGCAGCAGGTCGGATACTCGTCGGAGTTCGCGTTCGCGAAGGCCTTCAAGCGCGAGTTCGGTATCGCGCCGGGACGATACCGGCGGACGACCGGCGCCGGCGAGGCGGCTTGAGGCGCGCCCCGGCTCCACGGATGGCGACGGGTAAGCGCTGGCCGGCCCCGTGGTTCGTCGTGTCCGACCGGACCATGCGGGGTGTTGGTTCTGGGTCCCTCGCCGCGTCGGCGGGCGCAGCCAACCTGGTCGGGCCGGTGGTGTCAAGCCGGGCGAAACCGGACCACAGCAGGTGTGATCCGGCTTTACACCACCGGACCGGCCTGGTTCCGTAAGGCGACGACGCGGCGAGGGGCACAGAACCCGGCGACCACAAGCAGCGACCGCCGCCGGACAGCGCGGCGCAGGCAACAGCGGATAGAAAGCCGAGCAGTCGCGGGCCGCCGCCGAAGCGCCGGACGCGCGGGTCGCCCCCTCGCTGTAGAGCGCCCGCCGGAGGCCTCAAGGTGCCCACCAAACGCGGCAGGCAGCCGCCAGACCAAAAGTGTGCGCAGTGACTCGGACCGGTGCGCGGTCTTGCCCACGAAAACCGCCAGCCGCCGAGATGCTGTGTCCAGATTTGGACCGGTGCGCGGTCTTGCCCACGAAAACCGCCAGCCGCCGAGATGCTGTGTCCAGATTTGGACCGGTGCGCGGTCTTGCCCACGAAAACCGCC